>JAUIBX010000042.1 GCA_030427595.1 Bacteriovoracia bacterium | reverse complement strand
AAAGTAGAGCTTCCAGCGAAAGGGAGGTCTCACAAACCAAAAGAAGGCCTTCATCACAAAGGAGATGAACTGACCAAGACCTGTTAGGTTTTCCATGATGGCAGCACCAAGCTGCTCAACAGGTTTTAAATAAAAGGGAAGCTCTTTGGCTTCATGAGAAGAGGTACTCATGAAACTAGTCTAGCTGATAGATTCTAGGAACGCGAGTTGTAAGCTGAATAACCAACTCATAAGGTAAAGTTTCTGTTTCATGGGACAATTGCCCGAATTTTTCAGGATCTCCCGACCAAATAGTAAATTCCTCTCCGCGAGAAATTGGTGTTCCCTTGGGGAAGAGAACAAAGGTCATATCCATACAGACTCGAGCACAAATTCTTCCCGCCACACCTTTATGATAAAGAGTCGCACCTCGGTAGCGAGTCGAAATACCATCACCATAACCCATAGCGATGATGGCCACCGTTCCCTCCTCTGGGGCAGGAATGGAGCCATAACCAAGAGGCTCACCTTTTTCTACATCGAAAGTATGAAGAACTGTTGTCTTAAGCTCTGAAATAATCACACCTTGCCACCAACTCTTTCTCAGGTGTTGAGGTGCCATGGAGGTAGGACCAAAGAGCATTAGTCCAGGCCTAATATGAGTTTCATCCTTACATTCGTCTTGCTCAAGCGCACCAGAGTTCGCCAAAGACGTCGCCTTGAGTGAAATTCCTGCTTTTTGAAACTTCTCTTTAACCTCTTTAAAACGCTCTTTTTGCCAAATATTGCGATTATTCTTATCCATCGGCATGCTAGCATTAGCAAAGTGGCTCATCAGATGATCAACTTCGCCACGACCATGCTGCTTCAATAAAGCAATCACTTCCTCAGCTTTTTCATAGGGAAAGCCCAGACGATTCATCCCTGTATTAAATTTTAAACAAAGAGGAAGGTGTTTAAAGCGCTCCTCTTTAAGAAAAATTTTTAAATCTTGCTCATGACTTAAAACCGGAATCAGGCGATTTTCCAGATAGCATTCTGCCAGGTCACTTTGATGAAATTGCAGGTCACTAAAGACATAAATCTCAACGGGTATGTTAGGTAGGTGTTTTCTTAAAGTCATTGCCTCACCAAGAGTCGCGACTCCAAATTCTTTAACACCCATATCTTGAAAGGAAGACTTTACGATTTCCACAAGACCGTGACCATAGCCATCGGCCTTAACCATGAAGAGAATTTCCTGTTGAGGATAATGCTCGCGCAAAGAATCAATATTCTTTTTGAGTTTATTGAGATGAACGAGAAGATAACTTCCTAATCGCGCAGCTTCCATTACATGCTTTGTTCGTTACCTGGGTGATAGAAACCTTTCTTCGCTTTCTTTGGCGCTTCTAAAGTAAGACCTCCGCCAGCTAGAGAAAGATCCGCTTCTCCATTAACCCATCTTTCAATGGCCTGTGGGGCCATGGGGACAAGGCGAACATCAGGTTTTAAACTCGCGCCAAGAACGACATCGGCATCTTCAAAGTAGCGCCAATAAGGATAGCGCACGCAGTAATTCTTGATTTGAGAAAGGTCATGCTCAAGGTTGTCCTTTTCTACAAGAAGAAAAGAAAAGCGTGGGCTATGGTGAAAACTTCTAAAGGAGATACCCTTTTGTGTCTCTAGACCTGCCATGAAGTCATTGTAAAATTTCTTCCAATAAAAACGCATATCACCTTGCTCTAGAGCACGGTCAACAAGAGCGTGAAAGTCAATTCCCACGAGACTGAAGCGGTCATAACCACCTTGAATACGGGACTCAGGCAAACCACCATACTTTATGTCATCTAGGGCATGAAAGAGATCCCATGATTGACCAAGGTTTTGAGCGACTCCATTTTCATTGAGAGAGCGCCAGCCATAGTAGCAATAGAGACCACTGAGGTAACGCTCAAAAGATTCCCAATCGAAGTTGGCGAGAAACTCCTCACCCTCTACTCGGATGAAAATCATCATATCGGGCTCTTCACGGCGCCCTCTTATGAGAAGGGACATGAGGTCTCCTCCCATCATTTCTAAACAAATTTGAGAAGCCATATTTTGGGCAAAGAACTCAATACCCTTGGCGCATGTTTTTCCCAGCCATAGCGAGGGAATTTCAACGTACTTATCAAATTGAAACTTAGGTGAAATCAGTTTTTGTCCAGAGGGTGAAAGCTCTAGAAAGGTAAAAGAACGCATTTCTTTTACTTGCGAAAAAACTCGTGCCACAGCTGTTTGAAAATCTTCACTTTCTTTTTCAACTTCTAAGCGACCCTGAAGACTTTTAAGATAAGACTGATAAAAAGTTTTTTCTTTAAGCTCTTCCGTTTTTTCAACGATGTGAGTGAGCTTCTTATCGAGGAGCTCTTCAGACTCAAGAGCAGCATGAGCACGATCTTGCCAGCCTTGGTAACTATTAAAGCGTTTGAGAACGGCTTTCACTTGGCCAGAAAGACTAATACGACTATCGATATAGCCGAGGTTTAAAATATCGTAGGTGGAGTAAAGCAGAGGTGCGCTATCTCCATCGAAGAAAAAAGAAACTGGCATCTCTTGAGAAATAATTTTGGGATGATCTTTAAAAAGATAATCCCCTTCACTCATCATCTTGACATCAACAAGAGCGAGGTGAGGCGCCTCTTTTAGAGTCTGGCCCCAAAATTCTCCTAATGTCGTACAAACATAGGGATGAACACCAACTTGTTTAAAAAGATCAGAAAGTTTCTTCCCCATTTGCAAATCATGACAAAGAAGGGCCACAACAATTTGCGTGGTCTCTTTATTAAGAGGGTCTCTTCTATTTCTTGGTGAGTCTTTTGATGCAGAAAGTTTATTGTGTGATGTCATGGGGCTGAATCTATCCATAATTTTTTCCCTTGGCAAAGCCTTCGTGGCCACAACCTCTTCAAATTATGCCCTATCTGGCCCCTTTCAGTCCATTAATCAGAGGATCTTGTATTTTTTGCAGAATTCGGCCCAAGATGGAAAATCACCTTCACCAGATAATAGATAGTTAGCTTGCTCATAATCAGGCTTTCTTTGGTGGTAGAGTTCGCTAAAGGCCTCTTCACCTTGGCCCACAAGAGGTCGATTGGAATCACTCTTAACGCGCCGCCAACATTCTTCAACTGGAGTTTTAACCCACAAGGAATGAGTGGATTTAAAAGAGGCCATCAGTTCTCTATTTTCGCGATGAAAAGCCCCTCCACCTAAGGACAGAAGCAAAGAACCGTCGAGATTGAGAGCTTCCTTTAAAACCCTGGTCTCAACTTGGCGAAACTCCTTAAGACCATTGGCGCGAATCCAGTCTCCAAGCTCCAAAGGGTTGATCTTAAGATCCTTGGCGATCAACTCATCTAAATCAGCGGCTTCACCAGGAAACTCTCCTCGCCACTTTTTTAACAAGGTTGATTTCCCAGCTCCCATAAAGCCCACGATAACAACAATCATTTGCTCTCCTTCTATTTCCTAAAATAATAACAACAAGGT
Organism: Bacteriovoracia bacterium; assembly: GCA_030427595.1. Taxonomy (GTDB): domain Bacteria; phylum Bdellovibrionota; class Bacteriovoracia; order Bacteriovoracales; family Bacteriovoracaceae. Next base: position 18,110 of record JAUIBX010000042.1, on the reverse strand, counting down.
AGACACCTTGGGCGTAAATTCTGTAGAGATGGGGTCATAATCTAACAAAAGAGACATCTATTATGAGCGAGAAAGCACCCCTTAACTCAATTGACGCCATCGTGAAGCTTGGTAGTTTTGTCTTTGATGAAACCACCGAATACGAACTCGATGAAACATGCTCATGGGTTAACGATCTCTTTAATGAACTAGAGGAAGGTGTTGAGCGCGAAGAAGAGGACTATTCTCTGGGGTCCATCGCCTGCGATCTGTCTCTTAAAAGAAAATCAGGCAAGCCCTTTGGCGATCACCTCCTCGTAAAAGGCAATATAAGGGCGAAGTACATGACTCCCTGCGTCCGCTGCCTCAAGCTCACCTCCCAAGAAGTGGAGGCCCACTTTCAGTCCTGCCTTGTTCCTCAACGCCTAGAAAAGGAACCAGAGTTTGAAGAACTTGATGATGTCTTCACTGAAAATGAGGAATATGCCCTCTATTTTCACGATAAGGGTAACGCAGATATCGCGGAGATGGTTCACGAGAACCTCTTTATGAATATCGACCACTTCCCCCTCCATGACCCCAACTGCTTGGGCCTTTGTACCGAGTGTGGTCAGGACCTAAATACAGGGACTTGCAAGCACCAAAACGTCCAATAGAAACCGGATACCGGTAAAAAACAACCTGTAACCTGCCCCCTGTTACCCGTGACCCGTTTGTAGTACTTTTTTCAAAAAGGACTTGAAGGAGCGGTGCTCTTTTAGTAAATACTTACAGCTTAAAGCCAAAATTAAAGTTAAAGTTGAAATAATCGGAGTCGGAAATGGCCGTACCTAAGAAAAAAACATCTGTATCTCGTAAAGGTCTAAGAAGAGCTGGACAACACCACAAACTATACCGCAAGCACCCAATGTCTTGTTCAAACTGTGGTTCACACGTTCTTCCTCACACTGTATGCCCAGCTTGTGGTCACTATAAGGGTAAAGAATACCTCACAGTTGCTGTAGCTGAAGAAGAAGGCGAGACTGAAGAGTAAATATAGATTTCTTCTGTACTCACTAAGTCTTGTCAAACTTAGAGAAGTTCTTTTGAATACCATATCGAATAGTTTAAGCCTCTCATTGTAGAGGCTTTTTTTGTGCCACCATGGAATGGTCCAGGATGGACTGTATGTGACCGAGAGGAGGAGTGGCCCGTCACACGGCCGGAGGTCACGCTGTCATGATAATAAACCGAAGGAAAGCTTATGAGTGCCATTCACGCCAAAATCAAAGGAACAGGTATCTACCTCCCCGAAAGAGTCATGACCAACTTTGATCTCGAAAAGTTGGTTGAAACCAGCGACGAATGGATTTACGAAAGAACAGGGATTAAGGCCCGCCGTATTTGTAAAACTGATGGCGGAGAATTCCCAACTGACATGGCCGAGCGTGCGACATGGCAAGCCCTAGAAGAAGCAGGACTTGAGCCTAATGATATCGACATGATCATCTTTGCCTCAGTTACTCCAGACTACAAACTTCCAAATTCTGCTTCCGTTCTTCAACAAAAATTAGGAATGACTAATAAGTGTGCGGCCCTCGATATCGCCACGGCATGCTCTGGCTTTGTTTACGGAGTAAATATGGCCAACAGCTTTATTGAAACTGGAATGTGTAAGAATGTTCTTGTTGTTGGTTCGGAAATGCTTAGCCGTGAAGTCAATTGGACTGATCGTTCTATCTGTATCCTCTTTGGTGATGGTTGTGGTGTTGCTATTGTCGGCCAAGCTGATGAGGGTGAAAAGTCTCAAATTCTTGCCACTCACCTTGGAGCAGACGGAAAAGGCGCTGAATTTTTCGATCAACCCATTGGTGGAGCCGTCACTCCTATTGAAGAGCATCACCTCAAAGAAGGTAGTCACTATATGAGAATGAAAGGTGGCGAAATGTTTAAGGTTGCCACCAGAACACTTGCTGACAATGGCCGCGTTTGCCTTGAGAAAGCAGGTCTTAGTCTTGAAGATATTGATTGGGTTGTTCCCCATCAGGCAAATATTCGTATCATTGAAACCACTGCGAAGCTTCTTAAGCTTCCTATGGAAAAAATGATTGTGAATATTGAAAACTACGGCAACACTTCAGCAGCTACTGTTCCTATCGCCTTTCATGAGGCGATCAAAGATGGTCGTATCAAACGTGGTGATGTTGTTCTTCTCGACGCCTTTGGCGCCGGGCTTACCTTTGGCGCTACTCTACTCAGATACTAATTAAACCGCAGGAGGTCTTTATGACGAAATCGGTAACTCTCGTATTTCCTGGCCAAGGTTCACAATATGTTGGCATGGGAAGTGCTCTAGAAGGTCACTCTTCTTTTGATCTTCTTGAAAAGGCCAACTCTTCCCTTGGATATGATATTAAGAAAATGATGCTTGAAGGACCTGAAGAGGAACTTAAGCTAACGGCCAATACTCAACCGGCCATCGTCACGCACTCGGTTGCTCTCTTTGAAAAGCTCAATGAGGTTCTTGAAAGAAAAGACACAAAGATTGACCGCGTCCTTGGTCACTCTGTTGGTGAATATGCTGCTCTCGTTGCAACAAAAGCTCTTAGCTTTGAAGACGCCGTCAAGGCCGTCAATCTCAGAGGGACTTACATGCAAGAAGCTGTTCCTGCAGGCAAAGGCAAAATGATTGCTGTGATGAAGATCCCTATGGAAAAAATTGAAGAATGCTGTAAAGTAGTTTCTGAAGAAGGAAACGAAGTTATGCCGGCCAACTTCAATGAACCCAATCAAACAGTCATCTCTGGTCATGCTGAAGCCTGCGACCGCGCTGTTAAGTGGTTTGAAGAAAATATCACTGATCCTCACCGCTGTGTGGAGCTCAATGTTTCAGCACCCTTTCACTCATCTCTTATGAAGCCTGCAAGAGAAAAACTTGCGACTCATTTAGATACCATTGATTTCAAACCAACCATGGTGCCCTACATTGCCAATATCGATGCCAAAGAATACCCAGCAGACACTCCAGGTGATGTTGTTAAAAAGAACCTTATCGAACAAGTTGATGGTTCGGTTCGCTGGACTCAAAGTATCCAAACTCTTTCTGACGATACCGTTGTGATCGAAGTGGGTCCGGGTAGAGTTCTTATGGGACTTTTGAGAAAAATTAATCGCAACATTAAAGTCATCTCTCTTGATAAAGAGGGCGCCTTTGAAGAACTCGAGGAGGTTCTTTCATGAAAGCACAATTTGAAGATTTAAAAGGAAAGAAAGTTCTCGTAACAGGTGCTACCCGTGGGATTGGTCGTGCCATCGCTAAAAGCTTGGCCGAACAAGGAGCCCATGTTGTTTTCAATTACCGCGAAGGTAAAGAAGGTGTGGCCAATGAAATGGTCGAACACCTCAAAGGACTGGGGGCGACTAATGCCACTCCAGTCATGTTTGATGTCACCAACACAGCTCAAATGAAAGATTCTCTCGATGCCTTTGCTAAAGAGCATGGAGTTATTGAGGGACTTGTTAATAACGCCGGTATTTCCCGCGACCAACTTGTTCTTCGCATGAAAGAAGAAGATGTGGCGGCCACCATCGACACCAACCTCAAGGGTGCTATCATGGTCAGCCAAGTTTTAAGTCGTGGATTTTTAAGGGCTGAAAACGCCAGTGTTGTAAATATTTCTTCCATTGTTGGACTTATGGGAAATGCAGGGCAAATTGCCTACGCTGCATCTAAGGCGGGTATGGTTGGACTGACCAAATCCTTGGCCAAAGAGCTCGGCGCTAAGAATGTGCGCTGTAATGCGATTTGCCCGGGATTTATCGATACAGACATGACTGATGCCCTTAAAGAGGAAACAAAAGAGAGCTATCTCTCTGGAATTCCTATGAAGCGCTTTGGATCAACGCAGGAAGTCGCGAATCTCGTAAACTTCTTGCTAAGCAATGCCAGTTCTTATATTACTGGTGAAACGATCAAAATTGACGGTGGACTTTATATTTAGATAACCAATTCATGTAATGATTTTGGATATAAATTTAGGAGAATGAAATGGAAGAAAAAGTCATCAAACTTATTAGCGACGCTACTAAAGTTGACATGGGAAAAATCTCAACTGACACAAGCTTTGTCGACGACCTCAACCTCGACTCACTCGATATTGTTGAGCTTATGATGAAGATGGAAGACGAATTTGGTATCGAAATCCCTGAGGAAGATGCTGAAGGTCTTAAGAAAGTAAGCGACGTTGTTAAGTACCTCGAAACTAAGCAATAAGAAGTACAAAACAAATACAAAGAAAGGCTCCGAAAGGAGCCTTTTTTATTTGAGAATGTTTCTTTTATTTAGCCTGAAGCATCATTCGCACGGGCGTTCTAACACTATCCTGAATAGACGTCCTTCCCTACTTGAAGCTATACTTGCAGGCGAAAATCCAACCATGAGGTAAGTTATGAAAAGAGTCGCCATCACCGGGATGGGAATCACCTGTGGCCTAGGTCACAACCTCAAAGAAGTTTGGGCCAATGCTGTTGAAGGCAAGCCAGGCATCTCCCACATCGAACAAATTGATACTGAAAACCTCGCCGTTAAAATTGCCGGTGAAATTAAAAACTTTAAACTCTCAGAAGATATCCTTCCAGAAAAAGAACAAGCTCGTTATGACCGCTTTATTCATCTTGGTCTTCACTGTACTGATGAAGCGATTCGCGACGCTGGTTTCACTCCCAAAGATTGGGGTGGCTACGATCCAGAAAAAGTAGGCTGTCTTCTTGGTGTTGGAATGGGGGGCTTTCCCTATATTGAAGGCCAACACAGAACTTATCTTGAGCGGGGCCCAAGAAGAGTTTCACCTTTCTTTATCCCATCGATCATTCCCAATATGGCCTCTGGTCTCATCACTATTCAATACGACATGAAAGGGATCAACTACACCATTGCCAGTGCCTGTGCTTCAGCGGCTCATGCCATCTCTGCGGCGACAATGGAAATCCAAACAGGTCGCCAAGATGTCGTGATCACTGGTGGTACAGAAAGTGTGATCTCCGATATGACCATCAGTGGCTTTGCTAATATGAAAGCTCTTTCTCGTCGCAACGACGAGCCTGCGCGAGCTTCACGTCCTTTTGATACCGGACGTGACGGTTTTGTTATGGGTGAAGGTGCAGGGATTATCGTTTTAGAAGATTACGATAAGGCCAAAACTCGTGGCGCTAAAATTTATGCAGAAGTTGTTGGCCACGGCTCAAGTTCTGATGCCTATCACATCACAGCTCCTCACCCTGAAGGTCTAGGGGCCATGCAATGTATGAAGCAGTCTCTCTCAATGGCAGGAATTAAGCCTGAGCAAGTAGGCTATATCAATGCTCACGGTACTTCGACTCCACTCGGAGATATCGGCGAGACAAATGCCATCAAGAAAACTTTTGGCGATCACGCCTACAACCTTCATGTCAGCTCAACCAAGTCGATGACAGGTCACCTTCTTGGAGCCGCTGGTGGTGTGGAGACAGTATTCTGTGCCATGGCCCTTCATACAGGCGATCTTCCTCCAACGATCAACTTAGAAGAGCAAGACCCTGAATGTGACCTCAACTACGTTCCCAATAAATCCATTAAGGCGAGTCCAGATTATGCCCTCAATAACTCATTCGGTTTTGGTGGCACAAACTGTTCTCTCATTCTCAAAAGAGAAGGAGTCTAAAGTGTTTCATCCCAACTCAAAAAGTATCACGGCCATGGACCCTCAAATTGCTGAGCTAGTTGACCTTGAAAGAAAGCGCCAGGAAGAAGGGCTTGAGCTCATTGCCTCAGAAAATTATGCCAGCTCTGCTGTTATGCAGGCGCAAGGATCAATCCTTACCAATAAGTATGCAGAAGGTTACCCCAAGAAACGCTACTATGGTGGCTGTGAATTTGTAGACTCTGCCGAACAACTTGCCATTGATCGTCTCAAAGAGCTTTATGGTGCTGAATACGCCAACGTGCAGCCCCACTCTGGTTCACAGGCCAATATGGCCTGCTACTTTGCTCTCCTAGAGCCAGGTGACAAGATCATGGGAATGGACCTCTCTCAAGGTGGTCACCTCACTCATGGCTCCCCTGTTAACTTTTCTGGCAAGCTCTACGATGTTGTGTCTTACGGTCTCGATACCGAAAAAGAAGAACTTGATTACGAAGCCATTCGTGAACTTGCTAAAAAAGAAAAACCTAAAATGATTGTGGCCGGTGCTTCGGCCTACTCACGTACAATCGACTTTAAAAAGTTTCGTGAAATTGCTGACGAAGTCGGTGCTTACCTTCTTGTAGACATGGCCCACATCAGTGGCCTTGTAGCAGCAGGTGTTCACCCAAGCCCGATGCCTCACGCTCACTATGTCACGTCAACCACTCACAAGACTCTTCGTGGTCCTCGTGGTGGGATTATTCTCACAAACGATGAGGAACTTGCAAAGAAGGCCAACTTCAATATCTTTCCAGGTATTCAAGGAGGCCCCCTTGAGCATGTCATCGCAGCAAAAGCTGTTGCTTTCTACGAAGCTCTACAACCTGAGTTTAAAACTTATCAGGAACAAGTTGTTAAAAACGCTAAGCGCTTAGCTTCAGCTCTTCAAAATGAAGGTATCAAAATTGTTTCTGGTGGAACGGACAATCATCTCGTTCTTGTGAACGTGGACTCTGTTGGCCTGACAGGAAAAGAAGCAGAAAAAATGCTTGAAGCGGCTCATATCACTTGTAATAAGAATATGATTCCCGGTGATAAGCGCTCTCCCTTTGTCACTTCAGGTGTTCGCCTTGGAACTCCAGCTATTACCACTCGTGGCATGAAAGAAGAGCATATGGACATGATTGCAGGTTGGATTGGTCGTGTTCTTAAAAATAAAGACAATCCAGCAGAGGCCGAGAAAGTCGCTAGTGAGGTTAAGGCCTTATGCCGCGACTTTCCCGTTTACTAAGAAATTAAAGCTTTCGCTGTGCCAAGGTTGGAGTTCTTTCGACCAGGGCACAGCCAAAGATTTCCCCTCCGTCAAAAATAAAATCCCCTCGAATTCTTAAGAAAAGATTTCTTCCTTGATGGTCATGACGAATAGGGAGCCACTTGGGTCGAATAAACTCCTTACTTGCTAACTCTTGTGGATCCAACTCATGAATCCAACCACCATTTTGTAAGTAAAGATAGTTTTGAAAGAAGTAAATTTTTGCATAAGGATCAAGAACTCCTGAACGGTAGCGGCGATACCCAGAAGCATTGGTCATTTGATTCGACTGGAGGTCATAGACAACAACCCCATTAAAAGCGTTTTGCGTGTTGCCTGTAAGAGCGATATAGGCCGTATTCCCCACCCAAGTTACGGAAGTTGCTAGCGAACGATGACCATTTTCTTGCTGAGTATTAACGAGGTGAAGTTGCTGAAAGGTACGACTATCGAGATCAAACGAGAGAAGGCCTAATGAACCTTGGGCCAAAAGAATTTTTCTCTCTCTCAAGTCCATCCCTCTCGGTTTTTGGGTCTTTGAAAGAATAGGAGCATACCGATAACGGTTCAGCTCTCTTCCTCTGCCATCAAATTCAATGAGGTCCTCTTGTTCAATAAGCCACACATGATCATCAACCATAACGAAGTCACGCACTTTCCTTAAGTTTGAACGCAACTGGTAAGACTTCACATCATTTTGAACCACGTAGAAAGATTCATCGCGAAAGGTGATCTTTTGCAGATAGGTCAGGAAGCTGCCATTATTAAAAACGAGCGGTTCTCTCACTGAGTAAAAACCTGGCCGTGACCCGGGAACTAGAGTTTGTTGACATTGCTCTTGCTCAAATTTTCCTGCGTCAAAAGAAAATGTTGAGAAAGAGATGACCAAAAGAAAAAGTGAGAGGGTGAGGTTTTGAAACTTCATAAGCATCCTTGCGCAAATAATAGGTAGATTTAGGTTACCGAAACCCTCTCAAGCAAAGAAGGCATAGCGCAAAAAGTAACGGCTACTCAAAGCGTTAAGATTGGCAAAGGCTTTTAAGTCGGGGTAAAACTTTCAAGTAATAAAGGTTTACTTATGCACTGCCCAAGCTGCCACGCTCAAGATACAAAAGTTATTGAAACGCGCATCCTCCAAAATGGGATGGCCGTGCGCAGACGCCGTCGTTGTGAAGAGTGTGACAAGCGTTTTACGACCTATGAGAACTTCACTCAGCAACTCCCGGCCCTTGTTAAGGCCGATGGACGCCGCGAGAATTACAACCGTGAAAAGATCGTTAAAGGCCTTACCAAGGCCTGCCAAAAAAGACCTGTATCACGTGATCAGATTCATGACCTTATTGATGGACTTGAGCGCCACCTGGGTGAGCTAAATGTTAAAGAAATTCGCTCTGACCTCATTGGCAATTACGTGATGGAACACCTCTATCAACTTGATCCGGTCTCGTATGTTCGCTTTGCTTCTTTTTATTGGGAGTTTAATAACATCGAAGATTTCGTTAATATTCTTAATGAGAATATGCGCCCCCATCAACCCCTTATGGACAAAAAGACTTTAGGGGATAAAGGAATTTCCGGTGACCTCCACAGACCACAATAAGACCCCAGGAAGAGAATTCGCAGTTAAGTTCCTCTTTCAACTCTTTATCAAACAAAACCAAGACCTTAAAGAAAGCTTTCTCTCAAGTTCCATAAGTTCAGAGGAATTAGAAGAGCGTATCTCTGACTTTAAAGAAAGCTACGTGGCTCCCGATGACGAGCACACAAATAACCAAATCGACGATGGAAACTTCTTCTTTGCTAATAAACTTTTAAAAGGTGTAAGCCAACACATGGGTCGCCTCGAAGAGCTGATTAAGGCGACGACCAATAGAGAGAACCTCAACCAAATCGACCATGTCGAACGTTGTATCCTGATGGTAGGAGCTGAAGAACTTTTCTATTTTGATACTCCCTACCAAGTGGTCATCAATGAGCTCGTTCAATTGGCCAAGGTCTATGGCGGAGAAAACTCAGGTCGCTTTATTAACGGTGTACTAGACGGTATTCGTGGAAAGAAAGAATAAAGTTCTCACCTCCCTAGAAGACTTCCTAGCTCAGGTAGACCCACAAACATTGGGCTGTTTATGGGTGACGGATGACTCCCTTGATAAGAGAGAAAGACCCTTTATTTGGTTTGATTACCTCTTAGATGGCATTCTTGAAAAGCACATCCTTCAGGCACCAAAATCATCTAAATCATTTTTTACTGCGGATCAGTTTCAACGCCACTTCTATGTTCTTCAGGTTGAAAAATCTTACCCTGGGTTAGATAAAGTCTTTAAAGAAGCCTTAAACCTAATGAAAAATACTGAGGGTCAAAAGAAAATACTTTGCCTCTCAACCAATTCTCAGGTCTTCAACGTGCCTTCACTTAAACAAAGTAAGGACCTCGAGTTTCACAATTTAATTTATTAAATTAGACGAGACCTACAATATAGGTAACCCATGACTCACAGTTTTCTTCTTCACGAGACTGATAGAATTCGCCATCACCTTCACCGTCTTCATCCTCACCTTCCCAGTAAGTCAGGACTTTAGAAAAACCGGCTTCTTCCATGAGTTCAGTGATCTCACGCACGGTCCAGTGACGCCAATCATAAACAAAGGTCTTCTCGTACTTGATACCCTGATGCTTAAAGTGAATATAGTAGAGAACTTCGTTCGTAAGAGGGTTATAGCGGTCACAGTCCCAATAGTAACTGTGCTTACCAAACTCTGTTTCCTCTACCATTTCTTGAAAGCACTCGGTCCCACCAAAAATATCTACAAAGAAAGCACCGTCTTTTTTAAGGGATTTACGGACTCTCTTAAAGTACTTCAAGAGGTCTTCTCTACGCTTGAAAATAAAGTAACTGAAGTTAAAAGCGACAATGACATCAGTATCAAAATCATACTTTTCAAGGACATTGCCCTGAATATAAGTCATGCGCGTTTTTTCTTCTTCATTGAGACGGGTATAGTGATTTTCTTTACCGTATTTGATGGGCTCAGGGTCAAGGTCAACGGCCCAGGCCAAGTTATTCTTATCTTGTTTAACCCAATCACAGGCCATAGCTCCAGTACCGCCAAAATCTTCTCTGAGAGTGGTAGGCTTACGCCCTCTGAGGTTTTTAAATTCATCCTCAATAAACTCAATATCCGCCATGTGATTTTGAACAGATTTTTCGTAAAGCTTGTATTTTAGTTCAACGGGTATTTCGCTGGTCCCTCTGGCCATGGCGCACTCCTCAAAGGCGATCTTTATGATTACGGATGGAATGGGAGAATATTACCAAGAACGTCTAAAAAATGAAAAGGAGAAACCTCCTTCAAATCACTATTCGGTGTACTTTTCGTAGGACTTCACTTCCTGCAATTCGCTGCCATAGTGAGCGTTACAGCGGGCCTTGACCTTAAAGCGCTTATCATTGGTGATATAGACGGAACGAGCGAGGTCAATAAAGCCTTGATCAAATTCTTTATCGCGCTCTTTTTCCCTTATGCGATCTTCAATATCCCACAACTGAGAATTCACCTCTTTGAGTTCCTTTTGAAAGTTTTCAATTCCTTTGAGCTTTAAAGAGTCGAGGGTCTCCTGCAGAGTGTGTCGCTCTCTCTCTACATGAATGAGTTTCTCTGAATCTTTTATTTTTTCTTTCTTAATTTCTAAGATACTTAACTTATCTACAAGCTCACCGAGACTCACTTTCACTTGGACCATCATAGTGGAACTCCTCTATTTCAATTTCTTGGTATTTAAAATCTAAAATCTCAAACTCTGTCGTCCCACCAGGGGCACGAACCTCTACGGTATCACCCACTTCCTTGCCAAGAAGCGATCGTCCTAACGGTGAGCGCCAACTGACTCGGCCTTTACTGACATCCGTTTCATCGACACCAACAATGGAGACAACCTTAGTGACGCCATCTTCACTCTCCAGTGTAACGGTTGCTGAAAACTGAATCTTTGGTGCTCTTTGCGCCAGAGGATCAACAACTTCGGCCTCAGCAATTCTTTTGGTTAGAAAGCGCAACCTTCTATCAATTTCTCGTAGTCGCTTTTTGCCATAGAGGTAATCCGCATTTTCTGAGCGGTCCCCTAAGGATGCTGCCCAGGCCACAAGTTTAGTGATGCGCGGTCTCTCCTCTTTCTTATAGAAGTCGTACTCGTCTTGGAGGCGCTTAAAGCCACCGGGAGTAATATAGTTTTTGTCCGCCACGCTCTAGTAGCCCCATTTTTTGAGGAGGTTTTCACAGCCCTCTTGGACCATATCCAAGACCTGTTCAAAACCTTGGGCCCCACCATAGTAAGGGTCGGGAACCTCAGAAAGCCCAGATTGAGGGCAAAAATCTGCCATCTTCAAAAGCCTCTTTTGGTCTTCATCACTCTTGGCGAGCTTCAGGCAATTTTCATAATTTGAGTCATCCATCACAATGATGGCATCAAAAGTCTTGAAGTCGTTGGCGACAAATTGGCGCGCACGGGAAGGAAGCTCTATGCCTCGTCTCCCTGCATGCTCCCGCATACGGGCATCGGCCCTTTCCCCCACATGAAAAGAGCTGGTTCCGGCTGAGTCCACCACAAACTGTGATGAGAGGCCCCTCTCATCGAGAACGTGGAGAAAGACCCCTTCAGCGGCTGGAGAACGACAAATATTGCCCAAACAAACAAATAAAACTTTCATAATTTCTTCCTCATATGGCCGTCCTTTATTCTATCGGGTAAGCATGAGATATGAAACAGTTGCCAATGACCTAAAAAAAGGAAGATTTATGGCCGTAAGAGAAGTTCTTAAAATGGGGCACCCGACTCTAAGAGTCAAAGCGGAGCCAGTTTCTGAAAGTGAAATTCAATCTAAAGAATTCAAAGACCTTGTTGCCGATATGTTTGAAACAATGAAAGCGGAAGAGGGCATTGGTATTGCAGCCCCTCAAATTGGCGTCAGTAAACAGGTCGCCATTGTTGGTGTCCCAAAAGACAACCCTCGCTATCCCGACGCACCAGAGAATGAAGAAGAACCTGAATTGGACTTTGATATTCTTGTGGTCATCAACCCAACCATCTCAGTAGTTGATGATACTCCCAGTGGATTTTGGGAAGGCTGCCTCTCTGTTCCTGGCCTGCGTGGTTATGTAGAGCGCCCTTCAAAGATCAAAGTTGATTACACTGACATTCAGGGTGAAAAGCAAAGCATGGTGGCCTCTGGTTTTGCCGCCACAGTTTTTCAACATGAGCTTGATCATCTCGATGGTGTTCTCTACGTAGATCGCGTTGCCGACAAAAACAAGCTCGCGTTCATGGACGAGTATCTCGAATACCATGACCAAGAAGAAGAAGAATAGGTTTTAGTGGAACTCAAAAGGATCGGCACCATTCACAGCCCCTTCAAGCAAAAGCTTGGGATTCCCCGCCAACCTCTCCTGTGCCCGGATGTCACGGGCACCATTACTTTTGAAAAAGACTTCGCTAGAGAAGACACTTTGAGAGGGCTTGAAAGCTTTCAATATTTATGGCTCCTCTATTGGTGCCATCAAAGTGATTCTTGGCGCGAGACCATCAAGCCTCCCCGACTAGGAGGAAAGGAGAAGCTCGGTTTTTTTGCTACTCGCTCTCCGCACAGACCAAATCCCATTGGCCTATCCGTTGTTAAACTAGAATCTACTAATCCAGACTTTAGCCTGACCATTTCGGGCCTTGATATTCTTGATCAAAGTCCGTTACTTGACCTCAAACCCTATCTTTCCATGTGGGACTCTCTTCCTCAGGCCGGAAATGGTTGGGTGGATCAGACAGAGAGGCTTGAAGCCCTTCCCGTCCACTTTTCTGAGGAGGCAAAGGGGCTCAATCCTCAGCTAAGTCATGAAGAATTGGTTCTCCTTGAGCAAACCCTTTGCTGGGATCCCAGACCGGCCTACACCAAAGATCCCGAGCGCTCCTTCATTCACCAAGTGGGAGAGCTCGAGGTCACTTGGAAGTATGGCGAAGGCCGTATTATCGTCGAAAAAATTTCTAGAAAATAAAGAAAAAATAATCTCTCTAAGCTACTGAATATACAAAGCTTTCAGCCTCCATCCCCTCAATTATTTTGGTTTTATACCGACAAGAATTTGCGGGGGGATTTTGAAAGAAAAATCTGAATTCAAAACTTTCAGTTTAAGCTGGTTTTTTATCGTGTTGTGGGTGGCAACGGCTACCAATATGCTCATGGTAAAAATTCGCCAGGGCCAACACAAAGGTCTATGGGCCACTCAACTAAAAATTGATAAGAGAGAAAATGGTAGAACCCCTAGTGCTCTTCTCGATTTTGATCCCGATAGCCTAGAGATTTACCGCGACTTCTTCTCCTATCCCACTTACCAAAAATATCTCTCTTATGACCTTGGCCTGAACTTTAGAAGCGACAAGGATAATCAGTACATCAAGGATACTATGCGAAAGACCTTGCATGAAAGTATTCGCACGAGTCTGATTGAAAAGGATGCCGAATTAAGTGAGGAAGGCATCGAGGCCCATGACAAAGGTCTTACTACCCTCATCAAAGGTCACCTCATTCACAATTTAATCGACAACTTTGTAAAGACCGTCAAGGTTTATAGGATCGCCAATGGCACCTTTCAAATTGACCTCAACTTTACCCCTCGGGTTCAGGCCCAATTTGGTTATGATGAGGAACTTAAATCAAATGAATTCATCAATTGGTCTAAGAAAGGCACTCTTAAAAGCTTAGTGGAATCTGAAGAGAAGCCCTTCCATCAAAAAATTCTAGAAACTCCTGTTCCCTTTGGGGATCAAACATACCAGTATAAAGGCGGTCAAGTCACACTTTGGTTTAAGGTCATGGATATGGTGCCCCAGCTTCAACTTCCTAACCCGAAGAAAAGAGCAGTAAAAGGTTTTATTCGTCTAAGAAGATACTTTAGAGCGCCTCAGCTTGCTAATAACAAGCCCTTTATTGAGGATGAAGACTTCCGCCTCAATATGGTTCACTTTAAGTCTCTAAAACAAAAAAATCGCATTGGCGTAAAAGAAAATTTTGTCACAGTTGATCTCTACAAAGAGGTTAACTTAGAGAATCCTAAACCAGTCCTTGACCGCGTCGAGCTACACTTTGGTAAGGTCCTCCCTGACAATTTTCATAAGAACTCCCTCATTGGTCGCCTCTTCGCTTATAAAGACAAAGTCATCAAGACCAGTGAGATGAATCTTCATGGTGTTCTCAACTTTAAAGGCCGAGATTATCTCTTTGAGACCAGACTCGATAAACTTGTTTATGACTTTAAAGAGGGTGAATTTAGCAAGAAATCAAAGATGAGCACATCTTTTAAGAAGTCTGACCTCAGAGGACCTACTCTAGGAGAGGCTCAGCATATTATCTCCCAAAAACTTCTTAGAGACTATGGTCTCAAGCTTATCGACAGCTTTAAATTAGGAGAAATTCATTCAAAGTTTAGGGGGCAAAAGTGATTAAAGCTCACGTCATTCCCCTCATTCTTCTTATTGCTCTACCGGCCATCGTAAGGGCCAATTCTTTCTCTATAAGAGATCGAATCCTAACTCAAAACTTCTACCTAGAAACCTACCCTGTCCTTTTCAAAGAAAAGGCCATTAAGGACTCTCAGATTTTTAAAGATAACCTTAAAGACCTTACAAAAGAAAAGAGAGAAGAAGCCTACAAGCTCCTTGAGGCCCTCGACACAGACCTGCCAGCTCATTTTCTAAAGGCGATCATTCACTATAAAGTCATTAATCCTAATCAGAAAAAGCTTATCCAAGTTCTTAACTTTATCTTTATCCATAAAATCCTTGTTTTAAGAGATGCAATAGATCACCCTCAAACTCAAAATGCTCCCGCCATTCTTAATGTTTTGAGGACTCTAACGGAACATGGTCAGCTAACAACCCAAAACCTCTTTAGAACAATGCAACCTCTTATTAAAGAGAAGGCCCAACTCATTGCTGATGTTGGAAAAACGGAAGCCTTTATAACGGCACTCCAAAATACCAAGCTCTTCACCTTTAAAATTGAAGATCACCTTAGTGGTCAATACCACTCTCCTCTGAGCTACCTTGGCTTTATTCCTGGTAATAAAGTAAAAGTAATAAGCGAAAATAGAGTGGATCTCGACCGTATAAACTGGCTTAATGAAAGGGTCATTTTCAAGGGAGGGGTTCTTGATATGGATCAGCCCTATATCGAAATGCCCATGAGACCAAGCGATAATGGTCACCCCGTTTTTAGAGAAGACCCCATCTTTGCCAAGATTAGAGACCTCATCGGTGAAGCACGGGAAAGTATCTTTATTGATATCTTTCTCTTTGGTGGCACCATTGGGGCAACATTAAGTGAATTTCTCATTGAGCAAACTTTATTAAAGGCCGCAGAAAATCCCAATTTTAAAGTCCTCATTCTTCATGACTATGCCACCCACTACAATATGCTTGAAGAGATGATGCCCGTTTTTGAGTATATCAAAAAAGCCCGTGAGAACTCCCCCATTCTCAAGAAGCATCTCTTTCTTCTCCAGGCCAATATTCAACGTCACCCTTCAGGCATTCCCTTTGGCTTAAGTGATTACATTAAAAAAGATGAGCAGACCTTTCCTGCTCTTCAAAAGCAACATTCTTACTATGAGTCAAAAATTGATCACTCTAAAGTCATTGTGATTGATGGAAACACCCTATACCCCAAGGCCTACTTTGGTTCTAAAAATTGGACGGACCATTCTGGTGGCTATTACTACGACGATGCCATTCTTGTAGAGGGACCAGCGGCAAGCCTTGTTCAACATAGTTACTACCGCGATATTGAAGCGGCACTAACTGAAGACCCCAAGGAAAGGAAGTGGTTCTACTTTCAAGAAGAAGGTTTCTCAAATGAGAATTATCTTCCTCTTAAAATGAATATTCTTAAAAGTTTCGCTATCACTCAAGACAAAGTCCCCTTTACTGGGCGCCAGACCATCCGCCTGGCCGAAGCCGATGTGGATGGTACCATTAAGAATACTAGAAATATCCTTATCGATATGATCATTAAAGCTCAAAAGACCATCCATATGGAGCAGCTCTTTCTCTATGACAAGTATATTGTTGATGCGCTTATTAAAAAGAAAATCGAAAATCCTGAAATCGAAATTCGTATTATTCTTGATCATAATGGCAACTTTGGCATGAACGGTCTTCCCAATACTATTTTTATCGCTGAAATGCTGAAGTATGGTATTGAGGTGCGTGCGCGTAAGACTCTAGGTCTTACGGCTTCCTTTCCCGACGGAACAACCCAAGAGTACCATCAAAAAAATCACCGCAAAATCACCTGTGTTGATGGAGAAGTCATTTTAGGAGGCTCTTCAAACCTCAATCCTGATACCCTTCAAGGTAGCTTTAGAGAATTTGGGGCCCAGGTCTTTGACGCTCAAGAGGGTATCCTCTTTGATCAACGCTTTTTAAAGGACTGGCATGATCCCGAAAAGACCATGCTCGTAGATATTGAAAATTTTCAGGCAAAAATTGGTGGTAAAGAGCTAAGCAAGAAAACCTCTCGCCTTATCAATGACATTGCTGCCCAGCTCTTACGTTCTAAGGATCTTATAGAAAAAAGGTATTAGTGAGCTGCATCGGTAGAGCAGCCACTATCTCCGCCCTGAAGTTTGAAGGCCTCTTGCTTCTTCTTGGCCTCTTCGATTTGTTTTTCTAAATCTTCTTCCGTATCGCAGGACTCATCTTTTTCTTTCTTTTCAAAATCAATCTCATTAGAACCCGCAATAGGAGCTGAAGTAGCGGCACCGGAAACCCCATCTTGAGAGGCGACAGTCTTCGTCTGCTCCTGGCACCCTATAACAATAAAAAGCATAAGAATCAGAGAAAGGTTGGTCATTTTTTTCATCTTAAACTCCTTAAAATCCTCAAGGGAAAGTATTAGCACTTTGAGTAATCCGCAAAGGGTAATTTCATAAATCTACGATAGAGAAAACGCGGCAAACGACGAAGAACGTGAATAGCGAGGGCCATTTGCCATGGAAAAACGTAGAGAACTTTTTTCTTATCGATCGCCTTCTTGATACGCTTTGCCCCTTCTTCGCAACTTAAGAGAAAGGGCATGGAATGGTCATTTTTTTGAGTGAGAGGAGTATCGATAAAGCCAGGACAAATGGTCGTGACATCTATATTCCAGCGGGGAAGATCAAGGGCGTAGCTCTCGCACATTTGAATGACAGCACCTTTTGAGGCGCAATAAGCACTTGCCCCAGGTAACCCAATAAAGCCGGCAACCGAAGCGATCGCCACAATATGACCACTACCCTTTTCTTTAAAAATCTCCAGCGCCGGTGTGAAGGTATTAAGAACGCCCAATACATTGGTCTCAATGATGGAGCGAGAAACATCGCCGTCAGGCCACTTACTTTTTGAGCCGTGGCTAATGCCAGCGTTAGCAATGACCACATCCAATCCCTCTTTGGCAAAGTCTTCAATCGCTTTTGCCATCGCTTCCTTATTAGTTACAGAAAGCTCATAGGATTTGAGATGAGGATAGCGATCATGGGCATTAGCGGTAAGTTTAGAGAGGTTTCTCCCACAAACGGCAACACGGGCACCTTGTCTTAGGTAACTTTGGGCCAACTCCCAGCCAAGACCAGTTGTTCCCCCCGTAATAAAGTAACTTTTCATCCGCAGCATGAACCCTGCTCCTCTTTCTTAAAATAGGGAGCGATTTTCTCTTTATAAATTCCCTTGGCCATAAGAACACAAAGGAAAGCACCAAGTATATGATCTAAGAGACTAGCATGTTCTCCATGTAACTTTTCAATTTTAAAAAGAGTAGGCCACGAAAAACTTTGATAGAGCCCATCCACCAAAAAGCTCAAAAACAGGGCCACTGCAGCAATCGCCACCACATTGATCACAATACCCTTCTTACCAATATACTTTTGAAGAACAGCGATATTCGTGAAATTGGTTGCCGGTCCAACCAAGAGAAAAATAAGGGCAGTGCCGGGACTCATCCCCTTCATCATCATGCTGGCCGCTATAGGAGTTGAAGCCGAGGCGCAAATATAAAAAGGAATACCAAAGCGAGGACCACAATTCTTTGGCTCCATTCCGGTAGGCTTTCGAAAATTCCCACAGGTAAATAGAGGTTCATAAGTGCGCCAACAAATAG
>JAUIBX010000270.1 GCA_030427595.1 Bacteriovoracia bacterium | reverse complement strand
CCCCAATAAACGAGATCAGATTCCCAGTCATCTACACGACCACCAGCAAATCCATAAGTTTTAAAGCCCATGGTTTCTAGAGCAACGTTACCTGAAAGAACAAAGAGGTCCGCCCAAGATACTCTCTTGCCGTACTTCTTCTTCACAGGCCAAAGAAGTCTTCTCGCTTTGTCGAGATTGCCATTATCTGGCCAACTGTTAAGAGGCATCATACGGATCTGACCACCATCAGAACCACCACGGCCATCACCGACTCTGTAAGTCCCTGAAGAGTGCCAAGCGAGACGAATAAAGAGACCACCATAGGTACCCCAGTCAGCGGGCCACCAGTCTTGAGAATCAAGCATCACCTGCTTGATGTCTTTCTTAAGTTGCTTAAGGTTTACCTTTTTAAACTCCTTGGCATAGTTGAAGCGAGGGCCATAAGGGTTTGATTGAGGCATTTGATCTTTCAGTGGTGAAAGGTCAATTTGATTTGGCCACCAAAAGGTATTTGGCTTGGCCTGACCTGGTTCAAAGTTTTGAGCTTTATCCATTGTTGACTGACTAGAGCATGCAAATAGCCCCAAAACCATCAACAAGTTTAAAGTCTTTAACTTAAACTTCATGAGTTCTCCTTGGTTTTTTTTTTAAATGTTAAAGTGAGTTCAATAATGATTCTATTAAGTAAAAACTATTGCAACATAGGAAAGAGCTATCTTAAATTTTTATTTATTAGACATAGACTAAAATGAAGTTTTTCGATTAGACATTTTTGGCAAAAATCTCTAGTGCCCCACTGCCATTGGCCTTAAAACTTTTTCTTAAAAAAGGCTCTTCGTTTTTTATTTAGATCACTTCGATTATTCCTAATTATCTTATTCTCAACGCGCCGTTAGGAACGAGTCATTGTAAAGTAGCACGCAAGTACAAAACACTTTCCCATCAAGGTTTTACGCCACCATGCAAAAATTAAGAGAGAAGCTCAAAGGTACCCAGAGACTCGTTATAAAGGTTGGTAGCAACGTTGTTATCAAGTCAGATGGCCGTTGTGACCGCAGA
Organism: Bacteriovoracia bacterium; assembly: GCA_030427595.1. Taxonomy (GTDB): domain Bacteria; phylum Bdellovibrionota; class Bacteriovoracia; order Bacteriovoracales; family Bacteriovoracaceae. The sequence goes on along the minus strand of JAUIBX010000270.1, from coordinate 3,143 downwards.
AAACTCAGAATATTGGTTGAAGACATTGTGGATCTGATGGAGGCAGGGATTGAAGTTATCCTGGTTTCATCGGGCTCCGTAAGTTTAGGCAAAACCTACCTTAAAGAGCACCTACCAAGAGAAGGTCGCGTTGACCTGCAGCAATCGGCAAGCTCTATTGGTCAACCCCTTCTGATCAATATTTACACCACCCTCTTTGAAGAAAATGACGGCATCTGCTCGCAAATTCTTCTCACTCACGACGATTTCAGAAATCGCCGGCGTTTTCTTCACGCCAAGCAAACCATTGAAGTTCTCTTAAAAAATAAAATCGTTCCCATTCTCAATGAGAATGATTCTATTTCCTACAAAGAAAATACCGTAGGCGATAATGATCATCTGGCCGCGCAAGCAGCACAGATGGTGAACGCTGATACCCTCCTCGTGATCACTAGTGCTCAAGGACTTTATGATCGTGACCCAGAAGACCCCGAGGCCAAGTTTATTGATAGGGTTGAATATGGTGACAAGCTAGAGCACTTCGACTTTTCCACGAAGAGCTCTTTTGGTCGCGGCGGCATGGGTTCAAAAGTACATGCCATCACGAAAGTGACTCCCATGGGAATCAAGGCAGTTTTAAGCTCAAAAGAGAATGAGCGCTTCATTCTTGATCCCCTTACAAAGAAGGTGGGAACATTCTTTGCACCAAAGAATGCCTTTGATCCCGAACTCAAGAAGGCATGGCTTCTTTCCACCAAAAAACCCAATTGCACCATTCACGTGGACGAAGGAGCCTACAAGGCCCTCATCAATGGCAAATCCCTCTTTGCTAAAGGAGTCACCAATGTCTTGGGCTCTTTTTATAAAGGCGACAGCATTGATATCTGCTTTAAGAATAAAATTTTTGCCAGTGGTATTTGTGAGTATGACTCTGAAGAGATTAAGCAGATCAAACAAAGGCACAGTGACGAGTTTGAAAATATTCTCGGGTTTAAAAACTCAGTAGAAATTATCCAAACCAATAATCTCGTCATCAATGAAAAGCTCCCCTCTCAACAAGTTAACGAAAAATAGATAAAGAGAAAGGATATTAAAAATGAAAGAATTAGCGAGAAAATCAAAAGAAGCATCAAAAAAGCTTATGGGGTTGCGCCCCTCTCAAAGAAAAGAGGTGTTGGAGAAAATGGCTTCAGAACTTTTAAAGAATGCTGATCTCATTGAAAGAGAAAATGAAAAGGACCTCGCCTATGGTCGAGAGATTAACCTCAACCAGGCCATGCTCGATCGCTTAAAGCTAGATCGCCCCCGCATTGAGCAAATGGTGGCCGGCGTGCGCTCAATTAGTGAGCAAGAAGAAGTTGTAGGCCAAACTTTTTCCGAGGCCAAGAACGAAGCCGGATTAACTATTAAAAAGCAGAGAGTCCCTCTTGGGGTTATTCTAATGATTTTTGAAAGTCGCCCCAATGTTGTCGTGGACTGTGCGGCCTTGGCCTTAAAGTCCTCAAATGCCATTATTCTTAAAGGTGGCAAAGAGGCCAAGCATACGAATGAAGTTCTGGGTAAGATCATCCACCAATCACTTGAAGGAATGGTGCCAGTAGAAAGTGTTCAAGTGCTCGCCTCTGATAAGAGAGAAGTTATTAACGATCTTCTTGAGCTTGAAGAATATATTGATGTCGTCATCCCTCGCGGAGGTCACCGCCTCATCGAATATGTCACTAAGAACGCCAAGATGCCGGTTATTGCTCACTATCAAGGCCTTTGCCACATGTATATTGATAAAGAGGCCGACATGGATATGGCCATAAATATTGCCCTCAATGCCAAAACCCAAAGAACGGGAGTCTGTAACGCCATTGAAACCCTCTTGGTCCACAAAGACGCCCTACCCATGGTGCGCGATCGTTTAGTGAAAGAGTTTAAGGCCAAAGAAACAGAGCTGAGAGTTGATGAAACCTTTAAAGAAAATCTTAATGAAGACCTCATCACTGCCACTGAAGAGGACTGGAAAACCGAATACCTCGACAATATCCTCTCCATTAAGACTGTAGACACTCTAGATGAGGCCATTGATCATATCGATCGTTATGGCAGCCACCATTCAGAGTGTATTATTAGTCAAAACCAGGCCACATGCGATGAGTTTCTTATGCGCGTCGATGCCAGTTGTTTGATGATCAACGCCTCTACTCGCTTCAACGATGGTGGCCAGCTCGGTCTTGGCGCTGAACTTGGTATTTCCACCACTAAGATTCACGCCTACGGCCCTATGGGCGCCGAGCAGATGACGACTTCCCGTTATGTGGTCGTAGGCGATGGTCACGTTCGCAATTAAGGAGCGTTAACTTTTTTTGTTAAAGTGATAGGCTTATTTTTTCTTCTGGGTCTCTTCCTTCTTGGATAAACGAAGTCCTTATCTGAATCAGATAAAGCGTTATATTCCACTTCGATTAATGTTTTAAGTGGCTCAACGTAAGATGACTGGGGATTAAAGGAATAAAATCGTATATTGCCGACCTTTCTTGATACAAGGAGATTTGCATCTTCAAACTTCTCTAGTTGATTTTGAAGAGACTTGATCCCTATCCCGTAGTCCTTAGCAAGCGCACCTGCATAGACTTCCCTGTCTTTGAGAAGTCTCAGCATAAGCAGCTGTGCTGTTTTATTTCCCAAAATAGCTTTCAACATGGCCTTCTCCTCTATCAACCATATTGCCATTATAACATATTTTTTTAGTTATTTAACTAATTTTTTTAGTATCAAAACAAAATACTTTAGTTAAATAGGACGTGGTTTCATGTACTTAACTTTAAAAGATTGAATCACTTTTTTGATACCAAAACCCTCTTAAATCGCGACCATTGAACTTAATCTGCGCCGTTTTTAAAGCGCTGATTGACTTCGTCAATTCACTTAGACCGTAGCGAGGTCGCTTCGCTGCGAGGACTTTCCCATTTGAAGTCACACTCGAACGGCCGAAAATGCCGCGCCCTTCGGGCTAGCCTCTCTCCCTAGTCACATACCTCTGCGCCGTTATTAAAGCGCTCATTGACTTCGTCAATTCGCTTGGATCGTAGCGAGGTCGCTTCGCTGCGAAGGCTTTCCCATTTGAAGCTTCAACCGATCGGTCGCAAAGCCGCGCTTCGCTTGCTTCTCTCCCTAGT
>JAUIBX010000041.1 GCA_030427595.1 Bacteriovoracia bacterium | reverse complement strand
TGCAGGCCAAGTGCTTGAATCAGATGGCTCTGGTGGTTTTGTTTGTAACACACCAACCGGAACAACTTATAGTGCAGGTAATGCCCTAAGCCTTGTTGGCACAACCTTTAATGTGAATCCCAATAATGATACCAATCTTGGTTCTAGCACAACGGCAATTCCTTCTCAAAACGCTGTTAAGACTTACGTCGACAACCTCTTCTCTGGTCTGAGTGTCACCAACACCATGCTAAGTGGAATTTCTGCCAACTGTACTAGCGGTCAATTCCTTGAGGCCGATGGTTCAGGTGGTTTCACTTGTGCGACTCCTTCTGGTGGGGAAACGACTTATACCGCTGGAACAGGCCTAACTCTCACGGGCTCAGAATTCGCCGTTGATCCCATTACCAATACAATGATGAGCGGTGTTTCCGCTAATTGTTCTGCAGGACAGGTCCTTAAGGCCGATGGCTCAGGTGGCTTTTCTTGTGCGACTGATATTGGTGCTGGGGGCGGTAGTGATGCGGCCACGATTATGGGAGAAACAATTGACGCCTCTCTAGCGACTAACACCACTACTGATAATCAAATTCTTGTGTGGTCTCAAACTAATACCCAATGGGAAATTGGAACTCTTCCTACCGATACGACTCTTGCGGGTACAGCTGCTGGTGGTTCTCTTTCGGGAGCTTATCCTAACCCCACTATTGGTGCCCAAGCTATTTCCGATACCATGATTAATGGAATCACTGTTGGTTGTAGTAGTGGTCAAGTTCTTAAATCTGATGGTGCCGGTGGCTTTACTTGTGCAACTGATATTGGTGCTGGTGGTGGCAGTGATGCGGCGACCATTATGGGAGAAACTATTGACACCTCTTTGGCCACCAACACGACAACTGATAATCAAATCCTAGTGTGGTCACAAACCAATTCCCAATGGGAAGTGGGGACGCTACCAACTGACACCACGCTTTTAGGTGCCGCTGCTGGTGGTTCTCTTTCGGGAACTTATCCAAACCCCACTATTGCTGCTCAGGCCATTTCTGATACGATGATCAATGGAATCACTGCTGGTTGTAGCAGTGGCCAAGTTCTTAAAGCAGATGGGGCAGGTGGCTTCACTTGTGCTGCCGATGCAGGTTCTGGCGGTAGTGATGCAGCCTCTATTTTAGGGGAAACCATCGACACTTCTTTAGCAACTAATACCACTACGGATAATCAAATCCTTGTATGGTCCCAAACCAATTCCCAATGGGAAGTAGGGACGCTACCACCAGACACCACTCTTTCAGGTGCCGCTGCTGGTGGTTCTCTTTCGGGAGCTTATCCAAACCCCACCATCGCCGGCGAAGCGATTGTCGACACCATGATGAGTGGAATTAGCGCCAACTGTGCCAGTGGAGAGCTTCTTGAAGCAGACGGCTCTGGTGGCTTTACCTGTGTGACTGCTCCAAGTGGTGGCACCACTTACACAGCAGGAACGGGTCTTAACCTTGCGGGGACAACTTTTAGTATCGCTCCAGATACAAATGTCGCCCTTGGAACAAGCGATACGGTCGCCCCTTCTCAAAATGCTGTTAAGTCCTACGTCGACGTTCTCTTTAGTGGCCTTACTATTACCAACACTATGATCAACGGCATCTCGGCCGATTGTAGCAGTGGCCAAGTTCTTAAAGCAGATGGGGCAGGTGGCTTCACTTGTGCTGCTGATAACGGTGGTTCTGGAGGTTCCTATACGGCCGGCAACGGTATTGAAGCAACTCAACTGGGTGGGGGGACGATTGCTCTAGATTTGGCCACTGGCTCGGGTCTTCTCTTTGCTACGGGGTCTCTAAGTACAGATCCTACCGTGATTCAGGCGAGAGTGACGGGCAGTTGTAATGAAGGTTCAAGTATCCGTGAAATTGCCGCAGATGGTACAGTGACTTGTGAAACCGATGATTCCGGTGGTGGTGGAGGTTCATGGGGTAATAATGGGACGGATAATAACATTTATTATACCGCAGGTAATGTGGGCATTGGTTTTGATGCTCCGACTGCTCCCTTTCAAGTCGCCGCACCTGGTTTGAACATGGTGGGAAATGTCTTTGTCAACGTTGGCTTCACTAAGGACGATCTCGACTATAACGGTATCCTTATTGGTTATGATAACTCTGCTCAAAAGGGTGTCATCATAGGTGGGGGAAATGATTCTAACATTGCCTTCTACACTTCAACGGGTGCCACTCAAGTCGAGAGAATGGTCATCACCAACACTGGTAATGTGGGGATTGGAAAGGCTCCGGCCTCTAAGCTCGATGTTGATGGCAATGTTTTAGCAGCCTCTTATCTTCACTCCTCTGACCGTCGCCTTAAAGATCAAATCGAAACTACTGATGGTCTTGATACTATCCGCAAGCTTCGTGGTGTGAACTACGTTTGGAAGAAAGATGGTAAGAGAGACTCTGGTGTTATCGCTCAAGAAGTTGAAGCCGTTCTTCCTTGGCTTGTGGCAACTAACCCAGAAACCGATATTAAGGCCGTGAATTATGATGGTCTTTTCGGTCCTGTTATCGAGGCCCTAAAAGAGCTTGATGACAACCTGGCCATGTATCAGGTGATGCACAAAGGTCTAGAGATCAAAGTTGAAGAAAATACTCGTGCTATCGCTTCTCTTAAAGAAGAGAATGAGGCCCTCAAAGAAAAAGTAGAAACTCTTGAGGCCCGCCTCGAACGTCTAGAAAAACTCCTCCTTAAGGAATAAAATGAAGGGCATGAATAGTATAAAAGTCATATTTTTGCTTTTGAATATTATGAATATCCAAGAAACTTTTTCTGAAAGCGTCCCAGCTTCAGGAATGTTAACTATTGATCAGCATGGTGTATGTCAGGAAGTCTCAAATGGAAGCACAAGATCTTTATTTGTGCCCACTTTATATACGTTGGAATGGAGCAGCTTTCGCACGAACCCACCACCATTTGTGACTCTAAACTCTTGTCCTATCTCTGAGGGAACATGGAACACTGGGGAAGGCTGTGTGGATATGTCTGCAGCATGTCCGGGAAATGTCGCCCCAAGTGGAACTTGCTCTCCTATTGGCACAAAGTGCACCGTTAATTTTGGTGTCCCAACCTATTGGTGTGTTTGCGTTGCTGCTTTTGTTACTTATACATGTATTTAATGGTTGGTGAGAATTGTCAGTAAAAAAAAATAAACTCCCTTTCTTTTTTTTCTTTGTATCTTTTTTATTTTCACTCGTTTGGTTCAATCGAGGAGTTCTAAATGGCGAAGATAATCATGAAATAAAGTCATTAGCTCAAAAAAAATATATAGAAAGATCGAGCTTCAAACAGGAATTAAGCTATATTGCTAATAGATATTCCGCAAATCTAAAAGTCGTTTCTTGTTCATGGATAAATAAAATTGAAAACGGTTTCAAACCTCTTCTAAAGAAAATGTGTAACTTAAAAACTAAGAAAAACTTTGATGAAGCTTATGAACTCACACAAAATTTAAAAGAGAAACTTTTAAATTCAACTATTTTTGAGATGGGTCTTTACGACATTATTGTTCCTCAACAAAACTTGTTAGAATATCAAAATGATTTTAGAAAAAAATTATTAAATCTCTTTGGAGAATATGAGCGCCCCTTTATTATCAAAGGTTTTGCTTTTGGCGATTGCATGCTGAAAAGAGATTATAACTATGCCCTGGATTATTTAAAGGGTGCGAACAGTCTCTATGGTAAGGCCTTAGTTGTTCAAGCTTTAAAGGACTGCTTCTTTATTCATCACAGAGATAATCCTGATTGGTCAAAAATTAAAATTAGTAATTTCAACATTAACCAGCATAAATTCTATCTGAGAAAGAGGCTTGAAAATACTCTTGGACGTAAACTCAAAAAAGAAGAAGCTCTATTTATTACCATGGAAAAGACAAGAGAAAAGCTGGTCATTTTAGATGAGATGAGCCAGATTGCCTATTTGCAGAAAGACTATCCAAAAGTTGTTCGACTTTGTGAAGAGTATCTTAAGGCCTTTCCAAGTAGTGAAGACTTTTATTTTTTAAATCAAAAGGCGATTGTCTCTGTAAGGCGGGCTAAGGCACTTTTAAGAGTGGGAGATTTAGAAGGGGCTTCAGGTGTCCTGAGAGAGTTACCTTCTTTGCAGACTCATATGATTAAACTCAAAGAAACCTATTACCCGGATGTTTCATTGGCCTCGCTCCTTTGGAAAAAAGGTGAGAGTCAGGTCGTTCTTGATTACCTAAAGGAATTAAAAGAGAAGAGATTAATATCAGTGGATACCTTTACTTATTTAAAAAAGGGGCTTGAGTCGCAGGAAAAATTTAATTTAGAATTAGCTCTCTATAAAATTCGTTACAAAGGAAAAGAGGAGACAGAGTACTATAAAGCGGAATTAGAGCAAATCAAAGATTTAGCTGAGTAGGGTCAACTAAAAACGACAAAATATATTCGGAGTTATTCTTAAAAAGGGCTCATAGTTATTGGTGTAAACATTTAGGTAAGCAAACATCCCCGGTAGAATCCTCACCTGATTCATATAGCTGAAGACCTGACGTCCTGTAGACGTCACACCCACGGCTGAGCCATTACAGATGATGGGGGTGTTGAGGTAGTTGGCCACCCTTACTTCACCATAAGTGCGATTCACATAGACCTGAGCATTGGCACGGAACTGGAAAGCGTGCGTCTGAAGGGTGAGAATCGTAGCAAAAACAAGGGCAGCAAACTTCATGAAAACCTCTTTTAAAATTTAACGGGAATCAGCACTTCATTACGACGAAACATGGGAAGTGTCCATGGAGGATTGTATCCTGCAAAGAGGGCACTACCTGAAACTTCAATATTTTCTGCTTTGAGCCAATTTCTTAACTCACGCTCTTTCTTTACATTCTTACGATCAGTTCTAAAGCCTGAGAAGCGGATGGCCGCTAAGGTCTTACGAGGAACTTCTTCGATAGTAATGCGCTTATCAACTGGCCTAGGAAGTGTTTCCATGGTGTAGCGGGCCGGCATGGTGAAGGTCATGGTCCAACCTTCTTTCTTTCCTGTAAAAACAGGTGAGGTCATGCCAATGTCTTCGCCTTCAGTAATCACAGGCGAGGTCATACCGATATCTTCACCTTCATTCATCACCGGAGAAGTCATACCAATATTTTCTTCTTTGATATTTTTGCCAAAGATATAATCGGCCAACACACGAAAGGCTTTATCTTCGAAGTCATCTTTATTAGAAAAGGCCACTGAGGCCTTGATGTAGGGGCCATACTCTCTAATCTCAAGATCACCTTGTTTCTTGAGAACCTTATAAGAGAGGGTTTCAGTATCCCCATTTGATCCGACCACAGACCCACATCCTACAATAAAAAGTAATGAAGTGATTAATTTAAGCATAGTTATACCTCCAACAAATTGAAAGTAACAAAGGCGAGGCACCTCGTAATCTCTTAAAAGCTAAACGAATTTCATGTCTAGGTTTCGTCTTCTAGAGAGTGGGAAGAAGAGAAAGGCCATGAAGATTTCATGGCCTTTTTTTAATTAAATTTCAGTCGGGCAGTAGGCCATATCAGGGTTAAGAACACAGGCCTTGTCGATATAGACATGTTGAGTGTAGTTCTTTACACCACCACCATTGTAGCGCCAAATGGCGCGCTTTTTAGAGCTGAGGTCATAGTAAACACCACCACTTGAGGCGTAGAGGATTTTAAGAAAAATTGCCGTCGACATAATATCCAAAGAAAGATTTTTACCATTAACGAGGTCTTTTTTAATATTTGCCGTGGATTTGGCGAAGAATTTCCTAAAAGTCTCCGGATCAACAAAGCTTGAACCTTTAGCACATTGTTCGGCCATTTCTTGCACAGGCTCAATCACTTGACGATAAACCTCTTCACTAGCATTTCCGGTCGCCTTCTTTAAACTTGAAATCGCTGTACCAGTGAATTGACCGCAACCAGAGTCGCCACCACCGCTTAAACTTTCCGTAAAGAAGCAGTAAGATGATTCATTACCAATGATCGACGCTAAGACGATAGGGTCGTTACCCGTACATTCTGCCGCCCACATAATCTTATTAGTAATAGAGTTGGTGTCTCTAACCGTTCCTTTATCCGCCCATTTTGAGTTTGCGAAAAGCTTCATTGTCTTTTCTACATCTCTTTTAATAATTGCTCTTAAGTCTTCGCGGGAAAGACGAAGGTTTGCAGGATCAGTAGCATCGCGCTCAAAATAATTTGATCTTTCAGGGGTAAAGTAGAACGCCTTATGGAAATTTGATTCCAAGTCAAATTTTGCACTTCTAAAGCTAAAGGCAAAGGTACTTGTCATAGTCAGGGTCATTACAGATGCCGCTGTCATCATTAGGGCCACAGATTTTTTTAGCTTTTTAAAGGCCATTTTCTTCTCCTAAAATTGGTTTAATTTGTTGGTGATCCATTCTACCCATTCGACGAAATTAAGTTTCTTCCTTTGTAGGAAAAACAGGGGATGTTAAAAAAGTGACGTTTTAAGCTGAATTAGCGTTGTGAAATCAGGTATTTAGGGGTTGCCGAGGCGTAGATTTTCTTAAAGGTGCCCTGAAGCTGAAGCTCTATATATTCACTGAGATGAGCGCCTGATTTTTGGTGTTGAACCAGACCATTGATCACACGCAGAAAAAAATAAGGTCTTAAAGAACTTCTACTTTAGACAGAGTATTTTTTTATTCTCTCTAAGTTCTATAAATTAAAACCTTTCTTCGATGTTTCTTGATGTGATCATAAAAGTGACGATTGTAATCTTTTCAAAGTGTTTTTCTAAAACGCGTCTCCTATTTTGGGTTCAAGCAAAAACATGAGGAATGTTCCTCAAAAAAACATAATTAGGAGATATTTATGAAAATGCTTATTTTAAATTTAGTGTTGGTCCTCTCTGCAAGTACTCTTGCTCATGAAACACCAGACTTCCTTGATCAGTTCCGTAATAACAAATATGAAATTGTGGATACTCTGTTTAAGAAATACGGTAAAGGAAATGGTTTTGTACCTAATCTTGGTGTCGTTGCTCCAATGAGTAATGGTGTTAATAGACTTCACTTTGTTAAGATTAATCATCTATGTATTAACGGTGATAAGGTTCAGACAATCACACCAATTAAGTCATGTCTTAGCTATGGGTACCCTGAAAAAGAGTGTAAAGAAGACAAGCGTAGACGTGAAAGAGGACTACCTCCACGTGTTAATGGACCAACTTGCTATGATAAAACTAAGCCGAAGGTTTGTGAGGCGTATGAGGCCGTTACTGCCGTTGGTGCTATTGAGAGTGAAAAACCTCGTTGTGTTAAAAAACATGAGCAAGCTTACCGTGAATGGGTAAAAGCTCTCAAGAAGAAGTACTGGAGTCAAAGCAAGAAATATGAAAAAGAGCTTAGAAAGTGGAAGCAAGACTACCCTAATTGTACTATTGAGACTACTTTTACTTCAAAGCTCAGAACTGAATTCAACTTTGATATTGTAAAAAATGTTAAGAAGAAAGACAGCTTTGGTAGAACTAATGATGACTATGACCACAATGTAAAAGGTCAGCTTATCATGAATGTTGATGTAGAACTTCCACAGTGTATGTAATTGGTGCTTTAGTTTAAATTCCTTAGACAGTTGTTTCGTTAGCTAATTGCATATCATTGAAAGGACCTGGCCATGCCAGGTCTTTTTTTATTTGAAGTGTTCACAAGCAGAAAACAAACAAGGATCAATTTCTAATGATAGGGAAGAGAGCTTCTTTAAGTAGCTGAAATATTGCGATTCAAGTTGTGATCAAAAAGTTTGTCATTTCAGATTTAGGTGGCCCTCGAAACGTTTTCCTCTATGTACCTTGCCTTTAACAAAAACCATTTCTTAAAGGAGAAATTATGAAGAAGTTTTTAGTCTTATTATCTGCCTTAACATTTACCTTTTCGGCCTATGCTGATGTCATACGCGTGAATAATGAAAGGTCGGCCAGGTATTATCTTAATCAAGGAAGCTATCCTTCTTTTCTTAATGTCAGGGTTAAAGGATGGGGCGGCGACCGATCTCACAAGGTAAGAACCGTAAAGATCAAGTATGCCCGCTACCTCACCGCACCTTGGGTTGGAAAAACTTATCCGACAAAAGAAGAGGCCATTGAAGGATTAAAAGACCAGGTTGCTATGGCCAAAAGAGGGAACTTCACCGGTAAAATGGCGGTAGGCGCCAGTCTTGCTTGTGGTGTTTCTATTAATCCTCGCAAAGTTTTTGGTCGTAACACTGAAATCATTGAAGAGCTCATTGCTCAAGGTTACATGGGCGCCGGAAATTACTCCATTGAAACAGAGATCAATAGTGACTTTGAAGTGGTCTATAGGCCCATTTTTACTCTCTATATTCCCTGTAAATACTAGGTTTAGCTTTTAAAGACCATCGGGATCCCCGGTGGTCTTTTTCACAAAACCTAAGAAAATTTTTCAAAAAAGTAGAAGATTTTAAAATTTAAGCTATGTTTTGCCCTGAGTCATAAGTATTAATTTGTGAGATGATTATGTTAGAGAGCCATCAACACCCCGAGCAAGAGTTCATTCGTGACCTGATCAAACAGAAACTAGAGAACTCAAACTTAAGTCTAAGACAACTCGCTAAAAAGTGGGAGACCTCGATTAGTCTGCTCTCTCAAGTTAAGAACCGTAAAAGAAAGGCCAACCTCGATCTTGCCATAAGAATTATGCAAGAAATGAATGTTCCCGTGCGTGAGAAGGCCCGTTATGTGGAACTCATTCAGGGCAGAGGCTCTAAAAATATCAATCTGGTATCTGAAGAACTTAAAAATGAAGAAAAAAGAGAGCTTCTCTCTGAGCATTTTTCAAAAATCCTAGACGGTGAAAGTAATGCCCTTGATATTTTTCTTGATATCTCTTTGTCAGAAGAAAAAGGCTGCTCGTCCAATGAAATACTCAGAAATTATGGAAAGCAAGGCTTAAGTGTCGCCAACCTAATGGCCAATTCTGATCTCATTAGAAAAGAAGATAATCGTTTCTATATAGAACTTGAAAATACCCATTTTACCCCATCAAGGCAGACCCTTTTTGGAATCATCAATAAAGTAAATGAAAACTTAAATAGTAAGGTTGCTACCAATGAGTTTGTTGGCTCCTACAACTTAGAAATTCACGATATATCAGAAGATGCTCTAAAAGAGTTAAAGGAGCTTCACATTAAGCAAGTTGCCGAAGTCCAAAACCTTATTTCAAAAAATAAGAAAAACCTCAAAGAAGGTGGAGTAAGAGTGAGTTTTAGTCATGTTCTAGGGAAAATGAAAGATTTTTCTTCTTTAATGATTTGCTTATTTTTCATCTCTCTGTCCTTTACTTTGCTCACAGGAAATACCTATGCAACTGGTGGCATTTCTGGTGGGCATTCTGGAATGGCGACTATGGACTTTGGTGAACTTTCTAGGGGTGGCAGGTTAAATGAAATTAGAGATGTGGTAAATATTGACATGATTAAAAACCAAATCGAAGAGGGGAGCACTGCTCTCTCTGCACCATTGGTGAGACTCAATAGTGGAGGTCCAATCAAAGAGCGCAGTATAAGAGCGGACTGGCATCATTTCTCATTAAGCCTTGATAATAACCGCAAAGGGTTTGTATCTAAAGAATTGGCGATAGCGTATTTAAAGGAAACTGTTTCTCAAATGAAAGACGGTAACTTTAATAAAGAGGTGGTTTCAACAATTAGAAATGAGTGTAGTGAAGTCGCCAAATCAAAGTCTATGTCTGATTTAGAGATCCAGTTTGCCTTAGTTGCCGCTATTGCTAAAGAGGGTCTTGTTCAAAACTATGCTATGGGAATTAGTGAGTTTATCAATAAGGACTATGAGTTACGCTATAAATTGACCTTGAGGCTTATGCTTCCCTGTAAGTTTTAATTAGAGCTTATAACCAAAGCCCACACCAATGCGGTTTACCGTCAGGTCTCCAGCGCCACTCATAAGGTGCTGCTTGTAGAGGAAGTGAATGAACCATTTTTCGTTGATAGGGGAGTTGGCATAGAGAAGGACTTTAAAACCACCAAAAGTCCGCTCTCGTGGCAGACCTTCGTAGCTTTGTTGGCTGGTGCTTAAGGCCGCGGATAATGAAGCCCTAAGAAGAAGACCTCGCCTATTATTCTTAAGAAACTTATCGATACCAATCGTGGCAAAGAAAATACGCAATTCATCACGAGAAACAGTGGCCGAGGTGGCGAGGGCCTCCACATCAAAGGTGGTGAAACGTTCAAAGTCCACACCGCCATAGATACTAAACTTTCCTAGGTTCTTACCTATGTAAGTATTGAGTCCAACTTCAGGGCGAATATCGACTTGGCCTGCCGACAGTACAGAGTCTGCGGGCAAAAGATAAGAGAGATAAGCTGAAGCACTCCAACGCCATTCGGGACTTAATTTTAATGAGGTCGCGTAACCTAGAGTAAAAGGAGAGTTTTGTTGAAACTTAATATCAATTTGACCCTCTTGCTGATTGAAGCGGCCAAAAGAGGCCATATATAAAATAAGGACCGTGACCAGCGCGAGTTAGCAATCTTTCTTAAGCGCTCTTCATTGGCCAAAATTTTCTTATATTCTACATAGTCTTTAAATTTCTTCTTATCGATATAGATGGCAGGCAGGTAGACATCCATCTCGTCACCTTCATCAAGATCTTCCCAATCGGTAATTTGCGCATTTCTCTCTTTATTGAGGCGATAGAACTCCCCATCCTTTTTTAAAGAACGACCATCTTGCATAAATTTTCTAAAAATTCCTTCAAGAGTATCATCCTCTTGAATGGTGTAGCGGATGCGGCCGACAGCGACTTCTTCTCTTTGGGCAAGAAGAGGTTTGCCCACTAAAGTGAGCACAATGATCAAAGAGAGAAAACGCAGAATTGGAGTCATGCCTCCATTATAGGAGGCTTTTGACTGCCCTTACAATGGCCTGATCATCCATGCCGTGCTTGGCATAGAGATGGTCGGCCTTGTAGGCACTTTGACCAAACTCACCTTTATTACCTAGAGCGACAGTTTTAAAGGAGTGACCGTCTTGTAAGAGGGCATGAGACAGCATCGATCCCATACCAGCAATGATTTGGTGATCCTCAACGGTGATCAAACGACCTTCTGTTTTCTTAAGGGCCGCTCCAATGGTGGCGGTATCAGGTTCATTCACAAAGGGGTTGTTGATGACGGTGACTTCGGTTCCATGACTTGCTAGCTCGTCGGCGGCCTTAAGGGCCTTGGCGACAGTAGGGCCCGTGGCGACAATGGTGGCCGCGCCACCTTCTCTAAGAACCTGGGCCTTCTTCCAACCATAGTTCTCACTTTCGTTGTAGTAGTGGGGGAAGTTCTCACGACCGTAGAAGAAAACATAGCTATTAGGCGTTTTCCCGGCCTCAGCCTTTTTCTTATATTCATGAAGGGCCGCGTACATATACTCTTCGGCTTCTTTAGAACATGAACAGCTAATGACTGTGGTGTGAGGAATAGAACTGACCGCACTAAAGTAAGTGGTCGCTTGGTGAGAAGCACCATCCGCTGCATCTTGAAAGCCTGTGTGACTAAAGAGACAGAATACTGGACCTTGAGAAAGGTTTGCCATAATCAAAGGCAGGTTGCCTTTGGTGATACCAAATTGAGCGAAGGTGTCGACGATGGGAATGAAGCCGGCCTTAGCAAGACCAATAGCTGTTGAAACCATATTCGCTTCGGCCACGCCAATATCGAGACTATTTTGGGGGTAGGCCTTATGAAAGGGGGCAATCCCGGTAGAACCTTGAAGGTCAGCGGCTACAGAGAAGAGCGGTAGTCCTTCATTCATGGCACGCTCACAGGCACGAGCAAAACCAGGCTGGACCTTTTCGACTGTGACAGCAGGCTTGGGTTTGTCAGAAGCTTCAGGCTTTGAGGCTAAGATTTCATTGGCCCACTTGGTGAATTCTTCAGGTGCAGAGCCGTCGTAAATTTCATTAATAAAGTCCACGAGCTTGGCATCGTAGGCCTTTAGAGGATAGCCGTGACCACCAGAAGTACTTTCTTCGGTGCTCTTTACGCCATAACCTTTAATGGTTTTAAAGCGAATGGCGACAGGCTTATTATTGTTGGCCTTTGCCTTTTCAATAGCGGTTTCGAGGGCCTGATAAACTTTTTCCAGGTCATGACCATTATCAACTGTCATCAGATCCCAACCAAGAGTTTCAAGGGCCTCAAAACTTGGTCCCATAGAAAAACTATCATCACCAATTCGACCAGAGAGTTTGGTGTTGTTATCACTAATCATAAGAACGAAAGGATTGAGCTTTCCTTTAGCGGCTAGCCCTGGAATCGCGGCCATGGCCTCGCGCGCTTCACCTTCCATCGCACCACCATCAGAAAGAGCACAGAGGGTGACACGATCATTGCCAAGGAGTTTGTCGGCCAAGGCAAGTCCTTGTGCTTGGGGAACACCAGAACCCAAAGGACCATTTGAAATCAAAACCCCTTCAGGGTTGAGGTGGGCTTCACCGTGACCAGTGAGTTTTGAATCAATGGAGCGAAAGCCTTTGAGCGCTTCCTGCTTCATCCCATCAAAGCCATAATTTGCTCTAAGGGCATAGACACCATTTTCAGTATGACCGGCATCGTTTACGAAGTGATAGGCCTGATGCCATGGACTCGCTTGAAACATGATTTCATGGGCAGCGGCCATAATCTCAGCAAAGGCAGCAGGACCACCCCAGTGAGCGGCAGCTCCACCTATAACAGCATGCTGATTCATAAGAGCGACAAGGGCCCGTGTGGCCTTAGGATCGGCGAGAGTGACCTCCGATCCCGCTTTATTTTTGACTGTCGTCGTGTAGCGAGGAGTACCTTCAGGGTTACCCGCTAGTAAATTATTGATTGTTAGTGGTTTTGAAGTGGTGTGGGCTTGTGACATAAGGCCTCCCCGGCGTTCTCAATAGGGTTTTTTGATGTGGTTTTAGGGTTCTCTCTAAGCTTTTGAAATTCAGGGCAAGTTTAATTCACCGACCACCAGACGACTAGACGAGATGCTAGAACTTAACCAAAAGCCAAAATTCCCGCCAAAATCTGTGGGCGCCAAATGTGAAGTGTGGTCAAGAAATCTTGATAAATTTCTTCAATAGAAACTATTATCTACTTGAAATTATTGATATTTAGGTTTTGTGACGAAAACTTTAAATATTTAATCGGGGTCCAACCGTAAACTGAAATTAGGGAATAGTTGATGAAAAGGGTGCACTTTTTAATGGCTAATTATTAACCTGTACCGAGGCAAAAGAGATGTGCGATTGTTGTAATGTTGAAGGAAGAGATGTACGTCAAAGATGTGGAGATGGCTCGCTAATACGTACCGCCCGTCTTTACAAGGTCTACGTGGGACGCGTAGCTAGCATCAAACTCTGTAGACTCTGTGACATCCAGCTTTTCAGAGGTGGGGAATCTCGCTTCTTGTAGGCCAACATTCGCTTTGCTCAAAATCTCTTCAGCACTAAAGCTGACTCGGGCATTGACGGGTTCTTTTAGACAGTCCTTTTGACTAGCCGGCCGTTAGCGGCCATCCTCAAGTAATACCATTTAATAGGGGGTCACTAAGTGACCCCCTTCTTTTTTGAGGCCGGCCAATGACCACACCATCTTCATCTCAAACTCTCGAAGTCAAAGACAAATACCACCAAACAACTCTTGCGAGTATTGAACAATGCTCTCATGAAGAGGCCATTAGAAAATTAGTACGCGCTAAAACTTGCTTTGAAAAAGAACGCCACACCAGTAGTGAAGTTCGTCATGATCGCTTGATGGCGCTCTATGTGCTCTTAAGAGAACGCGCACAGGAGATGATTGAGCTCATTATTAAAGAAGCTGGTAAGCCGCGCTCCTATGCTCAAGGAGAAGTGGAGCGTTCTTTGATCACTCTTAAGTGGGCCGCTGATGAATGCCTGCGCTTTGGTGGGGAAGTGGTACCCATGGACTTTGGCGTCGGCAAAGGCAAGCAGGCCTTCACTAGTCGCTTCCCCTTAGGTGTATGCCTAGGCATTTCTCCTTTTAACTTTCCTTTAAACTTGGCCATGCACAAACTTGCGCCAGCAATAGCTACCGGAAATACTATTCTCATTAAACCGTCTCCTTACACACCTCTTAGTCTTCTCAAGCTTGAAGAGTGGTGCCGTGAATGTGGCTGGCCTGAGGGTCTTTTTCAAGTGGTTGTTTGCGATAATGAGGTCAGCGAGATGTTGGTTACTCATGAAGATATTAAGCTATTGAGCTTTACCGGTTCTCCCCAAGTCGGCTGGATGCTTAAAGAGAAAGCGAGCAAGAAGAAAGTCATTTTAGAACTCGGTGGAAACGCTGGCGCCATTGTCGATGAAACTGTCGACCTCGCCAAAACCGCTCGCCTCTTGGCCCAAGGCTCTTTTCTCTACTCTGGTCAAATTTGTATCAGCACTCAGCGCATCTATTGCACGAAAGGTATTAAAGACAAGCTAGCTCCTCTCCTGGTTCAGGCGACAGAGAAAATCACTTGTGGTGATCCTGGCATGGATAAAGTCACGGTGGGACCTCTCATTGCTGACGTTCACTTAAAGAGAGTGGAAGCTTGGGTGAAAGAGGCCGTCGAAAGAGGCGCCAAAGTTCTCACAGGTGGTCAGGTTCTTGATAAGGAACACCATATCTATGCACCGACTATTCTTGAGCAAACCCAAACTGATATGAAGGTTGTCCGTGAGGAAGTCTTTGGGCCTGTTGTCATTATCGAAGAGGTGGAGAGTTTTACTGATGCTATAAACGCCATCAATGATTCACGCTTTGGTCTGCAAGTCGGAGTCTTTACAGATAGTGTTTCTCGTATGAAAGAAGCTTTTCATTCACTAGAAGTGGGCGGCATCATTATGAATGGTATCCCCGGTTTTCGGGTAGATTCTATGCCCTATGGTGGTGTTAAGGATTCAGGCCTTGGCCGTGAGGGTCTTCGTTACGCCATGGAAGATATGACTGAGCCCCGCCTTCTCGTCTTCTAAAATACCTGTAACCTGCCACCTGTAACCTGTAACCTGCCACCTGTAACCTGTAACCTGCCACCTGTAACCTGTAACCTGTAACCTGTAACCTGCAACCCGTAACCCGTTACCCGTCTCACGGATAGGGAATCACCATAATGCCCGCCTGCTCAAGGGCACGAGTGGCCTCTTCATCAATACCCTGAATAAAGCTAATGGCCGGCGTGTATGTACCTTCAAGCTCCAAGAACTCGATGATCTCTTTCATTTCCTGTTGCTGTTCCCAAACGGTCTTCTTGCCACGGTAACTTTCATGAAGGACTTCGACTGTCGCCACCTTATTGTAGTTTTTGACTTCTTGAAAGTAGTAGCGACCATCTTTGGCCTTGGTCACCAAATCGACTTCTTTGGTCTGTAACCATTGCTTAACAGAGTCGAGGTCCTCCATGCGTTGTTCTGTAAAGATAGAGGGGAAACGATTCCTCCAACTTTGAAGGGCCTCTGGGCTTGCCGCTTCTATTCGCTCAATGGCACTTTTTGTCGCAGCGACTACTTTATTTCTGTGATAACTAATGCGCGGACCAACAGCGCTATTCTTTTCTGCACGCAGGTGAAGGTTAAGAACATCGACACCAGGAAAGTGAAGAGCGGCCTTAAGCTCACCCAGGTCACCATAGGGGTTTTTCCACATGGCCTCAAGTTCATCTCTTAGGGCACGCTGATCAGGATCACGGGGATTAAATCGTTTATTTAATTCACTGACATGCTCTTGAACAAATTTTTGAAACCTTTCCTTTTCTTTGTCTTTAAAGTTAAGAACTTTAACGGTCTCATCAACAAAGTAAGCGACGCGATCATCCTCACTTCTTAACCTATGAACTGACCTCACAATATCCTGATGGCCCACAATGATTTTTTGAAGAACTTCTTTAAGGACGGGAAACTGACCATGTTCTTCTTTGTATTCAAGGGCAAAATTTTTGACGGTAAAAATCTTGGCATCAATGGCCGCCATTTTCTTATCATAATCAGGGATCTTTGTTTTGAGGCTAACACCTTTAGGAAGATACTCGCGTCCTTCGGCCAAAAGGGCCTGCATGGATTGGGAGCAGCCCTCTGTGCTTATTGAAGCCGGTCCTCTCATACCCCGGGGAGAGTGGAGGAGAGCGCCCACATACGCTCCTGACAACAGCAGAAGTCCTAGGGAGAGCCTGAGGTAGTGAAGCATATTAATCATGGCTTCTTTTCGACAGATGACGTAAAAATGTGTATCTAAAGAGTCAAAATTACTAAAATAGGTAAATTTACCTAGTGTAATATCAATAAGTTGGAGTCTTTATGAGTGTTCGTGTGCGTTTTGCCCCAAGTCCCACCGGTTATCTTCATATTGGTGGCGCAAGAACGGCCCTTTACTGTCACCTCTACGCCAAGGCCAAAGGTGGCTCCTTTGTTCTAAGAATTGAGGACACGGACCTTGAACGCTCCAAAAAAGAATACGAAGATGCC
Organism: Bacteriovoracia bacterium; assembly: GCA_030427595.1. Classification (GTDB taxonomy): domain Bacteria; phylum Bdellovibrionota; class Bacteriovoracia; order Bacteriovoracales; family Bacteriovoracaceae. The sequence continues at coordinate 5,357 of JAUIBX010000041.1, read as the reverse complement.
ATGATTGAAGACCTCAAGTGGTGTGGTCTTGAAAATCATGAAGGTCCAGTTAAGGGCGGCGACTATGGTCCCTACCGCCAAAGTGAGCGTCTTGATCTCTACAAGAGTTTGGCCCAGCAATTGGTTGATGAAGGTAAGGCCTACCCTTGCTTTCTTACTGACGAAGAGCTTGAAGAGCTAACGGAGAAGGCCAAGGCCGAGAAGAATTCACCGCACCACTACCATGATAAGTATCGTGACCTTGATCCCGCTGAAGCTAAAAAGAGAGTTGAGGCCGGAGAAACTCATGTGATTCGTTTCAAAAACCCTCGCAAGAAATACACCTTTACCGATATTGTTCGTGGTGAAGTGACTTTTCCTGAAGATATGGTCGGGGACTTTGTTATCATGCGCTCAAATGGCATGCCTGTTTATAATTTCTGCTGTGTCATTGATGATTGGAAAATGGAAATGACTCACGTCATGCGCGCAGAAGAGCATCTTAACAATACGGTTCGCCAGTTGATGATTTATGAAGCCTTCGGTGTGAAGCCCCCTGAGTTTGCTCACTGTTCTCTTTTAGTGGGTGAAGACCGTCAGAAACTTTCAAAGCGTCATGGGGCGACCTCTGTTGTTCAGTACAAAGATCAAAAATATCTGCCTCAGGCGCTGATGAATTACCTATGCCTCTTAGGTTGGTCTCACCCTGATGAGAAAGATATTTTTGACCTCGACGAAATCGCGCCCATTTTTGATCTGAGCCGTTTCACAAAAGCGCCGGCCCTCTATGATATTGAAAAGCTTAAGCACTTTAATGGCGAGCATATGAGAAGGCTCTCTCCAGATGATCTTCTCTCTTACCTTAAGCCAACCTTGCCTTCTGACCATCCCTTTCACACTCAAAGTGAAGGGTGGCAAAAAGACTGTGTGGGCTTCTTTAAAGAAAAGATTAATATTCCAGCAGAACTACCTGAGCATCTTGAGGTACTCTTTTCTACTGAACCTCAACGCGGTGAGGCGGTTGATGAAGTCAAGGGTTGGGAAACAACGGCAGCGATTCAAGAGTATATTAAGACCGAGGTTTCTAAGCTTGCCGAAAGCGGCGCTGAATTTATTACGGTGGATCAGTTCAACGATTGGACTAACCACTGCAAAAAAGAACTTAAGATCAAAGGCAAATTCCTCTTTAAAGGCATGCGGCTGGCCCTCACTGGTATGGCCGAGGGACCGGATCTTAAGGTCGTGATCCCCCTAACTCCTATGAGTGTCATGAAGGCACGCCACGGCCTTTAAGTTAAGAGGTACGTGGTACTTTTTCAGAGAGCGCGTCATGGTTTTTAAAACGATACTTTTCTTTTTTTCTTTTCTCTTCAGGGCATAGGCTTTGCTCAAAAAGTTATGCCCAACAATAAGCCCCTCATTTGTTGTGACGGGACAAAAGCTGACGTCGTGAACATTCCTACTATTGGTAAGAAGGTCTTCTATTGCCGAGCCTTTATCAAAGGCCGCTTCGTTAAACATGGAAATTACCACGCCTTTGAAAAGGGCATGCTGTCCGAGGAAAAAGTTTATTTCAATGACAAGGTTCAAAAAGGCAAGAAGCCTTTGCAGTCTTGCTCGGCCCATCAAGGGAAAGCTGCTGCTCGCTCTGGTATAAAGCTCAGGGGAAGGCCTATGGGCCAGCCCCACTACTCGGGTGGATCTAAAAAGAAAAAGTCTTCAAAAGGTTTAGTGAAGCTAAGTCAAACTCCAACGACCGGTCTTTTAGATAATGGAGCTCTTAAGAAAGTGAAAGGAGTCCAGGATTCTTCAGATTCTAAAAACTCACTGGAAGACTCTGACTCCTCCATGCCGCCAGGAACAAGTATAGGGGATTGCCCAGACCCCGAACTGCGAAGAAAGATAAAAGCATACGCCGATCAAATTCCACCTTCTCAGGTTTCATGTATCCTAAAGGATAAGACAGGTCTAGCCTTTATCACTAAAGTAAAGGTTATTGAAAAGAAGCAAATGGAGCTGGGCTCAAAGGATTATCCTTGCTTTAAAGAAATGTTCTACTCTCGCTATAAAACAATGATGTGGGAGTGGGAGCGTGTAAGACTGAGCTATTGTGCAGCAGAACGAAGTCCCAATGCTACTAAGTACCGAGTCGTACCTAAGGCCAAGCTTAAGGAGTTCATAAAGGCCCAGCCTTATTGGGTTTCTAATTACGAGTATCCACCAGACCTAAAGAAGATCTATAATCTTGGGTTGTTGGCCATGTCCAAGATAAAAAGTGACTTCAAAGTCCCCCCCGAAACAGAGAATGCCTTTAAACCAGCGAAGTTTTTAACGATTAAGAAACTTGCTAAAGATCCTGAAGTCATGGCCCTTCATCAAAAAATGCTCAATACCATCCCTTAACCGGCAACCTCAAACCGGTTACCGGTAAAATTTCTTTTAAACATAATATCTCCTTATGTTAAATTATGATTTTTATAATTTCTCTTATGTCGAGAAAAGTCCTATAAACCTCCTCAACCTAGTAGGAGGGAATATTAAAACAAAGAATTTGATTACAACAATGATGACGGCAGCAAGCATGTCGCTTAGTGCTGCACCCACCGCGGATATTGCCATTGTCCTCGACACCTCTGGCAGTATGCAGGGACTTATTAACCAGGTACGTGATGGGTTATGGAAAACTCTCAACTCTTTAGGTGAGCTTAAAAAAGACGGCAAGAAGGCCGAAGTCCGCCTTGCTCTTCTTGAGTATGGCAGTGGGGTTGTTCCTGAAGAAACCAACTTCATTCAGCTCTTAACACCACTAACAACTGATCACAACAAGCTCGCCCAAGCACTCTTTGCCACCAAGAACCAGGGGGGAACAGAGTATTCAGGTGTCGCCTTGAAAAGGGCCACTGAAGACTAAAAGTGGAGTCAGCTCTCTGAAGATTTTCGCTCTATTGTGATTGCTGGAAGTGAGACGATTCATCAGGGACCGGTAAACCCCCTTGATAGTTTGGCGATTTCCTTAAAAGAAGATATTCTGGTGAATTCAATTTTTGCGGGATCACAGACTTTAACGGTTCCTAACTTTGGTGGAGTGTTTTGCGGTGGATTTAATAGTCCTTTTTGCCCCAACCCAAATCCTGAGCCACCTGTAGTTGACCCGAAACCAAATCCTATCTTCTTAGAGTGGAAGGAAATGGCCGAAGCAGGAGGAGGGTAAAGTCTTAATATTGATCACAACAAAGCGGCGCCCTATATTGAGTCTCCCTTTGATCAAGAGATTGTTGAGCTTACAGAAGCTGTGAACACCACCTTTCTTCCCTTTGGCAAAGAGGGCAGCAATGAGTACCGCAGAATGATTGACCTAGATCGCGATATTCGTAGCTCAGGTGCTGGTACTTATATGGATTGGGGAAATTACCGTGGTGGAAGCTTTGGTGGTTCAACCCAATCGAAGTGGGATTTGGTGAGCCTTGCTATAGAGGCCAATGAAGACGAAGAGGTCCCTCGTCTTGAAGAAACCCTCTTGTCTCTTACTGATGCCGAGCTTCCTGAAATTATGAGAGGAAAATCAATGGCTGAGAAACTCGCCATCGTTAAAGAGCAGCTAGAAAGACGTCAAAGCCTTGAGGAGAAAATAACTGAACTGAGAGAAAAACGCGCGGCCTTTGTGGAGGAGGAACTTCGCAACCTCAGCGCCGAGGGAGAGAAAACTTTTAGTGAGGCCATCAAGAAAGTCCTTCTTAAGCAACTTAAGGCAAAGGGCTTTTCAATTACAAACTGATTTTATTAACGCCGGCAACCCGTCACAGGTTGCCGGCCACCTCTTTAGAGCGATTTCTTTGGCGGACCAAAATTGTGGTGAAACTCTGGATTATAGTGAGCTTCGCCATTTCTATTGGCCTCAATTTTTTGGCGATAGATCTCTAGATCTTCAAGGCGAAACTTCTCGAGCTCTTTTTCAATGTCGGCCATTGAGATAACGCGATTAGGGTTCTTCTTATAAAGTCTTTTGTAGAGTTCCCCATAAATATCATCCACAACTTTTTGTAGGGTTAAAACACTCTTAAGAGTTTTAAAGGGCATATTGAGAGGAAGCTTATCTTCGACCAGACCACCTAGACCCGGTACTCGTCTCATGGCAAAGACAACTGGTCCTAAGAAAGATCCACGAAAGCTTCCCTTTAAATTGTAGTTGTACTCATCCATCCAACGATACACATTAGACATGATGATATCTTTAAGGTGGTTAGAGCGTGAGTAGTGCAGGTTTCGCCACTCAGCGATCATATCAAAACTAGGCTCAAGTTCTGTATCACCTGGCTGATAACCTGTTTTTGCATTGGTCCCAAGGTCATTGAGAAACTTTCTATTCTTCATATCAAACTTTGTTAGAAATTGGGGAATCATGACCTTACCATTACTGGCCTCTTTAAAGGCCCAGTGAACAACTTCGGAGCAAAAGACGGTGTCTCTACCAACTAGATCAAAGCCAAAGTCATACTCGAGGTGATTTTTGGTACCGATGGTTCTCTTGGCCAGATCATAAGCAAACTTGGCTGCACGCTTGGCGATATCTTGATCTTTATGGCGAAAGACCACAACTTTTCCAGAGCCAGGGTGAAGGGGCTCAGTCGTGAAGTCTTGCATGATCATACCGGTTTCGATGAGGGCCTCAACGTTGTAGCGTCTCTTCGTTTTTTCATCGATATAGATGATACTGACGTGACTGAAGTTATTTTCGCTATCACCAAGACGAGCAATAGAAGCTGAAATGGCCGAAGTTCCACGCCACAGAAGAACGTCACCTGATCTGAGGTCACGATCCATATCAAAGTCACCATTATCACTCATGGTCCAAGGGAAGCCTTTAGAGAACATGGGAGATTTATCTTTGGTGTTAAGGCCATCAACTTTCTTGCCCTTCTTTGCGAGATAAATCAGGGAAGCATTTTGTTCAATATAACGAGTGGCGCGCATGGCAGCCTTGGCGGCCTTCGCACAATCTCTATCCATGACACCGGCCTCTGACCAGTTTTGAACATGACGACGAATATTTTGTTTAACAGTCCAAAGACGCTCAATCATGACACCAAACTCGGCTTCACTATAATCCGTCTTAAAGTAATCGGAAGGGAGACCTTTGAGCTTTTCAAAGTTCTGCTTTATTTCGTTATGGCACACATCAATGCTCATGGATTCCACACTAAGGAGGTCTCGAACATTTTCCGTCGTTTGGTAAAGGTCACGGGAAATGAAATCAGTCTCCTCAACACTTGCAGGAATTCTTCCTGTGGAATGCTGAGAGCAGCTCATAAGAGTCGCGACACCTAACACACACAGACCGCTGAGAATAAGGTTTTTCATATTTCCCCCGTAAATAATGA
>JAUIBX010000040.1 GCA_030427595.1 Bacteriovoracia bacterium | reverse complement strand
CCTCGCCTGATTGTTATTTTTCTCGTTATTACTGGTATTATCCTTTTTCAAAAATTTGGTCTTAAAGACTATTTATCTCTAAGCTATATCCAAAATAACCTCGACCAATTTCAAAATGAATATCAAAAAAGTCCCTTTCAATTCATTGCAATTTTTTTTGCTATATATGTCGCAACGACAGCTCTTTCCTTACCAGGAGCTGCCATTCTCACATTAGTTGGTGGAGCACTCTTCGGTTTTGGGGTAGGACTCCTTGTTGTCTCATTCGCCTCAACAATAGGGGCGACCTGTGCTTTCCAAGTGGCAAGATTTCTTTTGCGTGATTATGTTCAAAGTAAATTTGGAGACAAACTTAAATCTATTAATAACGGTATTGAAAAGGATGGGGGCTTCTACCTCTTCACCCTGAGGTTGGTGCCTCTCTTTCCCTTTTTTATGATTAACCTCGTTATGGGCCTGACCCCCATTAGCACATTTTCGTTCTTCTTCGTATCACAAATTGGGATGCTCTTAGGAACAGCGGTGTACGTTAATGCAGGTCTTCAGCTTTCTCAAATCCAATCTCTTAATGATATTATCTCCCCTTCAATTCTTCTTAGCTTCGCTGCCTTAGGCCTTTTGCCACTTTTGGGAAGAAAGTTGGTTAACTTTATTAAGGCACGAAAGGTTTACAAAAACTTTAAGAAACCTAAGCAGTTTGACTACAATATGGTTGTGCTCGGAGCTGGTTCAGCAGGGCTTGTTACCGCCTACATTAGTACCGCTGTTAATGCCAAAGTTGCTCTTATTGAAAAAAACAAAATGGGCGGTGACTGTTTAAATACAGGTTGCGTCCCTTCAAAAGCAATTCTTAAAACATCCAAAGTCATTCATAGTATTAATCAGGCGCAAAAGTATGGCATCAAGTCTGCCTCTTACGAACTTGACTTCAAAGATGTCATGAAGAGAGTTCACAATGTAATCGATGAAATTGAGCCCCACGACAGTGTTGAACGTTACACCAAGCTAGGTGTAGATTGTATAAAAGGTCACGCCAAGCTCATTAGTCCTTGGGAGGTGGAGGTAGATGGAAAAATTATCTCAGCGAAGAATATCACCATTGCCACGGGCGCATCTCCTTTTGTTCCCCCCATTAAGGGCTTAAGTGAAGTGCCTTACCTAACAAGCGAAAACCTCTGGGAGCTTGAAAGTCTTCCTCAAAAGCTAACAATTTTAGGAGCAGGTCCTATTGGTTTAGAAATGGCGCAAGCTTTTAACCGTCTTGGTTCTCAAGTAACAGTCGTCGAAATGGATAACCGTATTCTTAAGGTCGAGGATCAAGATGTCGCTGAATATCTTCAAGGAAGACTGGAAAGTGAAGGAATAAACTTCCTCTTAAATCATAAGGCCGTTGAAGTTCAAGTGAGACAAGGACAAAACTTTCTTTTGGCACAAAAAGGCGGCAATGGCCCTGAAATTCATGAGGTTAACTTTGATCACATACTCGTCGCTGTCGGCCGCAAAGCAAATATTAAAGGGTTTGGTCTTGAAGAGCTCGGAGTCGACATAAGAGACAATGGAACCATTAAAACTAATGATTTCTTACAAACTAATTATCCCAATATTTTTGCCTGTGGTGATGTGACTGGCCCCTTTCAATTAACCCATGCAGCCTCCCACCAAGCTTGGTTTTGTGCCGTTAATGGTCTCTTTGGTCGCTTTAAGAAATTTAGAGTTGATTACTCCCATATCTCATGGGCCACTTACACAGACCCTGAAGTTGCTACCGCTGGTAAAAATGAGCAGGCCCTCAAAAAAGAAGGCGTCGAATACGAGATAACAACATATGGAATTGATGACCTAGATCGTGCCATCGCTGATAGTAGCAACTATGGTTTCGTCAAAGTCCTTACATCAAAGGGTAGTGATAAAATTCTTGGGGCTACAATTGTTGCGGCCAATGCTTCGGACCTTATCCTAGAGTTTATTGGTGCTTTAAAACATGGTTATGGATTAAATGCCATCTTAGGAACTATTCACCCTTATCCCTCTATGGGAGAGGCCAATAAATTTACCGCTGGAAATTGGAAGAAGGCCAGAAAGCCAGAAGGAGTTCTTCACCACCTAAGAAAGTTTCATCGTTGGGAAAGAAAGGGAACTCCTGAGTCTGAAAACTCACTCAATAAGGTTGATGCTTAACTCTAAATATTAGGAAAGCTCATTACTAAGGTGTTCTAACTGAGAAAATTTTTCTTCGACCTTCTTATTGAGCTTACCAAGCATCGCTGATTCTTGATGGATATCTTCACCTCGACCAGACTTTTCTTGGCACAGCTTTTCATACTGATCAATGAGTTCTTCTAATTTCATAATGTCAGCTTCTACCAGCTCCATCTCCTCTTTTATTTTCTTGGAGGGTTTCTGTGGTCCAGCTTTATTTGTCTTAACGGGCTCCTTTTTCACCTCAACAAATTTAGAGCTCTTCCTTTCGGGCTCTTCTTCCCAGCCAACTTTATTTAAAAAGTCTTGATAATTTCCTTCAAAGAAAAAGGCTTCATCCCTATTGAAAACAATTAGTTTGTTCACCAATTGATCTAATAAAAGCTCAGAGTGAGTTACGATAAAGGAAACGCCTTCAAAATTGGCTAACTCATCGCAAAGAACCTCAATCGATTCCATATCAAGATGGTTTGTCGGCTCATCAAGTAAGAGAAGGTTGGCAGGCTTAGCAAGAATCTTCCCCAACATTACCCTTGCCTTTTCTCCCCCACTAAGCACACTAATCGATTTATCGGCATCCTCCCCAGGAAACATCATAGCGCCGCAAATCGACCTCACCTGAGTAAAAGAAAGGTTCTCATTGGCCTCAGCGATTTCTTTGGCGACCGTATTTTCAAAGTGAAGCCTCTCAATATTTGTTTGACCAAAGTGTCCTTGAGCGACACCTGGTGCTTTCCAGATAGAACCCTCAAGAGGCTTTAATTCCCCTGCGATACAATTGAGGAGGGTCGACTTTCCCTTCCCATTTTTTCCGATAATGCCAATACAATCTCCTTTCGCTGCGGAAAACTTAAGGTCTGAAAAGAGAATAGGTCCAGAGTCATAACCAAAGGCCAAGTCTTTAACTTCAAGAGGAAACTTACTAGGGATATCCTTATAATTAAAAGAGAAATTGAGATCTGGAACTTCATCTAAAACTTCAATCTCATCCATCTTTTCAATAATTTTTTTCTTACTGTTGGCCTGGCGTGCCTTTGTTGCTTTTGCACCAAAGCGCTTAATAAAGTTTTCAAGCTCTTGCTTCTTCTTTTCTTGGTTTTGACGAGTTAACTCGTAAATTTCTTCATCCTGAACAAGTTGCTCATAGTATTTCTTGGTATCACCTTTTATTTTCTTAACCCTCTTTCTATGGATACCGAGAGTATGAGTACACACCTTATCCATAAAAGAGCGATCGTGGGTGATCATCAATACTTCACCTGGAAAGTCCTTCAAAAACTGAGCGAGCCAACGTAGAGAGACAATATCAAGATAGTTTGTTGGCTCGTCCAGTAACAGAAGATTAGGAGCAGAAACCAAAACCTTCGCTAGCTTTACCCGAATTTGGTAACCACCGGAAAAATCCGAAGGAGGTCGAGACAAATCGGTTTCTCCAAAGCCAAGACCAAAGAGAATTTTCTCTGCTCGCCAATGATCGTAAATAAATTCACTAGGGAGACTTTGAATGACCTCATCAAGAATAGTTTTCCCTGTAAATTCAAGATGTTGCTCTAGAGCGCCAAGCCGATATCCACGAGGAATGGCGACTTTACCGCCATCAGAGGACTCCTCACCTAAAATGATCCTAAAAAGAGTCGATTTCCCCATGCCATTTCGACCAACAAGACCCACTCTTTCCTTAGGTCCCAACACAAAATTAACGTCTTCAAAAAGAACTCTTTGGCCGTAGGACTTACTTATTTCTTGCAACTGGATCATTTTTGGAGGATTCTCTCTCTAATAGTAAAAGTATTCTTAGAACCAAATATCGCACTTCTTTAAGAGTGTGAATAACGCTATGAGGCGCACGCATGACCCCTTACAAATTCCTTAAAAATATCGCTGTGGTTGCTCACGTTGACCACGGTAAGACGACTCTTGTTGACGGCCTACTTCATCAATCTGGAACCTTTGGAGAAAGAGAAGAAGTTAAAGAAAGGGTCATGGACTCTGGTGATATTGAAAGAGAACGCGGAATCACCATTAAGGCCAAAAACTGCGCCATCTTTTGGAATGATTGTAAAATTAACCTTCTCGACACTCCCGGGCACGCCGACTTTGGTGGAGAAGTTGAAAGAAGCTTAATGATGGTAGACGGTGTTCTTCTTCTTGTGGATGCAGCTGAAGGTTGTCTTCCTCAGACACGCTTTGTTCTCTCAAAAGCGATGCAAAGAGGAATTAAAATTGGTGTTGTGGTTAACAAGGTTGACCGCCCAGATGCCAGAATTGATGAGGTAAAAGAAGAAATTGAAGACCTTCTTCTTGAACTAGCTAGCTTTTTAGAAATCGAAGATTTTGATCTTGATATCCCCTTCCTCTATGCCTCTGGTAAAGATGGTTGGGCAAGTCTCAACCAAGATGAACAAACAAGTGACCTAAGAGTCCTTCTCGACTTTATGGCCAGTGACTACTACCCCGTTCCTAGCTTTGATAAAGAGGGTGGTCTAGAACTTCTTGTTACAAATCTCTCTTACTCATCTTTCCTTGGAACACTCTCCATTGGAAGAATTCAAAGAGGAAAAATTACCAAACACTCCCAGGCGACCCTCATTGGTAAAGATAATCGTAAAAACTTTAAAGTGAGTTCCATTCAAGTCTACGACAAGCTCGGGATGAATGAAGTGGAAGAAGCAGAGGCCGGCGAAATTGTCATTCTTTCCGGAGTTGAAGAGTCTCAAATTGGTGACACCATATGTGACAAAAAAGATGGTGAGCCTCTAGAAAGAATTGAAGTGGAGCCCCCCACTGTAGGTGTCTTTGTTTCCGTTTCAACCTCCCCTCTTAGTGGCCAAGAAGGTGATTACCTAACTTCGCGCAAGCTTGAAGAATTCCTTGTTGATAGCTGTCGCCATAATGTTGCCTTAAAGTATGAAGAAACGGATGACCCCAAAGTCTATAAACTTATGGGTCGTGGAGAGCTTCAGCTTGCCATTGTTTTTGAAGAACTCAGAAGAGAGGGCTTTGAATTCATGTTGTCACGCCCAGAAGTTATTTTTGGAGAAGAAGACGGTCAAAAAACAGAGCCCTATGAGAAACTTGTTTTAGACATTCCCTCTGATGCGACAGGCGCCGTAACAGAGAAGCTTGCCCAAAGAAAAGGGATTATGGAAGGAATGGTACCCATTGGCGATACCCGGACAAGAATGGAATTTATCATTCCTTCACGTGGCCTCATTGGTTACCGTTCACGCTTCCTCACAGATACTCGTGGTGAAGGTATTATGAGTTCTGAATATCTTGGCTACCGTCCTTATGCCGGTGATCTTTTGGCCCGTCAAAATGGTGCTATCGTAGCAGACCGGCCAGGTAAGATGACCCCCTATGCTCTCTTTAACCTTCTCAGTCTTGGTAAGCAATTCGTTAAGCCAGGTGAAAAATGTTATGAAGGCATGGTTATTGGTGAGTATACGAAGACTAACGATACTAATGTTAACGCGGTAAGGGAAAAGCACCTCTCCAGTATGAGAACTGCAGGAAAAGATGTGAACATTATCCTGCCCCCCATCCAACCGAGAACACTTGATTGGGCCCTTGACTGGATTGATAATGATGAGTGGGTAGAAGTTACACCTAATAGCATCCGCATTCGCAAGAAAGTACTCGAGGCTAATATGAGAAGTGTTGTAAGAAAATAAGGCCTATGATTCAAAGACTACTCTTCTCATTAAGTATTATCTTTCTTTTAAATACTCACGCGATTGAAGTTGAAGGAGTTAAAGTTCCAGATCGAATTAAAGTTGCCAATAAGGAGCTTGTACTCAATGGATCTGGTGTTCGTCATGCGACCTTTCTCAACGTCAATGTCTATGTCGGAAGCCTTTACCTTTTAAATAAGACAACTGATGTAAAAAAAGTACTAAATTTGCCTTATCCCAAACAAGTGTCCATGAACTTTATTCGTGATGTCACCAAGGATGAGCTTATAGGTGCATGGAAGGAAGGCTTTGAAGCTGCCGTCTCAAAAGAAGAAAGGGCGTCCCTATCTCAAGTCTTTAAGACATTTCTAGAAAAAATGGACGCCATGAAGAAGAACGATGCCATTTATTTAAGGTTTTTAAAAGAAGGTGTGGAATATACTATCAAGGGCAAGAACTTTGGTCCCATTGGTGGTAGCGACTTTAGCCGCGCTTTATTAAGTATTTGGTTTATCAACGCTAGAGACGAAGGTTTACGTGACGGTATGCTCGGAAAGAATTAATACTCCGTATACTTCTTTGAATTTCCTCTTACTTTGTCAGCAGGATATTTTTTACAGTTTTCCCCAAACTTTCTCTCAAAAGCCTCTTCAATATTCATTTCAAACTTATCAGCAATTCGAAGCCAATAAATGAAGATGTCAATAAGTTCATTTTCAAACTCAATCTGCTTTTCTTTACTTAGATCAGTTCGAGAAATTGATTGATCACCCCACTGGAGGATCTCCATAAGCTCAGAGCATTCCACACTCATGGCCATAGAAAGATTTTTGAGGGAATGAAACTGATCCCAGTCTCGCTCCTTAGCAAAGTTTGCTAAACGTTTTTGGACTTCACTCAGTTCTCTGTTCACTTAGTCTCCTAAAAGATAGGTCAAAATATGCTCAGTTGGATTTTGGGAAACTCTCTGCCCATTTGGTTTACTACGAATATCTGCGATGGCCTTAATTAGAGATTCTTGTGTTAAGTCCTTTTCTTCAATAATAATTGATCCAAGCTTTCTCTCTGCTTCTTTTGCATTATGGAATTGCTCATTCTTCTGAGCGATTTTCAGAGGAATAAAAATACTAGGCTTTCCTAGAGAGAGGAGTTCAACGACGGTACCGGCCCCAGCACGAGAAATGACCACATCCGCTTCATTGAGGAGAGAAACCATTTCCTCATTGATAAAGGCAAAGCTCTTATAATTTTCAGAGTCATTCTTTTTAAACTCATCAATAAAACGTGATCCACACTGATGAATGATAAAGAAAGTACTTTCAATTTGAGGCAAACATTCTCTTAAAACATCATTGAGAAGCTTGGAGCCATTGCCTCCCCCCGTTAAGAAAAGAACCGGTCGCTTTTCTCTATTAAGTTTGGCCAGAGCATAACTTCCTAAGGAGGGTGGATTCAAAATTTCTGAACGTAATGGGTATCCAGCATGGACAGTCTTTTCTGAAGGAAAAAAGCCAAGTGAAGACTCAAAGGTCACCAAAACCTTAGAAGCAAAGAGACTCGCAATTTTATTGGCCAATCCAACTCGCGAAGTTTGTTCATGGACAATAATTTTCTTACCTTGAAGCCATGCTGCCATCACGACAGGAACAATGACAAATCCTCCAGTGCAAAAGAGAACAGTATCGCGTTTTGAAAATTTAAAAAGAAAGAAATAGCTCTGGAGAAATCCCCTAAAAAGACGAAAGATATCAGTAAAGTTTTGCCAAGAAAAATAACGACGCAATTTTCCAGTCGAAATGGCCTTGTAGGGCAAACCTTCGCTTACAAAGAGGTCACTCTCAATGCCTGCATAGCTCCCAATTGAATAGAAACTAAGTTCAGGATGTTTTTCCTTAAGGGCACGTACAACAGTGAGAGCTGGCATAACATGACCGCCACTGCCCCCGCCCGTAATGATGACATTCCTGAGGTTTTTTCCCATAATTTCAGCTACTTAAATAGGTGACCATATTCCCGACACCCGGGTAAATCTTATCTGAGAGACTAATAAATACCTTAGGTTATGTTAATTTATGCAAAAGAGCTTTTAAAGGAATTAAATGAGAATCATCACCGCATCTCTATTTATTCTGCTTTCACTACAGGTCGCTGGTTACAGCAAACCTAGCAACCCTTTTCAAAGGCCCCTAATACCGGGGCTTGCGAGCAAGCATGAGCGCATCTTAAGAAGATGTGATTATCAAACTGACCTCATGCCCGCAGCGAAAGCACTTATTAGAAGATATTTTGAGACAGAGATGCTCAACACAGACTTCTATCGTGATTTTCTTTGGCTTCACCCCGAAGCGGAGCCCTATGCCTCATGTATTATTTGTAAATCAGGCCGCCCCAATGACCCCTATTGGGAGTTTGATTTCAACCTCAGATGCCAAGAGCATGGTAACGAATCCTTATATTATGCTTCCGAGCCTAGTGAAGAGGACTACGAAGAAGTATAGCCCAACAACCCGTCGGGACTTGAACCCCCACGCCAAATATCATTTTAGATTCCTTGGACCTCGCAGAATCTTTCTAGGGAGCATGCTTGGCGGCCGGCCAGGCCATGTGACCGAAAGATCAGAGAATGTGACAAGGAAGATGAATAAATTAGGGATTTAAAATGGTGCCGCAGCCTAGGCGGCCCCGTCGGACTTGCCCCCCACGCCAAATATCATTTTAGATTCCTGTTTTGTTTAGATTCCTTGGACCTCGCAAAATCTTTATAGGGAGCGTGCTTGTGCACGTGACCGAAAGATTTGAGAATGTGACAAGGAAGATAAATAAAAAAGGGATTTAAAATGGTGCCGCAGGAGGGACTTGAACCCCCACGCCAAAGGCACTAGATCCTAAGTCTAGCGTGTCTACCAATTTCACCACTGCGGCTCAGACATAAAAATTTAGATCGCATCCTGCTCTACGCCACCTACCGGCTCCTGCCCTTTTGCCAAATGCTGGTCCGCATTTGGCTACCAATTTCACCACCGTTCCACGGCGGCTGCGGCATAGATATTGTCGTAGGAAGTATTTTTACTTGAATGGATCAAAAAAAGCAAGGTGTTATGAAGATAAAACAGCGCGTTATGCTGCTTTTTTCTTGGCCAGATTGAGGAGTTTCTTCTCTAAATCTTTTATTTTTAGCTCCATAGATTTATTTTCAAGCTTGGTCTTATGAAGCTCGGTCTTCTTTTCCCCGAGCTCTTTTTGAAGCTTCTCACCGGCTTCCTTAAACTTCTTATTCATAACTTCAGCCTGCTTGAGTTTAGCCGCCATTTTAGGGTCAGTAACTGCCGACTTTGCGGCCCCCCTTGCCTTAGGAGTATTCTGAAATTTCTGAAGCTGGGCGTTTAAAAACTTTACCTTTTGCTCAAAGGATTTTGTCTTAAGAGTTTCGGCCTTGAGCTCGCCCGCTTGCTCTTTGAGCTTGAGCACAAGTGCAGTTTTTTCTTTTTCTAGAGATTTAACTAAGTCCTGATCATCACCAATAGGTTTATTTTTTAGTAGATCTGCTTTTTGAACCAGCTCTAATTCCTTTTGCTTTATGATGCGATCTCTCTTCCTTACCTCAGCCTTACTTCTCTCAAGCTCTTCCTGGACTTCCATTTTCTCTTTGAAAAGGCGTTCTTTATCTTCAATTACCTTTTGAACTTCATTGGCGCTGATGGCGATATCTTTATTATTTTTAGAATTCTCATACATAAAAGTCAGACGATTCTTAAGTGACTCCACCTGACTTTCAAGGGCTTCATTCATCTTTTTAAGAGCATCCGCATCACCATCTTCTGACTTGGCCTCGAGAACCTCTTCTTGCCCCTCTTTGAATTTTCTTAGCAAGTTTTGATTTTCAGACTCCAACTTTGTTTTTTCATTTTTTAGTTTAGATATTTCTCTTTCAAGCTCAATATTCTTCGCTTTAAAGTTTTCTTGCTTTGACTCAGGCTGCTCTTCCCCTTCTTCGTTTACCAGATCTAAGCTTGGATCAGGAAGCTGTCTTTCATCTTCTGTTTGAGGACTAGCATGAGAGGCCGGTGGTTCAATATCTGCTAATGATGCTCGTATCTCTTGAGCAGCTGCAACCTCATTATTAATTAGCTCTTGATTAAAGTTTTCTGATTCTGGGTTACTCAAGGCAGATGAACTTTTTTCAAATTCATCCAAACGAGACTTTGACTGACTCAATTCTCTCTTTAGGCCTTCAATGAGTTGCTTCATCTTAGCAACTTGCTTCTCTCTAAGACCGAGTTGATTCTCCACCTTTTCTAAACGAAATCTCTGTTTAATATTTTCATTTATAACATGAATGCCTTCGTTAACGATATCGTCAGAAACATCATCAGAGAGGGTCTTAATAAAACTCTCACTCTTACCTTGAGAAAGCCCAAGCTCCTCTGAAACAATTAGTTTTATATTTTCGTCTATCTCTTTATTCGTTAATCCTTTTAAGCGGAGCTCTTCTGCCTTTTCTTTTATGCGCTCAACTGTTTGAGATCGCTTTACTTCCCAACTCTTATTATCAACCTGATCCTTTTCGCCCTTAATAACTCTCAAACTTTCTTTTTGTTCTTCTTTTGAGCCTTTTATAATTTTCTTGGTTTTGTCTTCATCATTTTTGCCAGAAATGAGCTGAGACTCTTCTGTGAGGTCTTCTCTTTCACCAGCAACCTTCTGAAGCTCCTCTGTAAGATCTTCTTTTTCACCAGGAATTAACTGGGTTTCCTCTGTTAAGTCCTGTCTTTGCCCTGAGACTTTTTGATTCTCTTCCGTAAGATCTTCACGCTCACCGGAAAATTTTTGAGCCTTTGCACCATCCTCTTCCTCTGAACCTGGGACGACTTCATTAGTTGACCCTTCGTCATCAAGTTCTGCGGCCACGATGGCATCGTCGAAGCTCATTTCCTCCAATGAACTCACAATACGGGATAAGTAATCCTCGGCCGGAATCTGTTCTTTTACATGCTCTACCTGTTCATCAAGATCAACATTGGCATCCCTTAAGATTGTTAAGATCTCATCTTCTTCACTTTCGTTAATTCGAGAAATGGCATTTTGATCAGGAAACCTAGGGTAGAGTGCCCTTAAATCACTAAGTTCGAACTCTTCAAAGTTAGTGTCAGGTCTATATTTTCTCACAAACTCAACAACCCTTTTTACAAGTACAGGGTTAACCACCATCTCTATAGTTACTTCTTTTTGTTTCTTGTATTTCTTGGGGAGAGACTCGGCCAATTTAACTCTTTGAAATTCATCAACAGAGTGATTATTAACAGATTGAATATCAGGGATGCGTCCCTTTCTCTCCTTGGCACTCTTATAACTATCTAGCTGGTAAACTACTAGGGAGGGAAAAGACTGGCTCCTCATGTAGTTTGGATTTCCAATCCAGCACCCAGTAAAAACAAGTTTACTGGAGCTCTTTAGGCCATACACTTCCATGAGGTCGACCTTACTTGAAGCCTCCTTAACTAAACTCTTAACGGGATTATTAGGGTCTTGCTCTCCAGCAGCATCAAGAATATTTTCTAAGTGCAATTCATTACTGTCACAGTGAATTTGAATAAAGAAGCAGTTTTGAGAGATACCATAGTCAACTTCAACGGGGTAGTTTATAAGATCTGCCTGAGAGCAATAATCTAAGAAGCTAAAAAGAGAAATGGCAAAAGACCTAATATTAACAGGGTTAACTCTTAGATTTCCAGGGAAGCGAGCAAGAAGGTCAGAATAGTAACCTAAACTACCAGGGTTCAGAATTTTAAATGAACCGGCTTTAAGTAAAACGCCCTTATAGCTTTCCTCAGGACCAAGAGCCCCCTCCCCAGCAAGAACTCTTTTAAAAATGAGTTGAGGAATCTCCCAGCCAAGAATCTCTTGATGGAAAAAAATAGAGGGGCCGGATTTAATGGAACTCCAATTAATAGGTCCCATATTAATATTGCTAGCTCCACCAATTCCGTAGCGGAAAGCGCACTGATTTTGTTCAGCTTCATTTTGAGTAAGAATGACATCGGAATCGGATAGAACTACCCGAAGTTCATCGGGAACCCTTCCTTTCCAAAGAATTTTCTTAGCGTCACTCAATCTATAATCCTACAATCTCAAAATATCCGCCTTTCAACTCAAGAGCTCTTGAGAATGCGGTTTTCACTATTATTTCTAATCTTGAGCTCAAGTTATTCCTCTTAAACTCTCCACTTGCCTCAAAAAGCTTTTTCAAACCTTCCTTTTCTGCCTCAAGCGAAAGGTTCTCCTCATAAGAAAACCTATGAGAAATGAAAATATTTAATACATCAAGGTCACTTAGCTCTTTTACAGTAAAGCCAAAGGGATACCCCTCACCACTTAAGCTTTCAAAAGACCAATCTAAATACTTTAGAAGTCCTTTAAACTGAATAGACTCTTTGAGAGTCTCCTTTATCTTTGGTGTCGTTTCTTGATATAAACGATGAACATTTGTCATGGTTTCAGAGGAAAGTGCTTTACCAAGACCAGGTTCACTCCACTCTTGCTTTAAGAAGCTCTTCTCACTTTCACTCCAAATAGTCTGGGTAAAAGGGGCATCCCAAAATAGCAAAACCTTAAAATAGTCTTTGAGATAGCTTTCATCGGTATAACCTAGTAGAGTGGCCATGAGAGTGCCGTAGCTTGCCATCAGGTAATTTTTCTTTTGTAGTTCAATTGGATAATTTAAAAATAAGCCTTCTTCATTTTCATTGAGGTCACAAAAGAACACTCCCATGAGAAAGCAAACATCTAATCGACTTACAGCATTTTCTCCTTCCCAAAGTGACGGACTTAGCCAGTTTATCCATTCGACCTTCCACTCCTGAAGGGCCATGGGGTCACCATAGTTATCTGAAATGATTTCTCTAAATCTATTTAATCTTTGAACGCCATCTTGAATCCAATTTTCATTGAGAGTGGATTCACTTTCTAAGTTCAGATTTTTATTGAGCCACTTTTCTAAATCACTTCGCGAAGAAAACTCTCCCGTACTTTTTAGAAGTACTTTCTTACCATTCTTTTTAATCCAAAATAAATTGAAGGGCACAAGTGGACTATGGCCCACGAGAGAAATGAGATCTCCATTTTGAATATTTTTTAAAAAGCTTTCATCTAACAAATGAGAGTTCCTCCAAGTTAATTCAAGTCATCTAACTTTTCGGAATCTCTAGAAAAAATTAAAAAAGAGTAAAATGATCAACAAAAAAGGGGAACAGATTGTTCCCCTTAAAAAAGACGATATTTCTTTAAAATTAGTTTAGAGTGATCGGGTTATGGCACTTATACTGGTGCGTTTCACTCTGGTTAGTGATTTCAGGATAAGTTTCTCGACACTTATCAGATGCGTTCCAACATCTTGGGTGAAAATGACAGCCTTTTGGAGGGTTCATCGGACTTGGAATATCTCCTTCAAGAAGAATTCTATCCATATGAACATTGGGGTTTGGTTTCGGTATGGCCGAGAAAAGAGCTTTAGTATAAGGGTGACGAGCTCCCCCATAGAGTTCATGAGACTCAGCAACCTCGATCATATTACCAAGATACATAACCGCAACTCGAGTACTGATGTACTCAACAACCTTAAGGTCGTGGGCGATAAAAAGGTAGGTTAGACCTAGTTCTTTTTGAAGGTCCATTAAAAGATTAACAACTTGAGCTTGAACAGAAACATCGAGGGCCGATACTGGCTCATCACAAACAATAAATTCAGGCTCAACAGCTAGTGCACGAGCAATACAAATTCTTTGCCTTTGTCCACCGGAAAACTCATGTGGATATTTATTAAGTGCATCTTTTGGGAGCTGAACTTGGTCAAGAAGTTGGTAAAGGCGTTTCTTACGCTCTTCCTTACCTGTGAAGAGTTTATGAATATCCATTGGCTCCGAAAGAATTCCACCAATTGTCATACGAGGATTAAGAGAGGCATACGGATCTTGAAAGATGATTTGCATCTTTCTTCTGATCTCTCTCATCTCTGTTGCATTATAGTTGACAATATTTTGACCATTAAAGAGAACCTCGCCAGCGGTAGGTTCAATTAACCGCAGGAGTGAACGACCGAGTGTCGTCTTTCCACAGCCAGACTCACCAACAAGACCGAGAGTTTCTCCCCTTCTAATTTTAAAGGAAACATTATTAACAGCATTAACGGCGCCAACCTCACGTCCAAAGATCCCTCCTTTGATAGGAAATCTCTTTGAAAGGTTGTTCACTTCTAAAATGTAATCACTCATATATTCCTCTAATTAATTAACTTAATGGATGAAAACAGCGAACCATCTGGCCAGATCCAATAGCTTCAAGTTTAGGTTCTCCATGTGGTCCTTTACACTTCTCAGTTGCAAAGGCACAGCGATTTTGAAAATTACAACCTTGAGGTAGTTCGAATAGCGAAGGCACCATCCCTTCAATAGTTGGTAACCTTCCCTTCTCTCCCCCAGTTGTGGAGTCAAAAGATGGAATCGATTCGATAAGACCTTTTGTATAAGGATGACGTGGATGACCAAAGAGTGTCTTCACATCGGCCTGCTCAACAATTTGACCACAGTACATAACGGCAACATCATCACATGTCTCTGCGACAACACCAAGGTCGTGGGTAATCATGATAATTCCCATCCCCATCTCATCTTGAAGCTTTTTCATGAGTTCAAGAATTTGAGCCTGAATCGTCACATCAAGGGCCGTTGTTGGCTCATCGGCAATAAGAATGTCCGGCTCACAAGCAAGAGACATCGCAATCATGACTCTTTGTCTCATCCCACCGGAAAGTTGGTGAGGATACTCTTGCACCCTTTTTTCAGGTGAAGGAATACCAACAAGCCTCAGCATTTCAATGGCCTTATCAGTACGCTCTTGCTTAGAAAGATTTTTCTGATGAAGCTCTAGAACTTCTTCGATTTGGTTACCTACGGTAAAAACAGGGTTCAAAGACGTCATTGGCTCTTGGAAAATCATGGCAATTTTATTCCCACGAATCGTTCTCATATCGTCCAATGGAATATCGAGAACATTTTGGCCACGATAGAGGATCTCTCCACCTGTAACTCTCCCAGGAGGGTTTGGGATAAGTCTCATAATCGATAGAGCTGTCACAGATTTACCTGAGCCCGACTCACCCACGATTCCTAGAGTCTTCCCTTTATAAACTTCAAAGTTCACGCCATTTACAGCAGTGATTTTTCCTCTATCGGTTTTGAACTCGACGACGAGGTCTTTTACTTCGAGAATTTTTTCGGCCATGCCAATGTTCCTTTATTTGCCTTTAAGCTTGGGGTCTAAGGCATCTCTTAATGCGTCCCCTAAAATATTAAATGCTAAAACGACAACTAACATCGCTGCTGTTGCAGCCGCTAACTGCCACCAATTTCCACGGGCCAACTCTAGTTTGGCATCATTTATCATTGTTCCCCAACTAGGAACTCCCTGAACCCCAAGACCTAGGTAAGACAGAATAACTTCTGACTTGATGGCAAATTGAAATTGCAGAGAAAAGTTAATAATCACGATATGGAAAACGTTAGGTAAAATATGTTTAAAAATTTTTCTGAAATCGCCACCACCAATGGCCGTAGCTGCTTGAACGTATTCACGATCTTTGTGACGGATAAACTCGCCACGAATCAATCGAAATAGGCCAGTCCAACTTGTGAGACCTAAGGACAGATAAACCGCAAGAATTCCCTTCCCCACAATAAAAGCAATACTAATGAGAAGCATAATGTAGGGAACCGAACTTACAGTGGTATAAAACCAAACAAGAAACTCATCAATTTTACCACCGTAGTAGCCAGAGATGGACCCGAGGGTGACACCAATAATAACAGTGAGAATACCTGTGACGAGACCAACCGACATAGCAATTTCGGTTGCCTTTACTGTTTTGGCGAAAACTGAGCGGCCAAAGATATCGAGACCAAAAAGGTACTCACTAGAAGGAGGCGCATAGGAAGGACCTACTTCTTTGGACCAGTCAGAAACGATAAGTCCGGTAGCACTCAAGAGAGCAACCAATGCATAGAAGAAGACAATACTCATGCACACAACAGTGAGTTTGTCTGAAACTAAAGAGTCCCATGCATGACCCCAAAGTGACTTAGATGTTTGTTGATTAGATGCCATTGGCCCTAAACCCTTTATTCAAGTTTTACTCGTGGATCAACCACAACGTAGAGAACATCAGTTATTACATTAAAAATAATCGTGGCAATCCCAGAAAGGACGGCCATCGCTTTAATGACAGGGAAGTCTGAAGAGTTTACGGCCTTAAGGGTGATACCGCCGAGGCCTGGAATACCAAAGAAAGACTCAATCAGAAGTGAACCAAGAATCAGAAATGGGATTCTCAAAACAACATAAGTAATGATGGAAACCATAGCGTTCTTTAAAACGTGCTTGAACATAATGGTTTTTTCGCCCAAACCTTTTGAACGAGCAGTTCTGACATAATCTTGGTAGATTTCATCGAGCATTACCGTACGGTAAAATCGTACATCAGGACCAACCCCTAAAATGACAGTAATGACAATAGGAAGCATAACGTAGGGAATGAAGTACGGAAATCCTTCCTCATAGCCACTAATTTCAAAAAGACCCAATTTAAAAGCAAAGAACCACTGACCTACAAGGATATACACCAGTGACGAAATACTCATAAGGGCAACGCAGACGAAGACAATAGACTTATCCAGCATGCCTCCTCTATAAAAGGCGACAAAGAGACTTAGCGCTACTGAAATAATGAATGAGAGAAAGAAGGCGGGAAAAGTCACTGTGATAGAAGGGATCGCCCCTTGCTTGATCATTTCAGAGATTTCCTGCTTAGTTGACCAGCTTCTTCCAAAGTCAAAAGTAAGAGCAGACTTCACCGTATCCACATATTGCATATAAAGAGGACGGTTAAGTCCTAAGGCTTCCCTTAACTCAAGAACCTGAGCTTTGGTTGCGTGCTTACCAAGCATACTAATTGTGGGATCCGGTGAAACGACATTGAAAATAATAAAGATAAGAAAGCACACCCCTAGAATCACTGGGATGACATAAAACAATCTTCTAATTACGTATGCCGATAAACTCACTGCAACCCTTTAATTAAAGCTTCTTAAGCATTTCTTTCTTTTTCTTCTTATCAATATTGAGATATTGCCCAATACCGGCCTCAAAGTCAGAACTAATGTAGTTCTTCAACCAAGAGTGTCTTAGGGTGAAGTTCTGTCTGTGAACCCCATAGATCCACGGAACTTCTTCAGCAGCAATACGGTTCATTTTTTCATAGAGGGCCGTACGTTCAGGGCTATCCTGCATAACCGAAGCGACTTTAAAGAGACGATTTAATTCTGGATTGTCGTAGCCAGAACCATTAGCCCCTGGAGCACGGTTTGGTCCATAAAGAAGCTGAAGGAAGTTTTCAGCATCAGGATAGTCGGCACCCCACGCAATTCCGTAAGTCATAACATTACGAGTAGTGATTTTCTTTTGAAGCTCCGGCCATGGGTTTTGAATGACCTTAATACTTATACCGATCTTAGCCATTTGCTTTTTAAAGTACTCGCCGATTTGACGAGAAACAGTGTTACTTGGGCAATCATAAGTAATTTCAGGAAGACCCTTCCCTTCTGGATATCCAGCCTCGGCCAAAAGCTTCTTAGCCTTTTCAAGCTGCTCAGCTGATCCATTCCCTCTATAAGGATTGGTGTAATTTTCTATATGGCCAGCAATCCCTGGAGGAACAACTGATTGAGCCGGAATCGCTTGATTGTTGTAGAAAAGCTTATTGGCCTTATCAATATCATAGGCAAGAGACATGGCCTGACGAAGCTTAGTGTTCTTCTTGAAAAGATCGAGGTCATTATTGAAAGCCGTGTAAGTTACATCTAGAGAGGGGGAAACCATCAAAACGATGCCCTTATCTTTGTATTCTGGACTTAGGTTTTTTGCATCTGGGATTACTGTATCAAAGTTATCCTTTGGCACACTTACGTATTCAACCTTACCTTTTTGGAAGTTAAGCCAACGTGGCTGGTCTTCCTCAATAATATTGACAACTAAACGATCAACAAGGGGAAGAGTTTTTCCGCAATCTTCCAAAAGACCATCATTTTTAAACTTCTCAGAGGCCTCGCAAGGATACTTCTTCTCACGAAAGCTTGGGCTCTTTTCATAGACAATTTTCTTAGTCTGCTTGAAAACACCATCTTTAATTCTAAATGGACCTGTCCCAACAGGGTGATTAAGAAATTCTTTGCCATACTTATCAACGACTTCTTTTGCGACAGCAAATGTAAAAGGCATCGCTAGAGCATAAAGGAACTGAGGGAATGGCTTAGCTAGCTTAAATTGAAGGGTGTAACGGTCTAGAGACTTAAGTCCCTCAACCTCCTCCGAATAGTCTACCTTATCTAGCTCAGCGTATTTCTTTCTCCATTCATTGAGACCAACGATTTTGTTATCAAGAAGCCACCAGCCAAGACCTTGAAGCTTAGGATCGGCCAGACGCTTGATTGAATAAACAAAGTCTTCTGCTGTTAACTCTCTTCCCTTGCCTTCAGGAAAAGCGGCATCGTCTTGGAAGACCACACCTTTCTTAATTTTAAAAGTATAGGTGAGACCATCGTCTGATACTTTTGGCATGGACTCAGCAAGGTTAGGGACAAGTGTGTAGGGTCTTTTTAGGTAATGATACTGAAGAAGCCCCTCGTAAACTCTAGCCACTTCGTTGGAAGAGTAACGATCATTGGCGTAAATAGGATCCATTCCTTTGACCTGTGAACTTACCGCAAGACTTAGTGTTTTTCCTTTGGTCATCTCTTTCTTCGTACATGAAGTTGTCATGAGCCCCAAAACAGTGAAGATGGCGACAAGAATAGAAATCTTTTTCATGATTTGACCCTTCGTTGAGTTATTCAAACTATCTTTGTGAAGCGGAAACAAAGTTGAGCCGTATGCTAATTTATTCCGCACGTAGTAAATTTAAAGGAAGTTTATATAAGAAAAAATGTTGTTTTTAAAGGGATTTAGAATCTCTTGCCAACGCACAACACAAAGAAATAGAGGCCGCTCTACTCAAGGTTGCAAGCGCTTACAAACATCTCAAGCCTAAGGATAGATTGACGCCTATTGACAGGAAGTCTCTCTAGCAAGGAAAGCGTCATCCTTTCATAGTGCTGATCCCATGCGAACGCTTTCAACTCAAAAAGGTGTTGTGAATCAATTTTAGCAGTGGCCACCAAATTGCCATCATCCAGAGAAAGATTCCAACCACTAAAACGATTAGGAATTTTCCTTTCGGTATTGATGACCAACCATTCGGAGAGCTTTTCATAGAAACGGGCAAGAAGACCATTTGTGCTCTGATTTACTCTTTCCTTTCTCAAACGCTTTGCGAAACCACCTGAGACCTTTGGCCTCTTCCCCTCCGCGCCATAATGAAAACGAATCAGCTCTTGTCCAATAAGAGGGAGACCGAGGGCCAAGGACCATTGACGTTTTTGGGGCTCCCACAAACTCTCATAGTTAAAGACATGGCGCCCAGAACTATGCTCAAGCCTGCCTCTGCCCTGTCCTGTGAGACAGAGCGAGTCCATGGCCTTATTTAATGTGGGATTAGTTATTTTCCTGGTGGCGCAACCCGAGGGAAGAAGGAGACTTAATCCGAAGAGGCAGGTAAGCGCACATCTTGTAAGGCGCCCAGCTCTTCTAGTACTTCTCGTCTTTCTGATTCGAACTTGCAATTTTTAAGCGCCTCCACAAAGAATCTCTTCGCTTTTTTAAACTTCTTAAGATCTCTGTAGATGATAGCTAAATGTTTAGCAATGACAACATCAGACTTCACCATATCAAAGGCGCGACTGACTTCTTTAAGGGCTTTATTAAGCTGACCAGTTTTATAGTAATACCACCCCAGACTGTCCCTTATATAGCCGTCGTCTGGCTTTAACTCGACCGCCTTACGGATGAGACTGTAGGCCTTATCGAGATCTTCGTTATTTTCTAATAAGCTGTAGCCTAAGAAGTTGAGGGCGTGAGCATTCTTTGGATTCTTATCAAGAATTTCCTGGACGATAGAGCGGGCCTTCTTAAAGTCCTTTACCTTCTCATAGAGCGAGGCGAGATAGTAGTCGTGGCCCTCTGTGTAGTCACCTTGGTGGCGAACCTTTTCAATAGAGGCGATGGCACGACCATAATCTTTTAATCCTTCAAAGTATGTGGCAAGCATCATTTGAAACTCTACTTTTAAGGCTTCAACAGAGCCAGAGCGTTGAGAAAGGAAGTCTCTGTACTGCTGAGACCACTTGTCATCATTCACCTGGACCAAAGATTGTAAGATTTGAGCAATTTGCATGGAGCTATCAACATAGAGAGGACTCTCCTCTGGGATCTTATGAAAAGATTCGAGAGCTTTTTCAAAATCTGAAGTCTGTTGATAGAGGCTTCCAAGATAGTAGAGAACCTTATCCGAGGTTGGTACTGCGGCCAAGATCTCCTTAAAAACACCTATCGCTTTATCGTATTGCTTAGCATCCGTATAAAGGATACCTAGTCTCACTCTTAAATTGAGGTCAGTTTGATCAAGAGAGCTCAATCGTTCTGCATAGGGCAGAACCTTTTCAAAGTTCTCGTTAGCAAAGAGAACCTGAACGAGTCTCGAAAGAACAGGAAAACTGCGCGGGTTTTTCTTTAGAAACTCTTCATAGATGACAACAGCTTGATCGAATTTTTCAGCATCTTCTTTGAGAAGCCCAAGCGCCATAGCAGCCTGATAATAAGTGGGGTCATCCTTTAAAGTCTTTTTAAGGAGTTTTTCAGCTGTCTTTTTCTTGCCTTGCTTTAAGTAAACCTTGGCGCGGTAGTAAGTGAAGATCGCCTTCTTTTCCTTCTTAGAGCATTTTCCAAGTAACGAGTGGGCCTTCTTGTATTTCTTCTCTAAAGTATAAGACTTTGCCAAGAAGACACAGGCTTCCTCACTTGAGGGGTGCTTCTTTAAAACTTTTTTATAAACATTCTGGGCCTCATCAACTTCATTTAAAGCAGTAAGGACTCCGCCCTGGATCAGACCTAAAGTTTCCTCTTTATATTCACTTTCTTTGAGGAGATCGCCCAAGACAAGCTTCGCTTCAATGAGGCTTCCTAAACGAATGAGCTCAACAGCATATTTCTTACGGACGTAATAGTCTTTGGGCTTAAGTTCTAAGAGCTGTTTATAGAGATAAGCTGCAGTATGAGAGTCCCCACGCATTGAGCTGTCATTGGCCTTTAGGAAAAGATCACTCGCCAAAAATTCAATGGCCTCTGCACCACCTTCTTTGGCCGTCGCCACCATTTTCTTCATTCTCTTATCGAGAATCTCAAAGGCTTCGACTAACTTTTCTTGTTGCTCTTTTTCATTGAGGTTTTCATCATTTTCAGACTCAATTACCTGCTCTGCGACACTGTTATCTGACTGTTTATTAGACGATCCACAATTAGAAAGCATAAGAGCTGCTGAAAATAGAAAAATGGGCCAAATTTTATGCATAAGCTCGTACCTTGAGAAAGCTTCATATGGCGGAAACCGCCTATTTTACAGCTTATCGAGCTCTTGAGGTTCCATACTTAACGAACAACCCAGAGAGCCTCCTCTCAAGCAATATTTACCTCTCAAAACCATTATAACCCACAAAAAGAGTCGAGTAAGTTCTGGTTTTTATTTAGTCACTATGCCTCTAATGCACAGTAAGATTTTTTTCAGGGCATTTAGGTTGACAGCATCATTTTAATGCTGCTATCCATAGTCCTCGCAAGTTAAGCAAGGCATTATTTAGTTTTAAGCGCTTTTCATTATATGCCATGTGACTGAAATCACGAATAAAAATAAAGGAAAATCATTGAAACTAGGTAAGGTTGAAGAAAATATTACACTCAGTGTTAAAAGCTTGATCGATCGTTGCTATAAGTCAGGTAGATCAACTTCACACACTTAAATAAATAACTAAGGTTTTTAACAGCCTTTACACAAATAGGGGAAATGAAGATGAATGACGTA
>JAUIBX010000269.1 GCA_030427595.1 Bacteriovoracia bacterium | reverse complement strand
AGACGACCACTATTCCTTTTTGGACTCTGGCACTCTTTGGGGTGAGCTACAGTGTGGTGTCCTTTGGTTCTGATGGCCTTATCACTCTCTATCTCAATGATATGTTTGGCATTGGAGAAAGGAGTGTTGGTCTCTATGGTTCTCTTAGAGGAATAGGTGCGATATTTGGGTCCATTAGTGCAGGCCTTCTTCTGTCCCACCTTGGAAATAAGAAGATCGACTTCGCGGCCCTTTTTCTTATTGCTTTGGGAGTACTTTCCCTCGGTCATATTCTCGATGGTGATAATTTCTTATGGATTGCCCCTCTGTGGGGAATCTGCTGGGCCTTTCAGGAAGTCTGCTTCTTGGCCCTTGTAATGAGGTTTCTTAAGGGAACATCCTCTGCTTTTCTCTTTGCCTCCCTCATGGCCATGGCCAACTTGGGCACCGCCCTAGGAGAAGGCATCGCCACCACTCTCACTCAGCATTTAAGTTTCCCTCAAGTTTTTAGCCTGCTTAGCGCTTTTATTGTGATTCCTTTGATGATTCTTATAAAGCTTAAAAGAAGGGAGCTCACAATTGAGACGAACTATGAACTTCAAGACCCCTTAGGTGATCTCACCAGCTGAGGAAAGAACTTTAAAATATTAATCCCCTCCATCAAAGCACCTAGTGGCAACAGCACATAAGGAAGAGCTATAACTAAGAGTCCCTGTGCCAGAGCAGGAGCTTCCTGTTGCGAGGCCATCGCCAAGGCGTAAAAAAAGAAAACACTTAGGCTTAAAACAGAGCTTACTTTAATTTCCCGCTTTGACTGGATATTTGCATTTTGATTTTTCGCGCGCTTAAATTCATTTCTTAAAACGGGTAAAGTAACAAGAACTCGCACCAGCAAGACAATGAAATAATAAGATGGAAAAGATGAGTAAAACCAAAGACCTGCCGCCAAGAAAACTTCAAAGAATTGGTCCGATAATTTATCTAGGCTTCTTCCAAAGAGAGATGTTTGATTCATTTTTCTAGCGATGGGTCCATCTAAGGCATCCGAAAGAATCCCCAAAAGAAAGAGAACGAGGAAGATTGGATATTGGCTTAAGTAGAGAGACCAAAGGGCCATCACTCCTAGAGGGATTCTTGCTAGTGAGAGCAGGTGGCAGAGTTTCATTCCCCCAGTTTAACAGAGTTAGAGGGGATTCCCTTTAAGGAAATAAAAAAAGGCCCTCTGGAGAGGGCCTTTTTTTCGGACAACGAAACAGGACAACAAGGACGGAAACAAATCTCTACACAAACTCTGAACTCTCACTTTTCACTTTCGCATCAGCTTTAGCTTTTCACCGTAACATCAACTCGAACAACCACTTCAACAATCAACAGCTTCAACATTCACTTCAGGTTTCGCATGGGCTTTAGCTTTTACTTTTCGCTTTCGCTTCTAGCTTTCACTCAAACTTTGCGTTTCGCTTTGTTAAAACCATTATCTCAGAAATTAACGCTAGGCACTACAAAAAGACTCAAGAATTGCAAATATCGCCTTAACCTGTTGAAAATACGATTTTTAAGGACTTTTAGTTTGTCAGATTTTCGCCCACTCTAGTTGTCAATTGAAGGTAAGTACCTAAAAGTTCTCTCAAGCCTGCCCTAAATCATGCTAAATCCATCTCAAATTTCCTGAAAATTTTTAATCAAATTCGAATTATTTTAATGACTTAGAATATAGAAACTAGGCTTTTCACCAAAGGACAGAGGACAAGAAATCACCAACCTAGGGCAATCGCATACTTCTCAATATTTTCCAAGGCCTCTTCTAAGCTAGGTATCTCATGATCAAGCCCCTCTAGCTGACGATAGTCATCCGGGTTTTCTAAGATATCTTGCATCACGGCCTTCACATGGCGCAGACGCCATTTGGTAGGCAGCTTTGAAAACCGCTGACGTAGAAAATGGGCCCATTCAAACTCAAAGAAAGGAACTGGCTTCTTTGAGACAATGCCTGCTTTCACAAGAACCCAGGCCATACCCCTAAAGTAGTCTTTCTGAAGATCTTCCAAACGCTCAGGAAGATCTTCCCAAGAAGCTGGCTGGCCCTTGAAACGCAAATGGACGTACTTCTCTTTTTCCATAAAAGCGCGGTAACTCTCCCAAGATTGGCCTTTAAAGCCTGCTGTTCTTTGATAGGTAAACTTGGGGGAACGCCCTGGAAAACGCTCTATCAGGTCTTCTCGCTCTTTAAAGAAGGCCAAGAGAAAGTGGTGTCGGTCATGAATCACCCAATTGCCACTAGGGTCCTCTACATAGGGAATCGGTCTCGCATCGATATATTCTTGCATCTCTTCAAAATCCCAAACTTGAATTCTTTGGCGCAAGTAATCTACCCTCGGTCGCCCATAGGTTAACTGACCAGGACGGGTTTTCTTATAGGCCTTAGTGAGACTCACAACCTCCTGAAAGCCCTCTATAATACCCCTGGCGGCATGAGCGCAGCTCGACACTTGGGCTGGTCCACGCTCAATAAAATGATTTGGTGTGGAACAGGCAGCTAGATTCGCCAAAATGAGGGCAAGAATAATTTTTCTTACATCTATGACCATACGGGTCTTATCGGCACAGCTTAGGAAATATTTTGCTTGGATTTCGCCAAGCACAAAGCCAAGAATTGTAAAATTTCCCTACTAGGGCCAATATGACCCCCTTTTGAAAGGCCTCAAGCTGACACCAAATACCCGACCAAACCGGTCAAAAATCTGACATATTCTTACACACTCGACAACAAATCGCGTCATTTTTACTTATGACGAGATTTCTTACACCTAACTCTGATAAAAGGAAGTATTCGTTATTGGAGTATTGGATGAAATATTTTTTGTTGTTAGCCCTTTTATACGCCCCATTGAGCTTTGGTCAGTCCGCTGCCCAGCTTCAGGCTCAACTTGGCGGCAAGCAAAGAAGAATGTGGGGTGTGACCTTAGTCAACACCACTTCCACCACTGTTCTTGAAGAGGATGACTACCGTTCAAATACCAATACGGCCTTCACGGCCATTTATCGTTATCGATTTAGTAAATTTAACTTTCGTCTCATGGGCGCAGGTACAAAAGATCTCACTCGCTCTCGTCAAGACCGTTTCACCACGGCCTTTGCAGAGATTTCAAAAAGAGTCGGTGCTCTTTCAGGTGATGGTGTGACGACGATTTTCCAAGGTCGTCTTCATCCAGCTGTAAACGATGAAAGACGTTTTAACGAAAGCCACCGTGGCGCCATGTCGGCAGGATTACTTTTTATCGTAAGTCCTCCGCACCCAAAGTTTCAGATCATCGGTGTTTCAAGGGTCACAAAGAATTTTCATGAATTTCAAATTAATAGAGACTTTGGTCAAAACACCTCAGTTTCTCTTATAAACTTTGCTGCCGTTTCATTCTTTCCTACAGATAAGTGGGAATTGGGTGTCAACGTCACCAACCTACAAGGATGGGACTATCTCGGTAACTCTACTGAGAACGTTACATTCCTTGGCCAAAGTCTTGGCTATAACTACAGTCGCAATTGGATTTTTACCGTCGGTCACGAATTAGGCGGTAGAACATATGGTTATGATCAAAATAATTTTGACATCAACCTCTTTGACGAAGACCGCTCAAGTGTTTTCGTCAGTGCAACTTTTAACTACTAAGACAAAGACAGAAACAAATAAGAAATAGAGAACCATAAAAGGTAAACAAGAGAAGAAGGACAAGTATGAAAAACGCAAAAACATTTAAATTCCTCGCTCTCCTATCAGCTGCGGCCATTATTGGCTGTGCCAAAGAGAAGCCCTATGACGTCCAATATCGGGCGGTAGAGCTCATGAGTAAGAGTAATTTTGTTACCCATGAAAAGGTCAAATTAGCTGATGGCACTGAAGTTGAGCGTCCCGTGGACTACATCTATGTTCCGATGATTCTGGGAACGCCGATGAACGTTACAGATGCTGATCCTTTCTTCCAAGGTCAAGAAAAACTTGTTCACCTTAAATGGTCTGAAGAAGGTCTTGAAGTCAGAGAAGTGGAAAGAGATGGACGTTTTGCTGACAATTCTCTCAACCAATACCCTGTTCTCACAATTCCTGGTGAATATAAGTCTTTCCGTTGTCGTGAAGATGCCTATGGTGAGTGTACAAACGTCGAGGAAGAAAACACTGAACTTGAATGGTACGACAAGGATAACTTCCTTCCTAAATTTGAAGCTCTGAAGACAAAAGAAGTGAATATGC
>JAUIBX010000268.1 GCA_030427595.1 Bacteriovoracia bacterium | reverse complement strand
GTCCAAGTCCCTGTATTAATAAAGGTTGTACCATCTACATAAGTACGATGGATGGGCTCATGAGTGTGACCCACAATCAGGCAGTGAATATCTGGCCTCTTATCAAAGACATCTTTGGTGAGCTCTTCGTAATCGCCAAAGAGCTCCAACTCTCCTAGGGAATGATTGATAATCTCCCCCACCGACTTTCCGAGTTTAAAAAAGTAAATAAAGCGCACCATGAGAAAATAAAAGCCATTGGCCAAAAGAAAGCGAATGGTGAAAACCGTATCGTAAATCAGTCCATTAATCATGGCCTTCTTAATGGGTCTCACCGCATTGATAGAGTCTCTCTCTTCTTTAAACTTATTGATGACTCTTGTGACATAGTAAGAACCCCACGGCGGAATAAAGTAACGTCTGCCCTCTTCATCGCTGGCCACTGAGCCAACCGGATCAAACTGATGGGCAATCTCATACTCATGACCATGCTTGAGAAGAATACCTTCATGGGGACTATACTCACCCGTAGGTTCGGCCAAGATGATAAAGTTCTCTCTTACCTCTTCAGGAAATTGTTCTAAAAGATACTGCTGCAATTTTTTAAGAACCAATTCCCCATCATGATTACCGATGATGAAAACTATTTTCTTATTCTTCTTTTTAAGGAAATCACCAAAGGCCTGCATAACTTCGGGATGGGCCTCTACGATCATTTTGAGTTTCTCAAGGGCGGCTTCTTCACTCCAAAACTCATCGTCAAAGTATTCCACAAAAGGGACGGCCAAAAGGTCAAAGAGATCGCCATTAATAATCAATTCCACTTCCCTCTTTTCAAAATCTCCAGATGAGTAATAAGACAGAAAATCAACCATCTCTTCGTCATAGTGAAAGTCTTCAAGAAAGTTTCGCACCCCATTCACATAGGTACCCGCCCCAAGGTGAATGTCAGAAATCACAAGAATCGTTTTCTTGGCCTTATTGGCGCGGAGGAATCTCATAGGGTTTATTTCCTAGAATTAATTCAACTTTTTGTAGTGGTGGAGCGATGGGTACAAAGTAGAGGCGCTCCTTATTTAACCTCTTCACACTTAAAGAAGTGGACTTGCCTGGATCAATTGAAACGTAATTTAAGATCTCACCTGAATGAGTGGCAAGCTTACCTCTCATAGTCGTGAGTGTCTTATTTTCAATAATCACAGTCAAAAGCTCATCGTACTTCGCCGGGCTAAGAACCCTCACCCTCTTGTCATAAATTTTTACGATAAAGGCATCGGGTCTTTCGTAGGCCTTCGCTGACAAAAAGAGAATGAGCATGATGATGTGAAAAAATACCTTCTTGGTCATACATTCTATTTTACATGGGAAAATCAAGACTTTAAGGGGGGCAGCTCTGGCCGTTTCAGTGGTTACAAAGTCCTAAAAGACCAAGCGGGCTTCCGTGAGTTCTTTAATTTCGTCTCTTACCCGAGCGGCTTCCTCAAACTTTAATTCCTTGGAGAGGAGCTTCATCTCTTTTTTAAGCTCAGCAATTTTTTCATCGATGGCCTCTGGAGATAAGGATACCTTTTGGACCTTACCCTTCTTCTTACGATTGGAACGCGCACCTCTAAGTGTTTCTATCACTCCGCCGCTGACATCTTTGAGAATAGTCGTGGGCGTAATCCCGTGTTCTTCATTATACTTTTCTTGAATGGCCCGTCTTCTCTCCGTTTCACTTATTGCCTTTTCCAGACTTGGAGTCATTTTATAGGCGTAGAGAAGAACTCGCCCCTCTGAGTTTCGCGCTGCTCGACCAATGGTTTGGATAAGGGAACGTTCACTTCGTAGAAAGCCTTCTTTATCCGCATCGAGGATGCCCACAAGTGCCACTTCCGGTAGGTCAAGTCCCTCCCTTAGGAGGTTGATACCGACAAGAATATCAAATTCACCAAGGCGTAGATCTCTTAGGATTTCCATCCTCTCGATAGTTTGAATATCACTATGAAGATAGCGAATGCGCATGCCCACACTTTGAAAGTAACTTGTCAGCTCCTCAGCAAGCTTCTTTGTCAGGGTGGTAATAAGGACTCTAAAGCCCTCTTTAATGACCTTCTTGGCCTCAACCAATATATCATCGACTTGAGTCTTAGCATTTCTCACTTCAACAAGAGGATCAAGAAGACCGGTGGGTCGAATAATCTGCTCAACATACTCACCATGGGTTTTTTCTAATTCATAATTCCCTGGAGTTGCTGAAACATAGAGGACTTTATCCAACTTCTTTTCAAACTCATTAAACTTCAAAGGTCTATTATCAAGGGCCGAAGGCAGGCGAAAGCCATAGTTCACCAGATTTTCCTTACGACTGCGGTCGCCGCGATACATTCCTCCTACCTGACTGACAGTAATGTGAGATTCATCCACAATGAGAAGAAAGTCATTATGAAAGAAGTCAATAAGAGTTGGAGGCGGCTCACCTGGAGCTGCTCCCGTCAGATGGCGTGAGTAGTTTTCAATGCCCTGGCAAAAGCCCATCTCTTCAAGCATTTCCAAATCAAGGAGGGTCCTTTGCTCAAGACGCTGGCGCTCAACTAATAAGCCCTCTTTTTCAAGGTATTGCAAACGCTCACGTAATTCCTCCTTAATGGTGCCAATGGCCTTCTGCAGACGATCTTCAGAAACGACATAGTGGGACTTAGGATAAATAGTAACCTTTGGAAGAACGGTTAAAACTTTTCCTCTCAAGGGATCGACAATGGAAATTTGATCGATCTCATCATCAAAGAATTCTAAACGAATGACGTCACTATCTTCATAGCTGGGAAAGACTTCAACAATATCGCCTCGCACGCGAAAGCAACCCCGAGAAAAGTCGATATCATTTCTCTCATATTGAATACTCACAAGAGACTTAAGAAAATCATCGCGATCAAGAGTGTCACCTTTAAAGAGAGTGACCTTTTGGCCTTCATATTCATCGGGAGAACCAATACCATATATACAACTCACCGAGCTGATCACAATCACATCGTCACGCTCAAGAAGAGAACGAGTGGCCGAGTGGCGCAACTTATCAATCTCATCATTGATGGCCGCATCTTTCTCGATATAAGTATCCGTACCTGGAACGTAAGCCTCAGGTTGATAATAATCGTAGTAGGAAACAAAGTATTCGACCGCATTGTTGGGAAAGAACTCTTTAAATTCAGCGTAGAGCTGGGCGGCCAAGGTTTTATTGTGGGCCAAAATAAGAGTCTTCTTACCAAGCCTTTTAATGACATGGGCCATGGTGAAGGTCTTACCCGAGCCCGTCACCCCCAATAAGGTTTGCTGACTTTTTTCACCACTTTGAAATTGTTCAACAAGAGATTCAATGGCCTGGGGCTGATCTCCCGTGGGCGAGAACTTGGAAATCAGCTCAAAGGGGCTGTCTGTTGAATTGTCCGCATTATTTGCCAAGATATTCCTTTATTTCACTAAAGTGGCCCAGTAGAATATCACCTATGACATCACCTTGGACCTATAAAAACAATACTCTAAACTTTGACAATATCCCATTGCAAACCTTTGCTGAAAAGGTTCAAACGCCCTTTTATGTCTACTCAAGTCGCCAATTGCTGACTAACTTTGAGGGTTTTTATGGCCAGGCAAAAGCACAAGGTCTTTCTAACCCACTGGTGTGCTTTGCCCTCAAGGCCAATCCCAATCGCCATTTACTTGAAACATTGGCAGGTGTCGGATCTGGCGCCGATATTGTGAGCGTGGGGGAACTACGCCGCGCCCTAGAGGCCGGAATCGAGCCCCAAAAAATTGTTTTCTCCGGAGTTGGAAAAAGACCAGAAGAAATTCATGAAGCCCTGGCCTGTGGTGATCAAGGTATCTACTCCTTTAATGTGGAATCAGTTGAGGAAATTGATGACATCATCGAGGAGGCCCAGAAGTTGGGTCGCACAGCTCAAATTGCTTTTCGCCTCAATCCTAAAGTTAACGCTCGTACTCATAAGCATATTTCCACCGGCTTTAAGACCCATAAATTTGGTATTCTCGCCGAGGATATCCTTGAGGCCGCACAAAAGTATAAGACGGATTCTCGTCTCAAAATCATGGGCATTAGTGTTCATATAGGCAGCCAACTCACTTGCATGGAGGCAACTGCTGAGGCCCTAGAGAATGCCTGTGATCTCTTTCAAAAGTTAGGAGAAATTCTCGGCAAGCCCCTTGAGTTCATCGATGTGGGTGGTGGCCTTGGAGTGGACTACTCCCCT
>JAUIBX010000039.1 GCA_030427595.1 Bacteriovoracia bacterium | reverse complement strand
CATCCTGACCATAAAAGAACGTGCAGAGAAATTGAAAAATGATGACTAGGTTGCTTCTGCAACTTTAGGTTACAAAAGCCCCTCAACGAGGGGCTTTTTTTATGCCTAGTTGGGTACGTCTTTGTATGATGGTCAGCTCCGGCATCCTGCCTCTCGCTGACATACCGGTCATCCTGACCATAAAAGAACGTGCAGAGAAATTGAAGAATGACGATTAAGCCCGCGGCATGAACTGCCAGTGGCAGTTCAAATGATCGCGGAGCACATTGCCCCCAAGGCGGGACAAAGGCCGGCAGGCCGCTCTGTCCCGACCTTAGGTAGCAAGGAAAAAGAAAAGTTACAAAAGTCCCTCATTGAGGGGCTTTTTTTGTGCCTAATTGTCTTTTAGAGGGACCCTTTGGGTTCATTGTTTATTCCCAACAACCGATAAGGTTTTATGACTTATCAAAACACCCTATTATTTTTCATCTCAGTCGCTCTTATTTCCACCAGTTGCGTCGTCACCGAGGAAC
This sequence comes from Bacteriovoracia bacterium, assembly GCA_030427595.1. Taxonomy (GTDB): domain Bacteria; phylum Bdellovibrionota; class Bacteriovoracia; order Bacteriovoracales; family Bacteriovoracaceae. The sequence continues at coordinate 21,603 of JAUIBX010000039.1, read as the reverse complement.
TCACCGGACAAACTGGTGTTTCACCCATTGGTGCTGGTTGTATTATCCCTCAAGTCTACGCTCCTGTTTGTGGCGATGATGGAAAGACTTATAGTAACTCTTCAGCGGCCCGCTGTGCTGGCGTGGCCAATACAACTGGAGCTTGTGGTTGCGATGATAGTCTAAAACGCGAAGTCTGTGCTCAGCCTATTTGGGAATGTGAAGGGGGAGGTAGCGCTTGCGCAACTGTTATGCCGGAACCTAGAACCTATTCCTCTCGTTGTGAAATGGATAAGGATATGGCCGACTTTCTTTACGACGGTCCTTGTGATTGTGAAAACAATGAAGAGGTTTGTGGCCAACCACCTATGCCCGAGTGCCCCGAAGGCATGTACTGTATTCAGGTGATGCCAGCTATGAAGACCTATAAGAATGTGTGTGCTCTTAAAAGTGACTCGGCGACTTTGGTGAAAGAAGGAAGGTGTGATGATCCTTCCTCCTTTTAAAAATTTAAAGTGATACTAGAAAATGTCTAGTGGATTTATATTCAAAAACATAGGGCTCTCAACACCCTTATTGGACTGTTGTCTTAAAAAACAGGTCTCAAATACACCATCTTTAAGACTATTGAGGCGAGCTTCAATGATTTTTGCTTCGGTCAAGGCATCTTCTTTTTGGTCTTCAAAAACCTGTTTCCCACTTAAGAACTTATTTATTGTTCCCCGTTGAATGGCATTGGGGATATTATCATTATCGATTTCTCTTAGAAGGGCATCGTAGAGATCAATACGGCCTTTAGCCTCTCCCAATTTGAAAAGTTGAATATTTAATTGACGTTCAACTGTTTTGATTGTTCTGTCGAGCATCAACTCACAAGTTGTACGGTTTGTATCATTATCGTAATTGATAATAGTCCTAGAGTTACGGCCAAAAAAAGCATTTGAGTTGGCCATTACTAAAATACTTACTAGAGTGATGAGTCTTTTCATTTCGTTTCCTTTATTCGTTTTTAGTTTCTCAAGAAGTTTATCAAGTTAACGTTACGGTTTACCCATAAGAGAAAAAATTTTAAAGGGTGTTTATAGTTTAATCAGTATCACTTATCACCAAAGTTTCTTTGCCACCATTGAATATTGGCCTTCATGTACTCTAGGCGGTCAGCTCTAGCATCGGGAGCAAATTCTTTCATAAGGTCTTCAATATCATTTAAAGAAAACCCCTCCTCATAAAGCGCCACATTTGCGGCGATATAATTTCTGCATTGATGACGGTTCTTCTCATTGGAGACATCAAAGCTGACAATACCCTTGTCGAGGTGGCAACCAGCGATATTTTCACTCATCATATTAAGAAGCATTTCTCCGTTGAGGAGCGTGGCCTCTTTTGCGCTAACTGTGACCTTATCACTTTTAAATTCACCTGTAAGAGTTTGACCTTCGTAGAGAGTATCTTCAATGAACTCATCATCGGGATTCGCTAAGGCAAAGGGCAGACCAATGATGGCATCAACTGAAGCGCCACGGTATTCATCAAGCTCTGTTACTTTGACTTTGATCGAAGTGTCACTGAGAGGACTTAGAATTTGTGCTCTTGCAATCACTCCTTTAACTCTTTCTAGAGTTTTAACACCACTAAAGAAATGATGATCTAGAGAAATACTAAATTCCTTGAAGCGACCTACGTCGTAATTTCTCAAATCCCCATGAACAGTAACTGGAGTAATCTTAGCAATAGGGCCTTTTATCTCCATGATTCTCTCCAAGACATCTGAGGCCATGGAGGGAGCTTGGAGTAAAAGGAGAGTCGTTGCAAAAAGGGCAGTCTTTTTCATAGGTCATTCTTTGATTGAGAGGAGCTCTTAGGAACTTCTCTAGGTTTATTTATCGTCTTATTTATAAGTTTATTTCGTCGATGATTTTTCTAAGCTCTTCAAGTCTGTCATGAAGGGGATTAACATCAGCATCTACGATTTCAGATTTGTCTTCAAGATTGGCGCGTTCTTCTTGAATTCTTAGAAGCTCATCACCTACAAGAGTAATCATGCCTGCTTGAATCTTTCCTTCAACATAGTCATTGGCGTCACCAACGTTAGAGATTTCCTTATCAAAGGCCTTTTGAGTTTTATAGATGTCTCTATCGAGAGAGTTCAGCATGGCCGCTGTAATTTTCCCCACCTGAATTGAGTCCACCATATCTTGTGGCATACCACGCTCATGAGGAGGTCTTGCAGAAATAGCAGTTGAAAGAATGAGGAGGGCGATGACTGTAGAAAGTTGTCCTTTCATGGGTTTTCCTTTTGTTGGGTTCATTTGTTTGGCGCCATTATGGCCTTTTTTGAGATCTTGGGATGTTCTTGAGAAATTCTTTTAGTGGCCGTCAGGATTTTCGACGGTTTTAAAGAACTGACACCCCTTGGCCGTGAAGAATGCTTTAAGTACTTGAACTTATTGGCTTTAAATCACTTCGTTTTGGCACAAATCTTGGAAGTTATAAAGGTGAACTAAATCATTCTAGGTATGACCTGAATTAAAAAGAGGGGGACCCTATGGGGACCAGTAAAAAGAATTTCGACTCTACTGCAAAAATGTGGCTCTTTGCTGTTGCCATGCTCTTTAGTTTGGCCTCTTTGGCCAAGGCGCCTATCTCAGAGGGAGGTCCTATTGGTAATCCTAATGACGGTAGCATTAAGAAGAGAATTCCAGCCCAGGTTCAGGGTGTTCAAATTGCCAAACCTCTAGAGCATTATATGGATATGGAGTGCCAGCAGCTGGTTAACGGTAACTCTAAAGATGAATTTATTCGCTACTTCACCCGTGAAGTTTATGAGCTTAATAGCAACTTCTGCTCAATGGTAGGTGTCTCTCATGATCCTTATGGTGAAGAAGATCAAGACTTTTCTCAAGCAGAAAGACGCACAATTGGTTTAGGCACCTTTTCAAAGCTTCTTGAGGGGCATTATAACGAATTTATCTATAATAAGCGCCTCGAGCACTATCAAGACCTCGACTGTCAAACGATGATGAATAGAAATTCAAATGATGAATTTATTCGTTTCTTTGCTGAGCAGATGATGGTTATTAATGATAGCCTTTGTGACAAGCTTGAGGTCAACTCCAGTCAGCTAGGTGAGGATAGTGACATGGCCCAAGCCGAAAGACCCATTGGTCAAGGTACTTGGAGTAAAATCATTGAAGAGTCCTATCACGAATTTAATTACCGACAATAATCTTTTAGCGAGAATTGGTGACCGGAAGCGGTCGCCATATTCTTTAGCGAATAATTTAATCCATTAAAATTAAAGGTATCATTTTTGAAGCGACAAAGGTCCTGACCGATGGCCTTGATCTGAGCCTCACTTGCTCTAATGTCTTGAGTTCTTCTTAAGACCTTATTGGCCGTGTAGGCATCCTTTTCCTTGGCGATGAGATTGAGGGTTTCCATGAAAGCTGCTTTATTGTCTTTGTCCACGTAATTCATCAGCTCTCCCATGAGGTCGGCCGCTTTCTCTCCTTCAAGCTCTTCAGAGGAGCGAAGGACTTCGTTAAAAACTTGGGGATCTTTTTTATGAAGGACCATCATATTCTTTAATGCCAGTTTCCTCACATCTTCATTTTCCACATTGAGCATATCTTTGAGGTCATCTAAGGATAGCCATTCATCGGCCTCCAGCTTTTCTGGCTCAAGGAGGGCCACCTCCAAAATTCTTTTCATGGAGATCATAGAGGTGGTTAATGCTGGATCGTAGAAGCCATCTTCTTCCTCAGGCCTTTGACCACAACCGTCTTTGTAACACTTCTTTAAATCCTGGTAGGTTTCTTCAAGGAATTTCCTGCAATTCCCCGCTGTGACCTTCGGGTCGGCAAGATAGAGAGAGGGTTGAAAGTTAAGTGCTGTTAACTTTTTAAATTCCTCTTTTTTCTGATTCTCAGGACGGATAACCTTCTTAAGGTTGTCTCTATTGATTCCTTCAATTTTATTCGTTAAATCTTTGGGAATAAGGTTTTCTGGTGGAGCTTTCTCTTTTGAGGAAAAAAAGGCCCACCAAATGATGGGCCCTATTATGAATAAACTAAGAATTAGTTTTTTAAGCAAGCTCTTGCTCCTTATTCACCAACGATCTGTGAGATATGCTGACGGTTGTTAGTTTTTTGCTCGTAGTTCGTTACGACTTCAGCAAGGGCCTTCTTCATTGTTTCAGAAAGAGGAAGTTGTCCTTCTTCATTAAAACCAAAGAAGCGACCTTTGTTTAAGTCTGTGGTCTTCTTCATACTAACAAGAAAGCCTTTGTCGTGACCAGCATATTCATTTTCAGGGTCGTCTATTCTCGTGAAGCGACATCTTTGGGCAGGGCCACCATTATAGGCCGCCCATGAACCTTGAACGACGGCCTGGTAATTGACCTTGCCGTTTTCATCTGTAAAGCACACATAGCTTGATTCGGGGTCAGCTATATAAGTAGGCGTCGTGTTCTTACCTAGGATGACATCAAATCTCTTCTTAATATAGCCAAGGCCATATTGAATAGTCTCACGAACAGATTGATACTTCTTTGGTTTGAGAAATTTGTCATAGTGAAATTTAACACTCACTTGCATCATACCTACGTCAGAGCCATCCCATCCGCCTAAGATAAGTTGACGATAAGTCGACTCATTTCCTGTCATTTTAGAACAAGGTAGAAGAAAGCCATTCTTTTCTCTTTCTTGGTTCTCTTTTTCTAATTGTTCGAGTCTTTCTTTAAGCTTTTTTCCACCAAAGAGGCCTCTAAAAAAACCAACATCCTTAAGTTCTTCAGGAACAGGCTTATGATTATTAAAAACAACTTTGAATAATTCATTTACTGATTCACCAGAGATTCCATCACCTTGGGTTCTTTTATCGCGACAATATTCCTCTTGAGCAGGAACTTCTCTGAAGTGAACATAGAGACCTTCTTGATTGGGAACAGTTAAGGCCAAAATCATGAAAGCATAGTAAGCTTCAGTATTACCTTCTGCTAAATATTCCTTGGCCTGCTTGTGGGCCTCTTCTAATAAAATCTTTGCAACTTCATCCCCGTATTGATCTTCTTTCTTTGTTTCATGACGGTAGACGGGTCCTGAAATTTTAGCTTCAGGGTTAATTGTTCCCATCGATTTACTAAGGACACTTAAAAAAGCGGCCTGAGAATTAAGACTGCTTAGCATGGCCGTTGCGAGTAGGGTCTTTTTTAATAGTTTGTGGTTCATGGTGTGCTCCTCTTGACGACCTCAAAATGGTCTGTGGCCACTTGAGTCCATTGGGTTAAAAAGGGTCAGATTAGAAAATCTACGCCATTAGTTTTCATTAAACATGCAGCTTGTAACACTACGCATAATTGGGTGCAATGCAGTGTGTAAAAAGCGCCAATGTCAAATTTTACAAAGAGAGTTTTGACAACTTGTGGTCAGTGACTACTTGCGTTATAAGCGAGCATCTCACACTTTAAGCACCCGCGAGGTTTGGGCCTTAACTCTGCCTCGTGGGTCATATAAGGAACTGAAATGATTAAGAAACTCATCCTTCCTCTTACACTTCTCAGTCTAGCCCCCTCGGCGCTTTTGGCCCAATCGGTGGTTCCAAAGTTTGTTGAACTCAATAAAGAATTTAAGATTGATTCTTCAAAACAGGCCTTTTGTTATCGTGACCGAAGAGGTGAGCTCTACGGCCACAATCCTCATAAGAAAGTCACTATTGCCTCGGTCTCAAAGTTGATTACCTCTCTGTGGGCGATCGAGGAATTAGGAGCCGAGTACCGTTACCCCACGAAGTTCTTCCTTAAGGGAAAGAAATTGCATATCAGTGGTTCATACGATCCTGTTTTTTCTAATAGAAAACTCTTCTTTCTTTTGGCCCAGCTTAACAATCAAGGAGTGACGGAATTAGAAGAGATTACTTTTGATAAGAAGCTACGGGTTTATACTAAGGCCGAGGGCTACCTTGGTAGTATTCTCAATGTGACCCCTTCAAGGACGGCCGCCAACCTTAAAGATTTTTGGAATACGCCCACTTGGAATAAGCTCAAGCCTTTTTATAATGATTTTGCCAAGAATACTCCCCAAAGCTTAAGAGATCATCTCTCTCTTCCTGATACCTGGGAAGGGTTTAATATGAAAGTGGGTAAGGTGTATTTAGTCGATGAAAATCCTGTGGGAGAGGGAGGTCTCATCCATCTTTCATCTACAATGGAGCGCTATCTTAAGTTCACCAATATAGTGAGCAATAACTATATTGCCGATGAAATCTTCAATAAGCTTGGTGGCGAGAAAGAATTTGATAAGTACTTTGAGAAAATTAAGAAAGACTTTTCTAAAGGATCTTTTCCTTCTCAAGAAAGTAGTGAGCCACTTGTGAAAATGTATAGTGGCTCTGGCCTTGACTCTAAGAGAAATGGCAGCCGTGTTGATAATTATTCGACTTGTGCCATGACCCTAGAACTTGTCGATCGCCTTCATAAACTTTTGGATGACTCTCAAGTTCCCATCCAAAAAGTTGTGGCCGTTCCTGGAACGGATCTAGGAACCTTTCGCAATCGTCTGAGAAGTGCGCGCTTAGATAAAACCTTTGTTGCCAAGACAGGGACCCTTTATCATACATCTGCCCTTGCTGGTGTGCTCTTTGGGGCACGCAGTAAAGTAACATTTGGTATTTTCCATCAACTTACGGGTTGGAAGGGAAGTGCCAAAATGGTTCAAAATAAGACGGTCGATGCTCTTTGGCAGACCTATGCCCCAGATAAGAAGCTTGAGTACCGGCCTACTTTTTGGTTCCCTGCAGATCAGCCTCTTCAGGAGATTGTTCCAGAAAGTCAGGGTAAAGTGAAAGAAGAAGCTGCTCAGGTCGAAACTGAAAAAACTGAAGAGGTTCAACAAGAGTCATGAAAAAGAACCTCCTTTCCCTAATATTAATTGTTCTCATGGGCGCCACTTTTGTGGCCACGCGAGACCATTCAAAGAAGGAGTACAAGACGGACTCCGGCCTTTCAAAGGTGGCGGTTAGTGCTATTGAAGACGATGTTTCAACCGAGCAAAGTTCCCTTCAAAAGGCCAAAGGGATTGGAGAAGAAAAGAAGAGTGGCACTTTAGGGCAGCAGTTAGGTGATGATGAGTTGATTCATGAAGATCAAAATAGAGATTTTAATGATCCTCAGGCAAAGAAAGACTATGGGGTCGATCGCATGATGTTGATGGCCTTTCACAACCGTCCCCACGTTTTTAAAGAGGCCCTAGAAACTTACCTCAACGAAGAGAACTCAATTGAATCCTTAAAAAATTTAAAGGATAAGGAAGGTTCAAACCTTCTTCACTGGTCAGTGATGGGGGAGTGCTCAGGTTGTGTTGAGTTACTCCTTAAAAAAGGTTTTCCAGTGGATCTTGCTAACAAAAGGGGAGAAACGGCCCTTGTCTATGCGGCCTCCTCGGGTGATGAAAACCTAACTGTTAAACTTCTTGAAGCCGGGGCCAACCCCAATATTTCTTTTAATGAAGCTGGATATACTCTTCTTATGGATGCGGCCTTTGAAGGCCAGGTGGCAGTGGCCCAGGCCTTGATCAAGGGTAAGGCCTCTATTAATTTTCAAGACAAGGACGGAAAGAGTCCACTTCACTATGCGGCCACTGAAGGTCATGAAGAGCTCGTTAAGCTTCTTATGTCTGCTGGTGCCAATCCTCAATTAACTGATCAATCTGGTAAGAAACCCGTGGATTATGCTGTTCAGTACCACGGAGAGGCTTTGGGAGAGCATCTAAAGCTTTAATATAATTCCCCATTATAGACTTTCTTAAGAGGGGAGCAGGCAGCCTGGTCTCTGGCAAAGCCGGTACAGAGATGCTGCCAAAATATCGGCTTTCTTTTCAAGCTCGTAATCTTCTAAAAGTTCTAATAGACATTGCGTTTCTCTTAATGATCCGAAGGCAATAATAAAGAAACGCCTTTGATCGCATTTTTTCTGGAAAGATCGTCAAGGACATGCTCATAGGGTTGCTCTGCAATCCTTGACGATCTTTCCAGAAAAAAGCACCCGAAGAAAAACTAAAATAGGAGGTGCTTATTAAAACAAAATTTAGAACCCTGGATCTTGCTCTTGATTTCTATGCCAGAGCTAAAGGTCTCAAGTTAACTAAGAGGTATATGCAGGATCAGTTTGATCGCGCACTTTTAAGCGTTGTTTTAAATCTAGCAGAGGGGAGTGCTAAACCGACTAAAGGAGACAGACTAAAGTTTTATGCTATTTCGCTTGGCTCTCTGAAAGAGGTGCAGGTGCTGCTTCATATTAGCGGAAACCGGGTGCTCCTTACCGATTCAGATGCGGTTTATGCATCTCTATACTGCCTGTGCCGTAGCCTCAGGCCATCTCCTAAGACCTGATTAAGTCCTCTTCATTCTCTTCTCTTTTGTGAAATATCGACATTTTTTCCTGACTTTTTTGTATTTGCATGCATTGCGTTAAAATGAGGAAATCTAGTGGCAACATAACCTAAACCCAGGAGGGGTAAATGCAAGGACAACTTGTGACCAGGATGGTCTTGTTATTAATGCTGACCATAGGCCTAGTCGCCTGTGAGGATCAAGCACCAAGTGTATCGTTAACAGGCTCTTCAGAGAATGCTCTCGCTTATGTGGGAGAGGAGACCAAATTTACTGGCTCAGGTGCCAATATCACAAAAGTTGATATTTACCTTGATGGCAGTTTTGTAGAGAGTCACTCTATTTCAAGCGGTAAATTTGCTTTCAACTTTACTTTTGAAGAATTGGGCAATCATGAGCTCAAACTTGAAGGGCGTGGGGCAGAAGGGGCCAGCGCTGAGGCCAACTATCAGGTCTTAGTTGTTGATAGACCAACTGTTGATCACGATAAATTTCAATTTGATTTACCCGAACATCAAGGTCGAAATCAAAAGACCTGGTGGGCAACTTATTACTACCTGCCTAAGGTTCAATCTCTTAGTAGCGGCTATCCTCTTAGAGATATGAGTGGTCGTAGCATAGGACCTATTTTAAGCCATAAAAATTGGTGTTTCGCGGCCATGGAGGGTTCTGTTCATGTGGTAGGTGCCGACGGTAAAGGAGTGACCTACAACTATGCAGGGACGGCCGATGGATATGAAGTGAATTGCAAGGCCTATTTTTCATGGAATGTTTCAAGGACAAAATTTAAGTTGGCCCGTGGTGAATGGGGTGATGGAGTTCGCCGCTATAAGCTTATTCCTTATAGAACCATCGCTGTGGATCCTAACGTAACACCCTACGGTTCCATCGTTTACATTCCAGCTGCTCGTGGAACAGTGATCACTCTTCCCGATGGCAGTCAGACGACTCACGATGGTTACTTCTTTGCTGGTGATACTGGGGGAGCGATTAAAGGGACCCATATTGATGTTTACATCGGTACGGCCAAGAGGAATCCCTTCTCTTGGGTGAAGTCTAGAGAAAGTGGTACTTTTGAGGCCTATATTGTCAATGATCCTATCATTAGAGAAAAGCTGACGAATATTCACCTCAATTAGAAAGAGTAAAAATAAGCATAAAAAAAGCCGCTCACTCTAGATAACAAGCGAGAGCGGCTTTTTATTTTAGTGAGTCCACCAGCGATAGATGCGGTCGCGTAGTGTGCGGCGGCGCCTACCATCTTTAAGGCAGTCCTCATATTCTTCATACATTTCTTTACGGTCTTTTTCGTCTTCAATCTCTTTGTAAGGAAACTTGGCATAACAGGCCTCTTGCTTATTTTCCCTTCTTTCTGCCCTACGCCAGCTCATATCGTAGTCAAAGATCTCGTGGTGAGTGTCACCGTCGACGTCTTGTAGGAGCTCGTAAGGAGCGAAGTTATCCCAGTCCTTAGTTGTTTGAACCAAGTCATCTCTATCGAGGGTCCAGCGGGGATTTTCCTTAGTTCCTGCATTGAGAACCTTTTTGTAGGGACGATTAATGCGAGGAAAGGGATGGTCTGCTTGGTCATCAATATTAAACTTAACATTGATAGAAAGACGACGATGAGGTCCACTTTTAACTAGGTCATGAAGGGCAATAAGGTCATCTAATTGCATTCTCATACAGCCGTGGCTATCAAAGGCACGGATAAAAGTGTCAAGATTAGGTTGGACGTGAAAGCCAATGGCCGTGTGACCGTTTGCTGGATTCTCATCTGTTGTAATGCGAATAAAAGGCTTTCCTTTAAAGTAGCGCGGCTTCTTACGCTCTGAAATCACCGCCCACTTGTCGACAAAGGCATTTTCAAAGCGAGGAGTAAGTAGAGTGACACCATCATTGAGTACCCCTTCATCAAAGGAGCCAACGCCAAGAGGAAAAACCATCTTGAGAGGACTAAGAGTATCTCTCACAATAAGCTTTCTTTCCACTAGGCCAACGCTCATTTCAAAGAGGGTGTCGTTGAGGTCGTAAACATTTTTAACGACGACTTCAAAGTCGTCATCTGCAAAATTAACATCCGCTTGGATAAATTGGTATTGACCACCTTTTTTGGTCTTCCCAAAGGCCGTCAGGGGTAGGAGGTATCCTTCACTACCTTGCTTAGGAAAGTCATGAAAGAAGAGATTGAGTGTTTCATCAAGATCGTAGTCTCTCTCGACAAAGCGGTTCCAACGCTTCTGCAATTCTTCTGCGTCTTTTTCAGACATCCCTTTGAGGACATTGGTGTGCTTAACGTAATCCACTAAGCGTACGCCAACTGTTTTCTTTTGTAGCTCACTTGGAAGTTGAATATTGCGATAAAATTGTGCCCACGATGAAGAAATGGACAAGGCCCATAGGGCAAGCATTGGTACTAGAAATCTGCTAAGTGCCATGGAAAACTCCCCTCGTTTTAAGGTGTGTTTTGTTGTGTGTAGAGGCGTTTTATGAGATTCCTTATAGTTTGACGCCTGGCATGGTAAAAATTACTCAGTGCGCATTTTTGGTATGAAAATAACCTAATCCTAATAATGAAAGCTTGATCATAAGTTCAGCCTAATTTATACAGCTTTTATAAGGTAATTGAGGGAGAGTTTATGATTGAAACAAGTCAACTACAGACATTGGTGGCGGTGACCAAGGCCAAGTCCTTTTCAAAGGCGGCTGAAGATCTTCACGTTACTCAATCTGCTATAAGCCAGTCGATTAAGAACCTAGAAAGAAAAATTGATGTCAAACTCTTTAAGCGTTCCGGTAAGAAGGTAGTTCTCACTCAAGAGGGTGAAAAACTCTACGGGCTCGCTCAAAACTTTCTTTCTCAAATGGAAGAGACCCTAGATGAAATCACTGATGATAAAACGTCAATGTCAGGTGTGGTACGTATTGGTACTCTGACTGGTATTGGTAAGAGCTGGTTAGCACCAGAGATGCTCCAATATGCAGATGAGAATAAGGACCTCACCGTTTCAATTAACCTTGGTTTTCAAGAAAACCTCGTTAGAGAATTCGAAAATTACCGCCTCGACTTTTTGGTTCTCCCTGAGGAGAGCTTACCGACAGTAGGTGAGAAGAAGCTTATCGGAGAAGAAAGGTCAGTGCTGGTTTATCCTGATACAAATGACTTTCAAATTTCTGCGGATATTGAACTTGAAGAGTTGGCAGGATACCCCACGATTCTTTTTCAAGAAGAAGGGGATGGCCTCTACCTTAAATGGTGTCGTGAGAAGTATGGCCAGATCCCTAAGAAAATTAATAGAAAGTACGTTATCAATTCACACGGCAATATGCTTCAGGCCGTACAAAAGGGGCTGGGTGTTGCAGTGGTGCCTCTTCACGTCTTAAAGAGGTCTTACTACAAAGACAAAGTCGGTAGTCTTCTTGACTTTAAAGTTTCAAACGGAAAGTTCTACGTGGTCTATCACAAAGATGCAGTAGAGCTCACGCGTATAAGAACGACTCTGGAACGCTTAACTAATTCTGACAATCCGCTTAACTTGGCCGACTAAGAATGGCGAATTTAAAAGTTGATATCAGTCCCGGTGAAACCATTCACCAAGACTTTAGAGGGTTGATTCCCAAGGATGTTTATGATCTTTGTGTAGAGGTTTCTCGAGAGGGTTTTTCACTTACTCTCGTGGGGGGAGCGGTGAGGGACTGGCTGCTTACAGGTCATCTTCCTCAGGATCTTGATTTCGAATTACGTCATACCTTTGAATACGATGAGAAGGACTGGTCTTTTCGCGTAAATCGTCTTGGTGAGAGATTGCGTGAGATTTACCGCTATCAAGTGGAGTTTCTCTCTTTTTCTATTTTAAGAGTGTCCTGGCCGGAGAAGGATTTTCATGTGGAATTGGGGCCTGCCCGCTTAGAGAATTACAGTGACCAGGGGACCTATGGTCATAGTGATTTTAGTGAGACTCTTGTCAGCAATCGCCCTTATGAAGAAACTTTTAAAAGGCGCGACTTCACTATCAATGCCATGGGCGTTGAGCTGGGCTCACCTCATACTGAAGGTGAGTTTACTTTTATTGACCCCTTTGGTGGTGCTGAGGATCTCAAAAATGGCCTCTTACGTCCCTGTGGTCCTGACTTTAGTAAAGATCCTGTACGCTTTTGTCGTGCCATACGCTTTGGTCTTAAGTATCAGTTAAAAGATTCTCCAGAACTTGAAAAACTTTTTAAAGAATTTCACCTTGAGCAACTCTCTCTCTTTTACTTCTTTAGAGAGGCCTTTAAAGTGGACTTCTTCAAGTTTATGAAGAAGTTCTATAAGCTTGTGGATGATCACTCTATTGAGATAAGTTCTGACCTCGAGTCCTTACGCTTTCTCTCTCTTGTAAAGGGAGAGAACTTACAACTTTATAGTGAGCGCGATGTTCTGCTCTTTTTGACCTATCATGAAGACTTTTCTAAGAAACTAGAGGATATCGAAAAGTATTGTGAACTCGCTAAGTGTAAAATGGCAACCTATAAGGCGCACCTGCGCTTTAAGGAAACCTTAGTTAACTTAGAGAGCTTTGATGCAGACGAATTTCGCGAAAAGACAAAAGGACTTAGTTGGCAGGAGTTCATTAAACTTGATCAACTTAAAGATTTGAAGGCCTTTCATCAATTTGTGAGCCGGGTTGGTCGTGATGAACTGGCCATTCTTGGCCGCTTGAATTCTCACCTCTACGCTACCTTCATTAAAGTCTACGACGCTCTTCCTAGTGTACTCAGAGGCAAAGAGCTATTTGAAGAGCTTCTCCAAAAGGAAGAAGTCGAGCCGCAACTGCGGGGAGACCTTTCCTACTTTGCCCACTTTAAGGAGTTGTGGCACAGTCAAAAGTGAAAGATATTTTGACTATGGAGTGTCCATGACACGAATTCTTCCCTTTACTGGTCACGGAGAACCAGAAACTCTACGTCAGCAATTGGCTAAAATCTGTTTGGAGTCAGCGGCCATTCCTGTAGAGGAGGGAGAAAAAAGAGAAATTTTTCTAAAGCGTTGGCTTTTTCAATACCTTGATCTTTTTCCTGAATATGCCTTTGTAGCTGTAGATGAAAGAAGTGGTCAGGCGTTAGGTTATGTTTTGGCCTGCCCACAGACTGAAGTTTACAAAGAAAAACTTGATCAAAAAGGCTTAGATTTGTGGTGTGACCATTATCCAGAATACCCGGCCCACTTGCATATTAACTGCGCTCAAGAGGCCAGAGGCCTAGGCCTTGGCGGGCGGTTATTGAGAACTTTGGAAGAAAGCCTTTCTCAAAAAGGTATCTCAGGTCTTCACTTGGTGACCTCTGAAGGAAATAGAAATGTCAGTTTCTATCTCAAAAATGGCCACGCGATTCTTGATCAAAAGAAGCTTAATGACACTCCTGTCGTCCTGATGGGCAAGAAGTTAGGCAAAAACTGTATGTAACGCACTTTGTCTTAAGGCGTTTTCCACTTCCCTTTAAAATGTAAGAAATCAAACACTACTAGGGAGTAGGGATGCGACCTCAAAAGAAAAGCTTTCTAAGCTTAAGTAAGCTCATGACGGGCTCATTTATCTTATCACTTACATTATCATCGGCATGCGCTGGAACAGCTCAGCACCATACGGGAAAAGATATGGTTGTGCCTGCACGCCAGATTTCTCCCCAAGGCCTAGGGGACTTTGCTGATGATGCCAGTTACGAAACGATGATGACTGCAATTCGTAGACAAGAAGGCGCTTTTAACAGACGGGCACTCACAAAGAACCTCATCATCGCTGGTCAGACTTATCCTATGTCGATCATGAAAGACACTCTTCTCACTTTTAAGAGTCTTTTTCAGCAAAGGCATCTGTGCATGCAACAAGGTGGTCAAGATTGTCAGCAGCGTTTTTCCGAGGCGATGGAAAATGAGTTCAACTGGTATCGTCCTCTTGTAAGGGGAAGAACGGATGCCCATTTTACTGGTTATTATTCACCAACTTTTTATGCCAAGAAAAAAAGCCGCAGTGGCTTTCAATATGGACTCTACCAAATGCCAAGTGACCCTAATGATAAGGCCTTAAGTCGAAATGAGATTCTTTTTGATAAGCGCCTTGAGGGCAAAGGTCTTGAACTCTTTTATATGGATGACCCATTTGAACTTTTTCTTCTTCATGTTGAAGGCGGAGGCGTTGTCGAGACCACTGAAAATGGTCAAAAGAAACGATACTTTCTTTCTTATGCGGGAACCAATAGCCAGAAGTTCAGATTCATTGGTCCTTATATGAGAGATCAAGGCTATATTCCCAATGCTTCTGTTGAAGAGCAAAGAAAGTTTTTAAAGAATAATCCAGATAAGTGGGAAGAGATCTACGCTCAGACTCCTAGCTACGTTTTCATGAAAATCACTCAAACTGAACCTCTCGGAATGGAAAATATTCCTCTCACTCCAGGAAGGTCCATGGCCCAAGACCGTAATATTTACTGGCGTAAGGGAATGATGGGTTTTGTACGCGCTAAGATTCCTGATTACAGCAGAAGAAATCAGCAAGGAGCGCAAACTAAGCTTAGACGTTTCTTCATCGATCAAGATACTGGTGGTGCCATTCGTGGAGAAGCGAGAGCAGACCTCTACTGGGGTTACGGCACTAAGGCGAAGTTCTTAGCAGAGAAAATGGATGATTACGGTGATCTCGTTTTCTTTATTAAAAAGCAAAAAAATTAAGAAATAGGAAAGCCTAAGTTGAAGGTCGTACTTGTGTTATCAGGTGCGACCATCACTTTTAAAAAGCCTCCGGCCAGGTGCATACTGATGGCCGCTAGGGTCAAGTCTAAGTTTACACCACTTACTTTGATATTCTTGTTAAGACCCTCTAACGTACCAAAGCTATTGATGACCTCAACAACATTTCGAGACAGACAAGGACCACTATTATTTATCTCTAAAATCAATTGATGTTCGTCTTCTTTAAAGTCAAAAACTAATTCATTTCTCTTATCAACGCGGGTCAAGCAATCTTTAATGATGAGCTTTAGGGCATTTTTAAAGACATCAGGCGAACACTTGAATTGATGTTCAGTTTGAGGTGGTCTTTTGATAAAGAAGTCTGCCTTTTTAAAACTTTGATGAAAGTCATCAAGAGTCTGATCTATAATTTCGTTAGGCTTTTCACAAAGGCCTGACCTTGGGTCATATAATAATTTGGTCGCATGGGAAATTTCACTTATCGCCTCTTCAAGGCCTGCAGAGGAACGGTTGATAAGATCAAGCATTTCAAATTGGTCATGATCAAGTTCACTTTCGCGTAAAATCTCCTCTGATCCAATAATACCGTTAAGAGGCGCTCTCAGTTCGTGGGCAGCATTTCTTAAAATCATGCGGTACATACTTTCATCAATTTCTTGAGTAAGGCGTTGACCGAGGTGGGAGGCCATGCTCTTAAGGACAAAGACCTCTAGAGCGCTCAAGTCCTTCTTCTCTTTAAAACAGCTGAAGTTGAGAGTACCAAAGAAGCGTTGGGATACATAAATAGGAAGACCAACAAAACTTTGTAGGCTAAAGGCCTTAACTGCGGGGTGCTCTCTTAGACCCTGTGATTGGCCAATATTACCTATAAAGAAGAGGTCATTCTTCTTATAGACCTCTCTGCAAAGAGTTTCTCCTAAGATGAAGTCAGTACCGTCCTCTATTCCATTGTCATTCTCACTCACAGCATAGACATGGTAGCGGTTGCCTTCTACTTGGCTGATGATCCCAAGCTTCATTCCAAGGAGCTCCTCTCCAATTTTTAAGTAGGCGTGGCAAAGCTCATTGAGGCCAGCCGATGGATCCTCATTGGCCTCAGTGAGGCGTCTAAGTATATCTTCATGATTAACCACTTGGGCTTCCTTCAGATCATTTGGCATTGTCTATTTCCATAATCAAATTCGCTAACGTCCTTTAGGAGAACGAATTGTATATTCTGGGTTTGGGCCCTCTTAAGAAAGAGTTCTGTGGCCTCAACGGTTCTTTGGTGAATGTCATGCATAAGAACAACACCTCCACCTTGGGGCTCGTTGATGGTGTAGGCCTCTTTGGTGTAACGGGTCCTGCCATTTTGACGAATCGTTTTAAAGCGCCAAGCTTTCCCACCAAAGAGATTGGACTCCAGAGTTTCTACGATATTTGATGGCGTCATATTGGCTACCCAGTCCGAGGTGTCGATATCCCAAAACGTGAAATTGATACAGTTTTCTCCAAAGAGTTCAAGGGAGACTTCCTTGAGAATATTAAAGTGATGATAACCTCCGGCACGGGCGTAAGCTCCATAGGGGAAGCGATAGTAGGTATGGGGGCCAGGATAAGTTTGGCGCACAATTAAAATGGAGTCACTAAGACCTCTCTTAAATGTCTGGCGGTCTTCGCTATTGGAGTTGTCATGGCGCCAATCGTGGCTTGCAAGGATATGACCTTCTTTGACAATTCTCTGGACAATCTGTGGGTATTTCTTTGCTAGCTCACCCATGACAAAGAAGGTGGCCTTAACTTGGTACTTCTTTAAGATGTCTAAGAGTTGCGGAGTACGACTAGGGTGGGGACCATCGTCATAAGTGAGGGCGAGGGTAAGTTGGTCGTTAAGACTCGATGTTCTCCAAGTAGAGATGCCTCTATGGTTGCGGTTTGTGGGATCATAATTGGTGTTGGGATCTGGGAATTGTTTGAAGTCACTAAGTGGGTGATCTTCATTATAAGAGTGGTGGGTTAGGGGATTTCCTGATAGTAACGCCAGGCCATCATGGTCACCACAAGGTAAACAAGGGAGTATATACAAGGCCATTACAACGCCGACAAATAAAGTCTTCTTTTTCATCATTTCTCTTAGTGTTATGTCTAGTCTAACTGTCTCTAATCTTTAAGAAACCGTCAAAGATAAAGCATAATGGTGGCTTCAGCTTTTCTTACGAAATGGTTTGGTAATGCTTAGGCCAAGGGCATAATTTGCCAAAGGATAGGTGGGGTTGGTGTCAAGAGGAAAAATATGGCATGATCAAATAAGAATCACCAACTCAAGGAGGGCAGTGATGGTCGACATTCACGAAATTATCGCTGGCCACAGGCCACGCAAAGGTGGTCGCCCTGCTGAACTTGACTCTCGTAAAGATTCTAATCTTCCCACAACATCGGAAATACCAGACTTATTCTTTGATGAAGTCCTTGTGGATTACAAACTCAATAGAATGGAAGTTTTGGTTTTAATGTATCTCTATCGCAGAGTATGGTGTCGTCCTAACCTCTACAAAGAGTTTGGAATCAGTCAGCTCATGGCCCACACTGAGATGGCCAAACAGTTGAGCTTATCCATTGAAGAGATCTATCAGGCCTTAAGAAAGCTCGAAGAATTGGGCTTCATAGGCACAATCCGTTCAGGACAATACTTCGTAAGAAAGTACTTTACTCGGGAAAATGATGAGAAGTTCGGTCAAACCTACGACGATTTTGAAATCTAATTGATTTAAATTTTAATAATTCTATTAATTTACTCCATTGGCTTCCTTTAAATACCCGAATCCCTTAAACTAAAGGTAACTCGTTTAAGAATGAGATTGGACAAGAGGAATAATGGTAAAACCTCCAGTTAAACCCCCAGTGAATATTTGCTATGTGGGCTCGGATACGGGTTTTTTCCAGAATATTATTCAGCGCTTTAAAAGCAATTATGCGCACATCAATTGGCAGTTTCCCATTCTTAAGCCCAATCAAATGCCAGAGAAAATGTTCCTGGCCCTCATGGATTATCAACCCAAAATTGTCTACATCGATTTCTGTGAGGAAAAAGAGCGTGCTCTTCGTCTAGCTGAGCTGGCAAGTATTGATCCTTTCTTCCATGAAATACCCCTCGTTGGTTTTGTTGAGAAGAAAGAAGACACCCTAAGTTGTTTGGGTGCAGGAGCCGACTTTATTTATGTAAAAGGGGGTGAGTTTCATGACTTGGTCTACGCCCCAATGAATATAGCTTTCCCTAAGCAAGTGATTAAGCCTAAGTTTGCTACGGGTAAAATTTCACAAGAAGTTGAGCTTATCGATGACTTTAGGGTTGGCTTTATCACGCCCACTCATATTCACGTCGAAGGAAACTTCTACTTAGAAGAGGGGACGATCGTTCATTTTAAAAACCATATTCCTAAGAAGAATGTGCCCTCAGAAAACTTTGAAGTTCAAAATCGTTCAGAACAAAATCTCTACTACGATTTTAATTACTCTTACGATCTTGAGTTTAAGTATGTTGACCCACCTGAACTGACTGATGAGAAAGAGGATGATGCCGCCCAAATCGAAGATGAAGCCGAGCGTGTAAAAGCTCTTAAGCAGGCAAAGGAAGATAAGAGGCAGCGTTTGGCCGAGTATCAAGAGTCTCTTAAGAGAGCACAAAAGAAGCATAAGGAGTGGGTCATCCATGAGCTTGATGACACCAAAAAGGAAAAGAAGACCAAGCTTTTAATTGTCGATGAGTCCATGCGGGCCTTCACCCAAATTGAAGAAGATACACTTTCTAAAACCCCCTATTCCGTGCATTTTCAAACTCAGCTCGATGAGGGCTTCACTGACCTTGACCGACAAAGACCTGTGATTTTGGCCTATCAGATGATGGGTGAGTACGGTCCTGATGTCGCAGAAGAGTTTGCTTTGGCCCAAGAGAGAATTAATGCACCTGAAGGCACTCAACATCAACCTCATGAAGATCCCGATAAGGAAAAGCTCATTCAACAAATGGTTGAGGATATTCCTGTAAGGGAAAAAGAAGAGATGAGTTATGTCAGTCTTCTCGTTCAGCTTGTTAAAGAAATGGACAACTATGCGCCCATCGTTGTGCTCTTTGGTTGTTACTTTCAAAGTTCAAAGGCTCTTCAGGAGTCCTTTCAGTATCCCATGCTTGTGACCCATGCAGAGAATCTTACTCTTGATGTCTGCCTGAACTTGGCAAAGATTTATGAAACTCGTCAGGAAGAAAAGTTACAAAAACTGGTAGAAGATAAGGTCAAGGCGATGAAGGCCCAGGACCCTCAGAAATACCGTCGTCTAACTGCAACTGACTTCAAAGAAAAGAAACTCTTTGTGAAAAAGAGTAACCCCTTAAGCTTTGGGAGTATTCAAACCCACGTGGTTTTGGCGTCTATTAATGAGTCAGAAATTACTTTTAAGTCTGAGCGGGCCCTTCCCATTAAGACCTATCGCTTAAAATACCCTCTCGACTTATCTGTCCACCTAGTTCCCATAGAAGAGGGCAAAGACTTTATTGAGGATAAGGGAATCAAGCTCTACCGGGGGATCATTCACTCTATTTCTGAAACTGATAAGAAGCAGCTGCGTCAGCAGGTCAATGAAGTCTTTTTTGAACCTCTTAAGGAAAAGAGAGAAAAAGAAAAGGCGGAGTTTGATGAGCTCAATGCTAAGGTCCTTAAAGATAAAGAAGAACAGAAAATGTCGGAGGAAGAAAAAGAGCGCCTGGCTCAAGAAATCCTCGGTGTTGACGGTGATACCAGTAATCCCGACGAGGGCACTCCTGCCGGAGATGGCGACTCTGCGCCTGAAAAGAGTTCAGATAATCCTGATGGGGGCGCTGATCAAGGTCCTAAAGAGGGTGAGTCTTAGTCCCTTGCCAGCCTGATCTTATTTTCTTTACACTTTTCCTAAACATGTAATGAGCATTATCCCACCATGAGGCAATCATGAGGTTCCTTATTATTCTAATGACTGCAATTTTATTCAGTCATAATTCTATGGCATTAGTATCCCTAGGTGGCTACGTTCCCTTTGGGCCCTCTACTCAAAAAGATGTCACAGGAAGCACCAATACCTTTTCCTTTTCTCCTATGGTCTCGGTAAACACCATTATTCCAACACCCTTTTATCAGCAGCTCTTTCTTCCGGAGCTTGCTATGGTTTTTCACAGTGAAGACCAAGATGGCTACAGCAAGAGGACAACTTTATTCCTTTTGGACTTTGGTCATCTTCTTACTAGCGACCTTATCTTTAGGTATGGTGTAGGCACTGCTCTTACGCGAATAAGTGGAGAAGGAGGTACGGTTGTTCTTAATAATGGCAGTTCAACCTCGACTTATTATCAGCCAGATGAATCTTCAACTTCCTGGAATACCACAATCAACCTTGGGATTGAGGGGCAAGTTATACCTAATTATTCCATGCGCTTTCAGACTTACTGGTTTAGCGTCTTTAATAGTGAAGCTCGTAAAGCCTCTTACTCTCTTAACTTGGTGTACTACTTATGAAGTCGGTAATTTTAGTCTCACTTATCATTTTTATAAGCATTCCGGCCCATGCCTTTACGCTCTCCAACTCTGGTCGGGTTAATTTACCTGGGCCTGAGGTGGCGATTGTTGTCGCTAGTAATACTTGTAGCGTTGCAGGCTTTAATAGTGCACAGGAGTTAGCAGATATGGTTCAGGAGAGTGTGGATGCCTATTGGAATAGGATTCCCACTTGTGCATTAGAGCTTACCGTAGAGGGGGTCAATAGTTCAATTGATACCTCTAGCGATGGTTTATTAGAGGCCCTAACAAAAACACCCATTGGAAAAATTTTAGTAGGTTGTAGTGATGATGCAGACCTCTTTGATAGCAGCTCAACCTTAGGCGTGGGCTCCATAAATACGGCAAGCGGGGATAGGGGGGCCTTTCTTCTTAATAACCGCTCAACTGTTTTTGCCAATCAGAGTCAGCAAGAAAAGTTGGCCGTTATTGCCCATGAATTAGGTCATGCTTTTGGCCTTGGTCACTCAGGTGATCCAACGGCACTCATGTATTACGCCATTGGTGGAAAGGTTCAAGAGAATCTCTCCATCGATGATTACGATGCTTGCTCCTACCTCTATCCTCATGACTCACCTGGTGGTTGTAGTGCTGTACCTGTTATGCCACCTGGTCCAAGAAGTGGTCTTAAGAGTTTTAAGAAACAGAGTGGAAATAAGACTTTCGCGGAATCAAATTCTTCTATAAGCCTGATGATTCTTACTTTGATGATGACTCTCTTTTTTGGGTGCCTTTGGCGCGAGTATAAAGCCAGAAATCTTCTGAGCTAGGGTCTTAGAGTGGAAGAGGTTCTCAGTGCTTATTTAAAAAGTGGTGATTTTTTCAACCTCGATGCTCTTTTTATCATGAGTTTTTTGGCGGCCACTATCTTGCCTCTTGGTTGTGAACCTATGCTGGTCACCATGGCCTTAAGCGAGCGTTATGACTTTTCTACCTTGGCCATTGTGGCGA
>JAUIBX010000267.1 GCA_030427595.1 Bacteriovoracia bacterium | reverse complement strand
CGCCATCCCTCGCGCTTTCTCAACGAACTTGATCTTCTCTACGTCAAACAAGACCGCACAACCTTTGGCCATCTCACCCAAGAGGAAAAAGAAACTCATATCAAAGACACCTTTGCAGGCCTTGCAAGCCTCCTCGGAGACTCTCAAGATTAAAAAGATTTAGGCTTTGATGAGCATGGAGCGCACTTGCTTCACAACCGATTGCAAACTAAAGGGCTTTTGAAAGAAGTGCTCGGCTTCGGCGACATCCTCATCCCCTGCTTCAGCGTAGCCACTCATAAAGAGAAAGCGCACCTTGGGATGATTTTCCTTAATGTAGTGAAGGAGGTCCTTACCCGACTTATCCGGCATCTTAAGATCCGAGAGAACCATATGAGGATGATTCTCTTCAAGTGACTCAATGGCCTTGTCGACACTTTCGGCGACAAAAACATCAAAGCCGAAGTCTTCAAACTCCATCTTGAGAAGCTCAAGTAGCTGGACTTCATCATCAACAATTAATATTTTTGGCGGCGTTTTTGTCATAGACAAAATTATAACGTGACCTCAATCAGCTTTCTTCTTCATAGATCTTAATGGTCCAAGTAACCGAAACCACAACAAATTAAAGATATTTAATTAGACAGAAGCTAGAAAAATTAGGCCATTGCCATAAAAAAAAGGGGCCTTCGTGGCCCCGGGGCGCTCTTTCTGAGCTGAACGCCCCATCCATGGGCCATTTGGTCTTCCCTGACACAAGATTATTTCTTAACTCTTTGTTTGCACCTCTACTTGAACTGTCATTCTTTGAATAAAGGGGAATACAGAAAAAACCTGATCCCAAAAGGATTGACTGACTTGATAACGAATAAGGGCCACCTGATCACACTTAATTTCCTTCTCCTCAAGAATTTCCTCTATGTTGAAAAGGCGCGCAGAAGATTCACTTCCCCCTCGGGTCCAAACCTTCTTTTGCCATACCTTATTGGGAGTGAAGCCAGCATTGGCGTTCATGAATTGACCTTCAAAGGTCTGACAACCACGGCCAGCAATCTTCACACTTCCGGCACAACCATTTGTGACCATAAGAAAGACCAGACTCAAGACCTTGAGGATATGACTCATAAGTTCACCTCCGGCCTGTATTCACGCGAGGTCTCTCTATTATTTCCAGGGGCCACACCATGAGCGCTAATGACATAGTCTTTAGGAATATAGAAACCTAAACTCAAAAGGGCCTTGAGGAATGATGTTGTCTTTTGGTACTCGTGAATATCAATGGCGGCCACGCTCACCAGACCGTTGTCATAGAACTCTTCATCAAGAAAGACTTGGCGGTCTGGAGCGATGAGACCCCATAAATAGAATTCCTTTCGGCCTTCAATGCGAACATACTTGGTGTGATCTGGTCTTGCGGTGAGATAGAGAGGGATCAGGCCTTTGCCTTCAAAAGAGACAGTGGTGCAGGAGCTGATGAGAGCTAGCAATATTAACCACAACAATGCCTGTGGAAATCCTTTTCCCACTATCGATTCCCCCCGGTGCCCTCTTCCTAGGCCATGTATTTGGATTTAATTAATTGTTTGGTTTTGAACGTGCTTTGTCAAACGTTGCTAGAAACCCTTAAAGTCTGGGCCGCGTTTTTCTTGGAGGGCCTTAAGGCCTTCAAAGTGATCAGCAGTTCTTTGAGTGATTCCTTGAAAGGCGGCCAACATATCAAGACTCGTTTGCAGGTCTTTAAGATAGGAAACCTTAAGCGCCTTCTTGGTCATTTGAACAGCGACAGGAGCATTATTGGCAATGGTTTGGGCAAATTCCTTTGTCGCCTCTTTGAATTTTTCTTCTTCGACAACTTGATTAAGAAGTCCCATTTGCAGGCATTCCTCTGCCCCATAAATCTTTCCCGTCAAAAACATTTCCATGGCCTTTGAGTAACCAATCACCCGGGGAAGAAAATAGGTACCACCATCGCCTGGAACGAGAGCGAGCTTGGTAAAGGTCTCACCCATCTTTGTTTTGGCCGTCCCAACTCTCACATCACACATGGCCGCAAAATCACAACCAGCACCAATAGCAGCGCCATTAACCATGGCCACGACGGGCTTTTGTAAGCGCTCCATCGTTTGAGGAATTCTTTGAATGCCCTTTTGGTAATTGCGCCGAAGCTCATCACTTTCACCAGAGAACATCTCCCTCTTCTCTTCCATCGCCTTAACATCGCCTCCAGCACAGAAGTTCTTACCTTCACCAGTAATAACAATTACCCTTACGTCGTGGGATTCATCGGCCCACGTGAGGGTATCGATAAGCTCGTCAATCATAGGCAGATGAAAAGCGTTAGCAGCTTCAGGTCGGTTGAGAGTAAGCCAGAAAATACCACCGTCTAAGTCCGTCTTTAAGTACTTGAGCGCATTCAAATCAATCGTTTTGGCCATGACCTACTTCCTTATGAAGGGGTGGGGATAAAGAGATTAAAGTCGGCATTCTTATAGGCCCTTAAAAACTTACTTGTGGTGTCCTTTCCAAGAAGCGTTAAGATTTTAAGAGAGGCTTCAGATAGCTTTTTGAGATCAACACCAGTTTCAATACCCAAGGTTTGGCATAAGTAAACCAAGTCTTCAGTGGCCACATTGCCCGTGGCCCCTTTGGCATAGGGACAACCGCCGAGTCCACCAGCTGAGGAATCAAAAACAGTCACCCCCATACTGAGACCTGTCAAAATATTGGTGAGGGCCGTACCACGGGTATCATGAAAGTGAAGGGCAATCTTCTTCACGTCTATATCACTAAGTATAAGATCCAAAGTCTCTTGCACACTTCTAGGAGAACCGGTTCCAACCGTATCCCCTAGGCTGATTTCATAACAGCCAAGCTCCTCCAACCTAAGGGCGACTTCTTTAACCCTTGCGGGGTCAATCTTGCCCTCGTAAGGACAGCCAAAGGCCGTCGAAAGGTAACCTCGTACCTTCATGCCTGAGGCCAATGCTTCTTTCACCACAGGCTCAATACGCTCAAAGCTCTTTGAGATGGTGGCATTGATATTCTTTTGGTTAAAAGTATCACTGGCCGCTGTAAAGACGGCCACTTCCTTAACTCCTAACTCCTTAGCGGTTTCTAGACCTTTCAAGTTAGGAACCAGACATGGCAGGTCTACTCCCGTTTTTAAGAGATCTTCCACCATGGGATAGAGCTCCTTGGCATCGGCCATCTGGGGCACACGATCAGGGCGCACAAAGCTTGAGACCTCAACTGTCTGATGACCGGCCTCCACCAGTTCTTTGATGAAAGTCGCCTTATCTGAAGTCTTAGTAACTTGTTTTTCATTTTGAAGACCATCTCTTGGTCCCACTTCAACGATACGAATTTTCTTAGGAAACTTTGACCAATCCATTAGGCTTCCTTCTCCTTGGCCTCTAACTCCACCAGGTCCACGCCACCATCCACGAGATCCCCCTCACCATAATGAAGGGCCTTAACAACCCCATCGTAGCTGGCCTTAATGGTGTGTTCCATTTTCATGGCCTCCATCACCACAAGTCCTTGACCGGCGGTGACCTCTTGATCCACTTCAACGAGAAGTTTAAGAATTTTACCAGGCATCGGTGAGCTCATTTCATCACTGGCCCCAGCCCCACCTTTTTTCTTTCTTTGATCGCGAGCACTTGCGATATTGAGGGTACGATCCCCCACTGAAAAATAAGGAGGTGCCGCTAGAATCACATGCCTCTTTCCATTCACCTCAAGGGTAAGGGAGTCTCCAGTCCTTTCTATCAACTTGGCGTGATACTTTTTGCCATCATAATCAAGAATAAGCCCGCCATCAGCACTTTTTTCAAAGAGAAAGTTTTGGGCCTCTTGATTAATTAGTAATTCCTTTTGCATTGCCTTGTCCTTGCCAATTTATCCTAGTCTAATTGAGCCTAAAACCACTGAGGTTATCCCAGGCCGTCTGGTGAGAAACTTTCCCCCCAGCATCACCTTGTTTCTTCGTCTTTGCCCCAAAGAATTCATAGGCCAACACCCCTAAGGCCACTTCTTCCCCACTAACTTCTTTGGGGCCCAGGTCCTCTTTGTAAGTCTTCACAAAATGGGTGTAAGTGTGACCTTCAATAAACTGAGGGTGTTTTAAAATTCGCTTGAGGTAATCACGATTGGTGACCAAACCGAGGAAGGGAAAGTCACTTAAGGCCAAATCCATTTTAGAGATGGCCGTGGCGCGGTCTTGGCCCCACACAATGAGTTTGGCGAGCATGGG
>JAUIBX010000038.1 GCA_030427595.1 Bacteriovoracia bacterium | reverse complement strand
TAAATTTTTTGAAGTCTGCGATAAGTTCGTTGAGCTGTGACATCCGTGTCCTCCTATCTTGAATGTTTGCTTCAAGTCTAGGAGGCAGGGAGAATGACTTCAAGAACCTGCTTCACGCCTGACGTACAAAGGAGTGAGGAAATCCTATGAAGAAATTAATGAATTACGCTTTAGGCTTAATGTTACTTACTGGCTGTGGAAACTATGAAGAGTTTAAAGAGGACCCCAGCTCTGGCATTACTAAGCTAGCTCCTGGCCAAGAGCTCTCCTTTGCTGTTGTTAAGGCCCAAGTTCTAGATCCACGTTGTGTCACCTGCCATTCAAAATATGGTTCCTAACTGCCAACGCTTTGACCAAGAGCCGCCTCATAGAAGCTAAAATCAGAAGCTGTTGAGTGATCCCATGTGAGAGTTGGAGTCTCATTTCTAATATTCGTAAAGGTGGAGCTTAAAGCAAGGTTTCCAAGAGGACCTGGTGCAGCACTAAACCACTTATCATAGAGGTAATTTTCAACTTGAATGACCTCAGCTTCACTAAGAGCTCTGTCATAAATAAGAACCTCAACATAATCCCCACCAAAGAAGCGCCCACCAAAAAAGCTCCAACCAAAGAAGCTCCAACCATTCTTACGATCAGAAGAAATGTGGTCGGCTTCTACATTACCAGTAGAGACCACACTATATAAAGAGAACTGACCCGATTGAGTCGTTAACAAGGGATCAGCGATAGTACTTCTATTAACCCGCCATACGCCAGCTTGAAGGGATATGGAGGAACCGGCACCCAGTAGTGCGGTATCATTAGTAAACCAATCATTACTACTGCTATGACCTAATAGGGGCTGATAGGTACCTTCACTTGATTTGTTAACAACGAATACTGTTCTAATATCATTGATATTGGTGAAATCAAGAGCATCATTATTTCCATCAAAACGGATAACCGCTTGAGCGTTAAATTCATTTGTCTGAAATGTTGGTCTATTGCCGCCAGTCGCAGTAGCGTTATTTCCTGCCTGAGACTTATCTTGCCAACAACCAACAACCTGACCGTCAGCTGTCACTGCCCCGGTTGAGCAGTCGGCATTCTCATAAAGTGTTCCAGCATCGGCTGCATCTAACCAAAGAACGAGACCTGAAGACACATTTCCTGGAGCAGGTAGTGACCAAGCAGTTGAGCTGATAGTTGCTGAAGCATTACCTGCAAGGTCAACGGCCCTTACACTTGTGTAGTAGTTGGTATTAGTTTCAAGTGCTGGTGAAATAGAGAAGAATTTATAATCAGTAACGTTACCCGCATTTGTAAAAGCAACAACATCACTAGCGCCAGCGCTAGTACCGATCGCGAGCTCGTAGTGGCTAAGACCACAAGTATCCGATGAGGCGGTCCAATTAAGTGTTGGAGATGCACTTGAAGAGGCAAGACCACTTAAGCTTAACCCCGATGGATCTGTTGGGTTTGTCACGTCAGATGCCACACAAGTATCAACTTGCCACGCCGTAGAGGTTACCACATTAGATAGGTTTCCTGCCGCATCTTTAGCACGAACAGATACATAGTAATCAGTAGCGTTTGAAAGAGTTAGACCAGTAAATTGGTAAGTGAGATCTGTACCAATATCAGTCCAATCGACAATATCATTACCTGAAGCAACTGATCCGAGGGCCACTTCATAGCTTTCAAAAGCACAGGTATCACTTGAGGCCGTCCATGAAAAAGTCTTACTGGCGGCCGTTGAAGAAGAACCACTAAGGACAATTGCTCCTGGGTCTGTTGGAGCTGTGCCATCAAACTTAAAGAAACTCGTTGTCTCTATGGTGGACTCTTTTGGCTCTGGGTCTACTGCCTTCACCGATGCATAGTAATTGGTACACTCAGCAAGACTTAGACCTGTAAGCTGAGTCGTAATAACATTTCCAACATCTTGATAGGCGAGAAAGTCATCAGCTCCTGCTGTTGTTCCGAGGGCCACTTCATAGTGATCGATGTCAGTCGAAATTGAAGCGGTCCAAGAGATATTTGGGGATAATGATCCATCATTAGTGAATTGAGAATCTAATGAAAGGTTCGTTACTGGAAATGGATCAGGCCACTTATTGGCAAAGAAATTGTAGTATTCAATTTCTAGAGCTGGTGAAATGGCTGCGTTGTACATAATGAATTCAAAAATATCACCACCAAAATAGTCGCCATTGCCTCCTGAACAGCCATCATCATAGCAAGTGCCATTGTTCATGGCCCCTAAACCAATCGCACCAGAGTGAGCAAAAAGGCGCGAAGTTGTACTACCCGAGAAATTAAAAGGGGTTCCGTTAATCGTCCCTCTTAATGTCCCATTTGGACCATTTGGACCGGTATAATTTGAGTAATCATATACGAGCGTTACGTAGTAGTTTGTATTAGGACTAATTGAGGTACTTGTCGAAACAAACCCCTGACGACCATCTCCGTCATTAGTATCATTCCAAAAACCGAGATAAATCGAACCGTTTCGGATATAGACGTTGATACCACGAACGGTACCACCCTCTTCATAAATCATCTGACGTGAAGTTACATCTGCACCGGTTCTAAAAACCATCGCAAAAGTTCTCTCGGTAGCGAGAGCGGTATTTATGTCATCAGCATTAGCGATTTCAAAGTAGTCATCGACTCCATCAAAATTTAAAACAGATGTCACCTTGTCATAGGTTGGCATCCTCGTCCCAGTCGTCTGACGACTATCGTGAGGAAATTCAATACCACTGATATCCTTTAGGGTAGCGACTGTACCGGAAAAAGATAGGTCATTACCATTTCTATTTGAGCTATCGAGAACGTTAGCAGGATTCGACATGTCATAGTGAATAGTCTTATTTGGAATACTACCAATATCAAGAATTGGCTCCTGAGCTGAAACTTGGAAGATATGGATTTCTGCATCTCTTAGATCATTTACCGTACCACCTGCAGCTTCTGCAGCGAGGCCCACATCAATCACATCACCTGCCGAAACGTTTTCCATAAGGTATTGAATCGAACAAGAGGACTCGTTATGACCATTACCATTTCTGATGTAGTGAGACTGGCATCTAGCACCAATAGGTAAACTGCCATTTTTTCTAATTTGCACACCAACGTTTGACCTGGCTACTGTACCAGTAAGGGCATCAGCATAGAGAATGAGGTAATCACCACTTTCATTGATTGTAATCTGATGACTATTGGTTGCAGTTGAGTGAGTATAAGTCGAGCTGTCTTTAAGTGTTTCACCGGTCCATTGAATCGCGGTGGTTCTACCAGCGTTCCAGTTAGCCCCACTAGTTGTGCTGTTACCATAAAGGGAAATGGACTTGCTTGCGTTATCAAGCTTCTCCATGAAGAGAGACGCCTTACGAGATGTCGCCACTTGAACAGGTCTACTGGTATCGGCCTCACCAATAACACCTACTGTCACCACCTGACCAGGAGTCATGTTGTGAAGAAAACCGAACCAATGAATAGAAGAAAATTCATGCTGATCGCGACAGCGGATGTAACCCTGAGATGCCGTACCAGATCTTACTTGAGTACCATTGACGCGAATACGCCCTTGAACAGCATAGCGAGAATTAGCTGAGCAAGAAGTACCTTCCTGAAGGGGAATGTTCAGGTGCACACGATAAGAACCAGCTTCTTGAATAGTGATTTGGTTATTACTGCCTGAAGTGCTGTGAGAAAAAGCGCTCGACGTAACAGGTCTCTCATCCCAGGCCATAGCCGCTTCTGTTGCTCCATTGAGATTTGTCCCACCAGTTGTTTGGGTACTCTTGAGAAGAATTGTTTTCGTTGTTGGCTCCACGTATTGGAGAAAGAGCTGAGCGCCAGAAGTTGTAATCTCTGCCACCTCATCGGTTTGCTTACTAACTTTCAATTCAAGAACGTCGTTTACAGAAATGTTTGAGAGAAGCGTACTCAGTTGAAGTGATGAGGTAAGGTGTCCGTTATTATCACGGATGTAACCAGACTCAGAGCGACCAATGTCCACAGGGTTCCCATTCAGGTAAAGCTCTGCTCGCACCGAACGACGATTTCCACCACTCACCTCTTGCAAGGGAATGGTAAAGCTCACACGATAATCACCAGCGGTTTGAAAGGTAATCTCATGATTGAACGAACTGGTGTCATGAGTGAAGTAAGTGCTGTCAAGACGATCAATCGTCCAGCGCATTGAGTACGGCGTGTCCTGATTGAGGTTTGTGAAATTACTTGGGGCCGTGGTGGTGTTACCCGAGAAAGTTCCGTAGCCCGTGATTGCGGCTGACGCACTCTGGGACCCAAGCATAAAAGCGAACACAATTGCGGCAAAGCTCAGTAGCTTCGCTGATCTCATGACGAGATTCTGGGCAAATGAATGGAATCGCCTTCCGCGGTTAGGCATAGACATATTTTACCTGCCTATTTATCGGCTTATTTAGCGATTTCAATTAGTTGACTAAGGTTATGCCCCTCTTTTAGTGAACCTTTCTGCCTATTTGGGAATTCATAAAATTAAGTCAATAAATACAGACACTTGGAGTGATATTTAATGTGAAATTTTGTATACAAGTAGAGGAGCCCTCTAGGTTCTAAACTGTTTTTATTACCAGCGATACGAAACTTGCCCATTTTTTAAGGATTACGCGGTTTTGGGCGAATAGAGGACTAGAATTCTTGTGCTACAATTGGATTACTATGAGTACTGACAAAAAAGACAAAAACAACAAAAAGTCAGACGAGATTAAAGAATCTCTTCCTAAGAAGTATGAGAAGCCTGAGATCTCAAGTGAAAAGCTTCTCGCTTTCGCTGCTTCTTGTAATGGAACCGACAAGGGTGGAAGAAAGGCTACTGTAGCAGGACCTGTCAATTTTTGTCGCTCTAACAGACTGAACTCTTAAATTTCTATGGAGCCTAGGTCTCTTCAAAATACACTTCAAAAATCAAAGATAGAATTCCTTAAGAAAAGTACATTTAAATGTGGTAAAGGCGAATCCTTAATATTTTCATTTCACGGTATTCCTATTTCTTTTCACACTTCTGTACCAAGCTTAATCAGCTTACTAAAAGAGTATCTTCCTGACGCTTGGGTTAAAAATAAGAGTCTTTCTCACTCTTACAAAATTTTTCATCAAAGTCCTGCACAAGAGATTGCTCAAAAATTTGATAATGAGAGCTCATCCGATGTCTTTCACTTTAAAAATTCTTTTAAGGGATGTGAGCAAATCTTTGCTGTCCAACGTGACTTTGTTGCAACCCTGAATACTCAAGAAAGGTGCTACTACTGCCATTTTGAGCCAATTATTGATGATGGTCTCCATAATTTTTTTCGCTGGATGCTCTCCCCTCTTCTTCTTGATTTATCTAAAGCGATGCTCCATGCAGCCGCCCTTATCAATGAAAAAGAGGAGGCGTTTCTTTTCCTAGGTCCATCGGGCGCAGGAAAAACAACTATGACAGAAATGGGTTCTCCTCGTTTAGTTCTTTCAGATGATATGAACCTTGTCTCCTTTGAAAATGACAAACTTTTCGTCAGTGCAGGTGGAGTTGGCGGTTTATATAAACCTCAAGTTGCCCTTGATAGGAAATTTGAAGTTAAAAACCTCTTTTGGCTTAACCAGGCCAAGGAAAATTCCATAGTTGAATTGTCTCCTCTTCAACAAGTTCAATTCATGCTTTCAAGCTTCGCTAACTTACCTTGGAAGAATTTTTCAAAAGATGAGCAAGAAAAGGCCTTCAATAGCGCTCAGGCAATCATTAACTGCATGCCTCTAAAGCAGCTAAACTTTACAAAAGAAGCCTCTATTTGGAATCTCATTGATTCTCCCTAGAGACCATTGGATAATACCTCTATGGAAAACTACACTATAAATGAACTTATCTCTTGGCGCCTTATAGACGGCCAAATCCTCATTCTTGACTCTCATCTCAATGAAAGTGCCCATGAGCTAAACGAGGTGGGTAGTTACATCTTCTCTTCCATTTCGGAGGGAAAGAAGACCTCTGATATTAGAGATGAACTCATCGCCCATTACCCAAAGGGGCCAAGTCTTGAAGAAGATATACAATCTTTTTTGAATAAACTTAAAGAGCTTCAACTTATTATTCCATCAAATTAAATGAGTGTTCTTACCAAGAAAATATCTGAAGCAAGAGCTAACAATCAACCCCTTTTTAGCACTCTCGAAATAACTCAAAGCTGTAATTTGAGATGTAAGCATTGCTATAACTTTGACCGCAGAGGTGAAGAGTCTCAGCTACCTCAGAAGTTCATGAAAACGTCTTTTGCCAAAGACACTCTTTCTCAGCTTGCTGAGCTTGGTGCCCTAAGCCTTAATATTACAGGGGGAGAACCTCTTCTTCATCCTGACCTCATTGAAATTGTTACCTTCGCAAAAAAAAACAATTTTCATATTAGAGTAAAAACCAATGGGCTTCTTCTTACTCTGGGCCTTGCTAAATCACTTTTTAAAGCCGGAGTAAGAGAGATTGATATTAGCCTCTATGGAACGAATGAAGAGGAATATCTTGATTTTTGTGGCAAGGGTGGTTTTGAAAAAACTATAGCGGCCATCAAAAATGCGATGATAGAAAACCTCAAAGTGAATGTTTCGCTCATCCTGCATCGTAAGAATTATAAAAAGCTTGGACAGATGATTAAAATTTGCGATGAGCTTGGTGTTTTTTATAATGTCAGTGATGAGATTACAGATCGTCATGATAAAACAGAGACTAAATCAACGTTAGGTCTTTCTGAGCAAAACTATACTGAGCTTCTCAATGGTCCCCATGCGTACTTCTTTTCTCATGAAAACCCAGAAAAGAATCTTTTCTGCGGTTGCGCCAAAACGGTTATTGGTATCAATGTCCACGGCCATGTTTTCCCTTGCATCGGCGCCCCTATCTTCTGTGGCGACCTTCATCAAGAGTCGCTAAAGAAAATTTGGCATGACTCCAAAGAAATGAATAAAATCAGAAACTTAACAAGCCAAGACCTTAAGGATTGCAGTAACTGTGAAGTCATTGAGCACTGCTCTCGCAGCAGTGGCTCAGCTCTCTTAAATACGGGAGACTACACTGCTTGCGACCCCCAAGCTCTAACCTACGCTAAGGCTCGTAAAATAAATAAGGAATAAATTAAGAGAAAAATTTTCTAATCTTTGAAGGTTTCACCCTTACCACACTTCGAATAAGACTCATAAATCTTATTAAGCTCTTCTTGGCGTTTCTGAGCTGAAGCATAGCTTGGTGAACTTGTCATAAGTTCCTCTCTCATAAGCTCCACATAGTTTTGTAAGCTCACACCTTCCAGAGCACAGTAATCCGCTGGATTGAGAGGAGCGAGCTCTTCACCTTCATTATTATCGGGCTCGTTACCGACAATTTGGGTAAAGAGATAGGGAGAATAATCAAAGAAGTGAAGCATATCTTTGTACGCCTGAGTGAAGAATGAGGGGTTGCGTGTACTCCATTCGCGGTACTCTGCAAACATCTTATCTGTTCCCTCTTGCATGCCACGAAAGATCGCAGTAAAGCTTCTGCCATCAAGTGCGTACTCATCAACGATCTCTTTGGCCTTGGCCAAAATGGCGGTAACATCACCTTTAACAAAGTCACCATTTCTTTTCACAAATTCATTTGCGGCTAAAAGAGTGGGAGCAAGGTAGTAGATCACTCCACCTTGAAGGTAAAGAGGATTTCCAAAACCATTATTAGGGTTTTCAATAAACCAGCGACCCATCTCTTGAGTGTACATATTGCGAAGAAGAGCACGCGTGCGCCCCGTCCCTTTAAAGCCCTCTCTTTCAAGCATCATGAGAGCAAAGACCTCTGCATAGGACTCACTTTCGTGAACATCGTGAGGAGAAACTTCATAGGCCGCATAATTTTGCGGCATAAAATCTTGATCGAGGCAGTGACCAAGCTCATGATAGAGAGAGAATTGCTGCATTTCTTCAAAGGTAAGCTTTTCTTGAAGACCGGTGTAAGTGATGTCTTCGTATGCCCCAGGGGTCTTCAGTCCTGTGATACGCTCTGTTTCTAGGCGTTGGTTGCTGTTAGGGCTCGCGGGAAAAACGGCACACATCTTATAGTTTACTTCACCCCAACCACCTGAACGATCAAGAGTTGGCATGGCATAGGCACCGCTTTTGAGGACTGTAGTGTAAGACTCGTAAGTCATGGCCTCATTGTCTTGCAGTTCAACACCCGTTTTTTCTAAAACGTAAGCTTTAACAATGGCCGCACGTTCCTTCTCTTTTTCCTTTCCCTCACCAAAAGCATTGGCCTTGGCATAGCGAAGTTCGACTTCATCCATATCAAAAATAAGAATAGGGTACTTTTCAAACTTATCCGCATAGGTCTTTTGAACAT
The DNA here is from genome assembly GCA_030427595.1 of Bacteriovoracia bacterium. Classification (GTDB taxonomy): domain Bacteria; phylum Bdellovibrionota; class Bacteriovoracia; order Bacteriovoracales; family Bacteriovoracaceae. The sequence continues at coordinate 13,824 of JAUIBX010000038.1, read as the reverse complement.
ATTGAACGAGACCTGAAAAAGAGGTTTGACCAAAAGTACTGGTAACAACGAGGCCAAAAAGAAGTGCGCTTAAAACTTTCATAAATTCTCCATTGAGTAAGCGCTCACCATGGCCCATCTTTTTCAAATTAGCTCCTATAGAGGTCCAAGTGCTGAAAAAATGGGGGTAAATTTTAGGTTCTTGTAAGGAGATGTAAGTTCTGACACCGTTTTTCGCCTCTTCGCAAGCGCGAAAATTCAAGGACTTAAGACCAATTTTCTTGAAAGCGCTGAAGGTTGGATACCTGAAGCACATAGGAGCCATAGTCTTCTTGGACAAGACCCTCCACTAAGAAGGCGCCCCCCAAGAAGAGCAAATCGCGAAAGGCCAAGTAGGCTTCAGGAAAGAAGACGGTTTCATAAATAGAGGTATCATCAGAAAAGGACACAAAGAGCATGGTATCGCCATTCTTTGTTCGGGTCGCCTTTGACGTAACAAAGTCCCCAAAGAGGCGCACCCGTTGATCTTTAAGGGCAGGAAAATCAATCCCTCGTGCAACATCTTTTCTTTCCAAAACATGACGATAGAGTTGCCATGAAGAAAAGCTGATAAAGCCGCCCATATGCTCATGTTCCCAATCCACAAGTTGCAGGGGCTCATATTCCCGCACCTGAGGTAGTTGGCATAAAGCCCCTTCTTCGATTTCAGATGAGGAGAAGTCATTAAGTGCACCTTTCTTATGGGCGTAGTAGAAGTAAACTTCCCACATCAGCTGCACCAAATCCCTCTTACCTTCCCCCTCCCCTCTTAGGCTCGTAAAAGCACGCGCCTTCACTAACGTACGGGCCTCTTCAAAGGAAGGCTCAACCCGCCCAAGAAAATCCTGCATAGAAGAGAAAAATCCCCTCTCCTTTCTCTCTAATAAGATGCGGTCAATGAGCTTACGCTTAAGCCCCTTAACTTGCATGAGACCAGTGCGAATATGACGGTGATGACCTATATAGTGATCCTCACTGTGATTGACATCGGGAGGCAGGATCTCAATGCCAAAGCGGCGCGCTTCTTCAAGGTAGGCCGTGGCCTTGTAAAAACCTCCTTGATTAGAAATTACCGCGGCCATGAACTCCGCAGGATAGTGGGCCTTAAGATAAGCAGCTTTATAAGAAACCAGACAATAGGAAGCCGAATGGGGCTTACAAAAGGAGTAACCGGCAAAGCTCATGATCATGGCCCACACCTCTTCAATAACTTTCTGCTCGATTCCTCTTTGACGTGCTCCTTGAAAGAACTTCTCTTTATAGTGCTTAAGTTTCTTCTCTTTATGCTTCTTTCCAAGAACCTTGCGCAGGTCATTTCCTTCAACCACATCAAAGCCCGCCATTACCATCGCCACTTGAGTGACTTGCTCTTGATAAATAAGAACCCCAAAGGTGTCATCGAGAATTTCCTTAAGACAAGGATGAAAGTGCTCAAAAGGCTCGCCATTAATTCGCCTAGCAATGGTATTGGCAAAGGGCCGTGCCGCGGGCCTAATCACCGAGCCAGCAATCACATTGTGCTCAAACTCTCCCGAACGCTGCTTTTGCAAATAAAGACGGGTGCCAGGAGACTCCACATAGAAAACCCCCATGGTATTTCCTACCACCATCATTTCGCGCGTTTTCTCATCGTCAACAGGATTAAAGGTACGATAGTCGTAAGTCTTTTCGTAATTCCGATTAACAGCACTAAGGGCATCACGAACGACAGCAAGGGAACGATTACCAAGAAGGTCAATTTTCACAAGACCCGCCATCTCCGTTTGATCTTTCTCCCATTGGATGACGGGAACTCCCTTCGTTGCCCACTCCACAGGGGCATAATCTTCGATCGGCCCCGGAGTGACCACCACGCCACCACAGTGAACAGAGAGATGGCGCAGACATCCCTCAATCTTGAGAGCATGACGAATGATCTCTCGCCAAGTTTGATCCACTTCAACTCGTGGCAAACGGTTAGTAATATAAGAGATTTCATCTTCTTTAATACCAAAGACTTTGGCGACTTCACGAATGGCCGAGCGATCCCTTAAGAAATTATGGTTGGCCACCATCGCCGCTCTTCCCGCATACTTCTCAAAGACATAGTCGAGAATGTCATCACGCTCATCCCAAGGAAAGTCCACATCGATATCGGGAGGATCAATCCGCTTCTCATTGAGAAAACGCTCAAAGAAGAGGTTGTGCTTTATGGGATCGACGTGAGTAATACCGAGCAGGTAACACACGATACTGGCCGCCCCGGAACCGCGGCCACAATTGATGCCCGATTGAGAAACAAATTCATCCACAACGAGAAAGTAATTGCTAAAGCCCTTACTCTCAATAATCGAAAGTTCATAATGAAGACGCTTTTCAACCTTTTCAAGAAGATCAGGATCTGGGTTCGGATAGCGCCATTCCATTTTTTCTAAACACTTCTGACGTAAACTCCAAGAGGCTTCTTCTAGGGACATTCCTTTAAAACTAGGAAAAATAAGCTGACGGCCAAACCAATCACTACGACACAGACGCGCCACTCCTATGGTATTTTCTAAGGCCTCAGGAATAAGCTCAAACCAGGCCTTCAGCTCTTGATCTTGAGGGAAGTAGCAATAGCGGCTGTGCTCCTGATCTAATTGAACCTCTTCGAGAGTAGAATTCTCATCGATGGCACGAATGAGGCGATAGTAAAAATCTTCTCCAGGGTACTCCATATGTACCCTTGCCGTAGCAATTGGTTTAATCCCTTCCTCTCTTAGCCACTTGAGGTCTTTATAGGTGGCCAATCCTTTAGTGACTTCAAAGTAGAGCCCCTCCGAAGAGAAGAACTCCTTTAAAAAGAGGACGCCATCCTTATCATCAGTTAAAACGATTAAATCTTCTTGTGATTGAGCAAGGTGGCCGAGAACCTCTTGGCGTCCTAGTCCCTCTTGATGAATTTTGGTCAAAAGAGAACAAAGCTTACGATAGCCTTGCTCATTACGACACAAGGTCACTGCACGAAAGTCATCGAGTACTAATTCACAACCAATAATGGGTTTAAGACCTCTTTCTCGCGCAAGTTCAATAAAGTGGGGAATACCGTAGAGACCATTGGTGTCCGTTAAGGCAAGGGCCTGATGACCACGGGCCAACGCCTGATCACACAGGAATTCAAGAGAGGCCAAACCTCGCATCGGCGAATAGACCGAGTGGACATGTAAATGGCAGAAACTCATTTCCTACCTCAAGCTAAAAGTTTACGCCCCATCATCACCTTGCCTTGAAATTTCTCATTCAAGGCATCGAGAGTTGTATCGAGACTGAGCTCCTTTGTTTCGATATGATCAAAGAGCGAAAGTTGAACTTCACTCTTTTTCAATCCCGAAGCTTCTAGGCTCATGTAACGAACAGTCACTCGTCGGTTCAAAAGATGGGTTAATATCCGCCGCAATTCCTTTGCGACCTGATGCTGATATTGAAAGTCCTCAGAAAAAACCTTCTTCTTTTCGACATACTTATAATCGCTGTAGCGCACGCCGACCGTTAAGGTATCGGCATATTGACCCATGGCCCGCAAGCGCTGACAGGTCTCATCGAGAAGATTTTCCAATTTATAATTGAGATCAAAGATATTATTGGTTTCACGCTCGAGATGCTCTTCACTAAAGATAATAGGCTCAAGCTTAGGAGGGACCACCGGCCGGGGATCAATTCCCCGGGCCATTTTATAGATGGTCTCTGCATGAAAGGGCCCAAAGGCCACAGTTAAGAAAAGACGGTCAAGCCCGGCGAGGTCTGCAACTGTTCGCAAATTAAGGTCGGCAAAAATGTCGTGTGTGCGTGTGGAGCGCCGACTCTTTAAGGTGCGAACGATAGGCAGGACGTCTGCTTCAAGAGGTCGCAAAAAACTCCCCTCCTGACCGTGTTGAATATTGAGAATAAGATCTTTTGAATTGCTAGGTGAATAGCTCTCCTTAATCACTTCCTTGGCCGCCGCTTTGGCCACGAGTTTATTTGCGGCATGGCCAAGGGAGCAATCAAGGGAGAAGTCATTCTTCAAAAGACGTTTGAGCTGAAGGGAAAAATCCTCTGGACCACCATAGAGGCGGCGAAACCCTGTGTAGTCCAAATAAATCTTCCCCTCCCGCTCAAACTCATAAACCGGAAGCCATTTTGATATGGCCGTTTCAAGCTTCCGGTTCACCTGCTTATAAAGATCAGGATTGGGGTCCACGACAGTTACCCCAGGCGCCAAGCGCTTAGCGTAGCCAACTGGCATGCCCTTTTCAATCCCGCATGAGCGCGCTTCCGGTGAAACTGCCCATACCTTGGCCCTGTCGCTAGAACGTGGAGCGATAACAACCTCGCGCTCTTTTAAGCGAGGATCCTGAATGCGTTCGAGGGCCACGGGAAAGCTGGGAATATTGAGATAACTAATAATCCGTTTTTCCATGGTAAAACCATTATGCGTAAGTTTTGCGTAAGAGTCAAGGGGAAAAAGAAGACGGGTTACAGGGAGCAGGGAACAGGGATCAGGGATCAGGGAGCAGGTGCCTGAACCCACAACCCGTAACCTGTAACCGGTGCGCCGGCCGCCTGTAACCTGAAGTAAACAGCTCTTGGAAAATTAACCCTGAAGGCTGTGTCTGGCTTTGATTAGAGTAGGTAACTCCCGAAAAACCTGTGTTTACCCCTTGTAAAAGAAAACTTTTATTTTCACAGATTCAATATGCATTTTTCACAACCAGTTCCCTATAACTCCTTCAACGAAATAACTGATCCGTTTTTTGAACGGTAAAACCTTTTAAGGAGTTTTTATGAAAGCATTATCTCTCACAATCCTCGTGGCATTCGCATTCGCAGCTCAAGCACATGTTAGCAACTCACAGCCTTCTGATCTTACTCAGTACTGGAATCACAAGTACACAATCCTAAACAAAATGACTAAGCAAGAAGGTATCCCCAATAAAGGTGTTAAGACAAAGTACGGTATCGTTTACACAAAACTTCAAAACGTATGTAAAGAAGGTAACATGATCAAAACTATCCAACCTGTACGTGTATGTGCTGAGTGGGGATACAAAGTTGTAAGATGTAAAAGTGGTCCTTTTGAAGGTCAAAGAAAGTGTTTCGATAAAGACGAAAGAGTATGTAAGGCCTATGCAAAAGTACATGGTCAAGGTGCTGTTAAGTCTCAAAAGAAAACTTGTGCCAACCTATGGGACCAAGAAGCTCGTGAGTGGCGTAGAACCAATGATAGCGATGACTTCAAAAATGACTTCCCTAACTGTTCAGTTTTTAAGTACTACACTTCTACTATGGTTCTTGACTACGATTTCCTTATCATTAGCAACCTTAGAAGAGGTACTGATTCTGAAGAGCGTCGTTTCGGTGGCCCAGTTGTTGATGAAGTAAACTACACTGTTCCTCATTGTTCTTCTCTTTAATAAAGATTCCTCCAAGAACTTTATAAAGAACAGCGATAAGAAAGGCCCTCGAAAGAGGGCCTTTTGCTTTTTTAATAGACTCCGCGAGTGCGGATAATTTTAAGTTTCGGAGGTGCTTTTAGCTGAGGCCTTACCGGATTTCCTCGAGGCGCCGGTCGAATTCTCGGAGTCTCATCATCATCATCGTCATCGTCATCATCACCTTGGTTGTAAACATCTTCTCCAGCTTCCTCACCACCATCTTCCGGATCACCAATATCAACAGTTGTAGGATCAGGTGTTGGCGTAGGCGTTGGAGTTGCCTCTGGGGTTGGTGTAGGTGTAGGTGTCTGTGTGGGCGTAGCCTCCGGGTGCGGACTTGGTCTTGGAGTGGGGTCAGCATCAACCAGTGGCTCAGCATCTGGTGCAGGTGGCGCCATTCCTTCTGGACGTGCCCACTCAGGCAACCAATCAAAATTAATTTGAGTCACAAGACCTGCACGAGCAGCTTGGGCGGCTCGGTGAAAGTTCAAGCGAAGATCACCAATTCGATTGGCCATAGTAATACCATCTTCAGATTCTAAAATTCGACGAGGTATCCTAAAGAGTTGACCGGCCCTAGTTCTAAATTGGTAATAGCCATCAATGAGACGATCAAAGCGACTTCCCTCTCTTAGAGCATCCATAATGTCGTCATCAGAAAGACGAACACCATTTGGATCAATTGCCCCAAAAGGACCGGTGAAAGGCTCTAGATTTTCTTTGTAGAAGACGAGGTCTGCATCTGGCTGTGAGAAACGATTGAGATTAAAAACATCGATGTCTCCACGAGCAATGGTTGCAGGATCAAGGACAAGAGTTTGACCATCAATTGTTGAAACAACGATACGGCCATCTTCAACACCAGTGACTCGTCCAACAATATCTCTGCCATCGGCAGTAAAACGTACCAAAGATCCATTATAGAACTGGAAGAAATCATCCGCGGCTAAAGCCTGGGGAGAAGGAAGAGCACGCACGTGGGCACTGTAATCTGGAAGGGCAAGCTGGCGTCCATCAGTTAAGGCTTCAGCAGCATCATCAATGACGGTATACTCACCATCAATGGCCTCCCTTTCAAGTGCACCAGCAGGACGAGTACCTGGAACGACAGCATTTTCAGGATCTAAGACTTCACCATCAAGAACTCGTGGCTCAATGGCCGTTCCCGTTCCGGTTACATCACGACCGTCAGTCAAGGCCAAGCCCGTTCCCGGACCAGTAGCTGCTGGATCGCCGCCATCAACCACAGCAACGGCACGAGCATTTTCATCATAAGGCACCAAGGCCGTTCCGGTAGTCGGACCAGAAGGAGTGAAGGCATCAGGAATATCGTCTGCACCAAGAGGAGTGATCGACTCCGCTCTCATATCTTGATAGCTGACACTTATTCTTTCAAGCTCTCCAGAAGGAGTCATTCTTTCAACGACAACAGAACCATCGGCCGGCTCTCCCACCACTCTTGCGGTATAGGAGTTTTGCCGCTTAGGTGAAGTGTACGTAAAGACTGTACCTTCTGCAGGAATTTCATCAGCTACAGGGCGACGAATAATCTGATAAGGGGCACCCGCTTCCGTAATAGTTCTCAATGATCCTGGCTCAATACTTTCAAAAGAAATCGTCGTAGGATCACCCGTACGACTGTCGCCTCTAACCACCATGCGAACACCATCGCCATTTGGCTCACCAACGATTCGACCATACATCGTTCTTCCGTCTGTCGTCGTAAATGTCACAAAGCGACCGGCATCAGGAATATCTGAAGCAGTAACTCCAGAAGGAGGAGGAAGAGCGAGACGCCCACCATTTCCTGGTCCTTCAATAGCAATGGGAGTATCTGGTCCTGGGAGTGCATCAGGATTGGGGTTACCTTCGATAAGAGGAGTCCCCCCTCTATTGTCAGCTATCTCGGCAGCATCATCTACCCACTGATAATCTTCAGGTCCAAGGTCGATAATATTAGTCTCATCATCAATAAGTCCGGCTGGTTCATCTCTTCTGACAACACCAGTTCCTGGCTCAACGATTTCACCATCATAAACATAGCGATCAACTTCCGTACTTGGCTCAACTCTAGTAGGAGTGGTGCGATCAACGCCAACAGCAGTATCCGTTGAAAGACTTAAACTGCCACCTCCATTATCAGGGACAACAGCAGGGAGTCCTGCAACAACTTCACTAGAAGTTTCCGGCGGAATTTCACTGGCCAGCCTAAAGAAGTTATTAAACTCATCATCAATTTGTTGAACAATCTCAGTACCATCTTGCTTGGCGTAGACAACGCTCCCGTCCTCATAACGAAGAACGCGGGCCTCAACATAATTGCCACCTTCAAGCACGCGAACCTCTGAGCCCGCTTCAATAAGAGTGTGGAGACGATTTTCAATTTCTCCGGCCTGAGTAATGCTATGGCGTTGATTGAGGGCAAGATCAAGGAATGTTTTGAGATCATTACAACCTCTCGCCCAAGAATCTGTTCCAGCAAGGATAAGGGTTAAAAGAAGGAGGCTTCTCATTAAAAACTTCATGAGCAAGACCTCTCACAGATCGTATGAGCACGACGGAAGAGCTCACGTGCTTCATCAAGGCTTAGGTCTTCAATCTTTCGCATGAAGGCCATACCATTATCAAGCTTGGTGATTTCTTTAAAGACTTGTCTGAATTGATTAATTCCCATGGACTCCTTGATTCCTCTAAAGAGGCTACGAAGTTTAGGGCTACCTTCAACGTAATTGAACATACGAGAGACATCCATAAGATACTCACGCGCTCCTCTTAAACCAATCCCTGGAATGCGGCTAAGATTTCTGGCTACAGCTATCGCAGCTGGTGCATCGAGGACAGAAAAGCCCAAGGCTAAACCGAGTTCCCAAGCGGCTTCACTCGCCGCCTCTTCGGCGGCAAAGAATTCTTGAACAGTACCATCGTCACCACCACCGGCCATGTAGGCTCCAATGAGGGCATTACGATCTTGATTGGCCTGATTCCAGCGATAACCTGCACTTCCTGCTTCAACTGCTCCATACGCAAGACCAGGAATCGCCAAACTTGTGAGAACAGCACCACCCCAGGCAGCCGTGGCCGCACCACCAGCACCAAGGAGCATGGCCCCACCACCAATAATAAGAGCACCGACACCCACAAGGGCAACGGCACCAAGGGCCAAACCACCAACAAGAAGGGCCGTCTTAAGCCATGATCCATCAGCTTCATCTTCATTTTCTTCAGCGACCTTTCTCATGATTCGGCAAGCTTCACTAGCAAGGCCTGGTTCTTCCATTAGAAGTTGGCCAACAGAAGCTGGGTTTCTCTTAATAAGGTCTGTTAAATTTTCTTCTCTGTTACTGACGATATTACTAGGTCCATTGGTGAGAACATTAAAGAGACCTTTATTAGGATCATAATTTGCCATGTCAGTATTAACTGAATTGTAGGCAGAAGCAGCACTTGAGACTTGGCCCATAATACTTCTTCTCGCACTTGAGATAGCTCGGTTAATGGTATTCTCGCCCGACGTCTTTCCATTACGTTCAGGTCTTCCGTTGAGAAGAGGGGTCACATTGTGAGGTCTAAAGGTTCCATTTGATAGGTCGACACCACCGCCACCAAAGAGACCAAAGAGTGGCTGATCCTGATCTCTTCTGCCTCCGAGCTCATCACTAAGAGCAAGAGACAACATACCTGGATGGCTTCTTACTATATCCATGTAGGCATTAACATAATTGGCCTGCGCTCTTTGAGTTTGCTCACTTTCATGATCAACCTCATTGATACGTACATAGTCAATATCAAGACGAAACTCAGGTTGCATGAGTTGAGAGTTTAAGTTTTCATAACGGCTACGCAATTCATCTGCGGCCGAGCGAGGGGTGTAGGTTTGAGCCCCAGCCGCCACCATTTCCGCCTGCTTTTCACCAGCAATACGACGAAGTCTTTGTCTTCTTTCACGATTACAATTGCCTTCGAAATAACGCTTGTTATGACCAGTAAGATTAGTGTGGCTACAAACATCATTCACAATTCTATCTAGCTCGCGATCACTTAAGGGATTCCCCTGAGTCAGATCGGCTCCCGAATAAGTAATCTCTAGGTTCACTAAACTTCTTACAGCATTATCAAAATTCTTTTCACTCAGACCTTGTTGAAGTCTATTGAGTGTCTCCACTCTTTGAATTTCTGAAGCACTATTGACCACATCAGATACACCAGCAAAGAGCTGATCGAGGGCCTGAGTTTCAAACATATTTGGGTCACAAGGAACACTCCCCTCTGGTGTAGCAAAGGCCGCGGCAAAAACTCTTTCAGGCAGGGCCTGAGTCATATTGGGGTTATTGAGACGGGCAAACTCTCCCGTAAAACAACTATCAAGTTGGGACTTCACTTTTCTTAAGCGAGCAAAGCGGTTGTGCATGGCCGCAAGTTCTTGACCAGAGGGTGTGGCAAGAAGGGCACGGTTAGCAGGATCACCCAGAAAGTTTTGACCACGCTCAAGAAGTTCTTGTCCACGGGGAGACATCAACTCTTGGGTAATCCCCTCTAAATCGACAGCGTTATTTTGACGGCGGTTGCGAAGGCCAGCGTAACTTGAAAAGAGAAAATCCAATTCCTCCTGACCAGCGTTGGCCTCCTCTTCAGCAAAGGCAGATTGGATGAGAAATGAAGACACAACAGGCCGGTTACCATCCACGAGGAGGACAACCAAAAGATGAATAAATAGACTCTTAAGCAAAAATTTCATCATGTTCTTCTTCAGCTCTACTTGCGCTTTTCAACTACTTTTCGGTCATTTCCGCTATTAACTTGAGCGTCTCACTCCATTATTGATGAGGGTCAAAAATAGAAGAAATCACACGAAGAAATAACGTGATTTCATATACTTAGAAATTTAAGAGGTGCCCAGAAATTCAGGCAATTTCGAGGAAGTCCTAAAGGTACGTGGTACTTTTACAGAAGGCGCATCATTTCCAGGGCATGATGGGCACAGTACTAATAGCGTTCTTGGGAGAGCCCTCAATCACCCTATCACTGTAGACGAGGTAGACGAGGGTATTTCTTTTGGCATCATAGAAACGCACCACCTGCATACTTTTAAAAATCAAAGACGTCTTCTTGGTAAAAACCCTCTCCCCTTGCTTGAGTTTATCCTGAAAAGAAATGGGTCCTACCTGACGACAGGCAATGGAGGCATCAGACTTATCTTCTGAAAGACCTAAGCTACCTTTGATTCCGCCAGTTTTGGCCCGACTCAAATGACAGGCAACACCCTGCACTTTTGGATCATCAAAGGCCTCAATAACGATGGCATGATTAGCACCAAGAAGCTTAAACGCCGTATCGACCTTGCCAACGACCTCCGCGTGAGCCGTCAAAGTGAGGGCAATAAAAGTGACAAAAAGGGCCAATACTCTATACATACGATAATCCTTTTTAGTGGCGAGACCTTATGATAAGAAGAAGGCCATCAAATGCAAAGTCGGAAAAGGGGAAAACCATGAGCGATAACAGCTTACTTGATCAACTTAACCAAGATATTAAAGCTGCCATGAAGAATAAAGAAAAAGAAAAGCTTCAGGCCCTGCGTTATATGAAGTCGATGCTCATGGAAAATGCCACCTCAAAAAAGCCGACGGCCGAAATGGATGTTCTCGTTAAGCATCATAAGAAACTTAAAGAGAGTCTTGAAAACTATCCAGCAGATCACCCCATGGCGGTTCAAACCACAGCAGAACTTGAGGTTGTTCAAACCTATCTGCCCCAACCACTTACCGAAGCAGAAGTTCAAAAAATTATCGATGAGATTAAGGCCGGTCTTGATCAAGTGGATATGGGGGCGATCATGAAAGAGTTGCAACCCAGAATCAAAGGCCGCTTTGATGGCAAAAAAGCTTCACAGATGGTGAAAGACGCCCTCTAAATTTGACGCGCATTCTGTAAAAGTACCACGTACCTTCTAATTTTTTTTGCAGGAGAAGTAGACGGGGAGATGATCAGAGATCACTTCTTTGTAGAAGCGGTAGTAATTGTCTTCCGTTAACTGGCTAAGAAAAACTCTTTCATCAAACTCGCGCACCAGCTCTTCGAGGCGATGGTCATCGACGACAATGCGGTTGCGTTTCACCGTCATTCTTTTTTCTAAATAGTCACGATAGCGACTTACCGTGCGCTCCCTTCTGCGCTCACCGGCCTTTGAGGCCACAAGATTTCCAGGAATAGACTCAGGCGTACGGTAAAGATACTTTTGGTGAAGGAGCTTCTTCATATGGCCCTGAAGAAAGTTCCCTACTCGGGGTGAAAGTTTTCCGTTGGCCTTCAGGCACTCATTGGTTTCACTCGTGTCCATAATAATGTGATCATAATCACTCGCAAGACCTTTCGTAAAAGTTCCATCAGCTAACTGATATTGCATCGAAAGGGTGGTAGGCGTGTCGATAAAGAGCTCGCCCCCAGGGAAGCTATCAAGGATACGCTTCCACTGATCATTATCAGCTTCAAGGTTAGTATCACCCAAGAAGATGATATCCTTTTCTTTAGATTGCTCTCTCAGTTTTTGCATCATTTGAGTGATCACTTTCATTTCGGCGAGTCTGGCGTAATTGGCCTTAGTAGAGCCCGTGCCGAGATCATCATAATGAGAGACACCAAAGCTAGGCCTTAGGATACTTTCCATCTCGTCTTTATTTTCTGGTGACCTAAAAACGATATGAGAAGTTAAAAGGGTAAAGTCAAAGGACCCTGAAATAAAAGAGCCCATAAAAGGTCTACGAGAGAAAACTTCTCTTATACTTTCACCCATCCAAGACTTTGTGAGCTTGGGGTAGCAGGCGACACTAGGACCATGGCGCTTCTTACGAAAGCGTTGGCAGTGCTCGTTGATCATAGGCTTAACCGTTCGCCCCCTATAATAGAAACCAACAAGCTCCTGAACAAAGTCCTCATCCGCAGCTTCACCAGAAGGAGCAAGAATGAGGGACCAACTGGGGTCAAGCTTTCTCAGTTCATCTAAAAGAACCAGGTAGTCGGGAACTCGATAAAGCGTAGGTGCATCTTTTAGATCTTTTCTTAAACGGACCAAGCGCTCTGCGAGATCGGCACTGGGGTTTTGTTGGTAGCGCCCTTCAAGCTCAGCAATCATGTCCGGAGCAGATTCAACAAATTTACGTACTCTTTGGTTGTGGTCATAATCGCGACCAACGGAAGGCAACAGCTCCATGGCGGCAATCAGGTCGTAGCCATTAATCAACTTGGCAGTCAACTCATAGTCTTTATAAGGTGATGTGTTTGAGCCCGGGTGCCATAAATTAAAGGCCGCCATCTCTACCCAATCCCCTCTTTTATGAGGCTCATAGAAACGATCCGCCTCACTATTGAAGTGATGGTAGTTGGTGTAACACTCGGCCTTGTACTGACCAGAGACAACCCATGATTTAATGCTTAAGCATTCCTGATAATAGGCCTCAGTTCTGCGCCAATCTTGAAGTCCTAACTGACGACTCTTCTCACTTTCAAAGGCAGAAGTTTGACCACTTAGGAAAACTAAGAAAAGTGAAATTAGAGAAAAGAGAAGCGGCCTTAAGGTCATGTGTGAGTCTCTCCTTAATTTGAAGGGGAAAAGCCTATCGTGGCCATTTCATGTCTGCAATGAATTCTAAATCTATAAGTACCTGAAAGTATGAGTCTAAAGAGATTCTAACAAAGGGAAATGAAGCCCTTAGTCATCATTTTGCTTTTGGGCCTCAGTAAGAAGGTCGCGAAATCTTTCAAGTCTTAGGTTCTTAAGATAGTCACTTTGGCGCTCCCCAAGAAAGCGAGGCATCATTATATAGCGAGTGTAATACTTGATCGCGCGCTCGCCCGCTTCAGTCTGCTTGAGGGTATCCCAATCAAAATCCTTACTATCAAAGAAGAAAAACTTGGTTATACCCCAACGACGATTTTCTTCTTCAGTAAGGGCAAACTGGGCGGCCTGCTCAACAAAGCGATCGGCAAAGCCTCCATCGGTGTTATCCCGACTTAAGGCCTGTCCCACCAAGGTCATCACTTCTCTTTCGGCCGTGGCCGTCACAGAACTTCCTAAAATCTTAGGCATGAGAATATTTTCCTTGATGGCATCAATAACCTCACTGCCCTTATCACTTTCTGGCCTGATGATTCTTCTAAAGTCGTAGGCGGGGTTATCTCTTTGTTCACCTTGAGCACTTTGATCCTCTGGACGACCACTGGGATAAAGAACTCCGCGAAAGTCATGATCGGAAATCATTTCTCTACAAAGCTTAAGAAGATCATCATACTTTTTGATAATGGCCTGGCGTTTTTCTCTTTCACTACGACTCAAACAGGAAACAAAGCGACAGTTAGCTTCATCATAGAGCTTTTCAAG
>JAUIBX010000266.1 GCA_030427595.1 Bacteriovoracia bacterium | reverse complement strand
ATGCTATTGATGGCCATACCATTCACTTCTGTTGGCACTTGAGAGCTCACACCCGTGGTGTCGACTCCTGCATTATTGAGCTCCTGTTGCACACCAGAGCCCGTCTCCACCAGGTCATCAAAGGTCTTGGCCAATTCAGTCTGGTCATTGAGGCAACTGGGATCTTTAAAGAGGCCACGAATACTTTCAATCTTTCCAACGATATCTCCATAATTCTTAGAGGCCATAGGACAAGCTGCTGGCCTAACAAAGCTTTGGCCATGACGGGTACGAATGCGCTCAAAGTTGTCCTGATCGGCTTCACTGAGAACTTCAATGGGATATTTTTTAACGATATCTTCAAGGGCACTTTCTGAGGCCAGCAATTGGGCCGGAGCTAGACCTTGTAGGATAAGGGTTCCTAGTAGTAAGTGATTACGCCATGGGCTTCCCATAACAATCCTCCTTCTCTGGGTTTAGGTGTCGAGTGAGTTTGGGGCACTTTAGCAAATAGCGCACAGCAATAAAGACATTCATCACGTTTGTGAAAATTATACAACTCCTAAGCCCTTGAACTTTCATAAACGCTTTGCATTGCCAAAAACCGAAGGCCCCTATCTTTCACTTGAAGAGTGATTTCAACCTATGTAGATTTTTTACAGTAAAAGTACACCCAAACACTCAGTTTTTAAGAGACAATTAAAGAGGAATCTATGCGTAAGCACTGCACACTATTGGGAGCCGCCACCGACCTCGGTCAATCTAAAGAGGGCACAGAGCTTGCCCCGTCATGGTTGCGCCTCAAGGGCACCAAAGAAATCCTAAATCGCAAATTCTTTAAGCTCACAGACTTGGGCGATATCACACCCCTCACTCCTCCTAAAGAGAGAGGCCACGACCACGAGGCCATTGCCACTTATAACCAGCGCCTCGCAGGTATTCTTCATGAAGAACTTGAAAGAACACGCCAAGTGATAACCTTAGGTGGCGACCACTCTGTGGCCATTGGCACTTTGAGCGCTTCCTTAAGACATAACCCGGACACTAAGGTGGTTTGGGTCGATGCTCACGCTGACCTCAATACACCAGAGACCTCCCCTTCTGGAAATGTCCACGGTATGCCACTCGCCTTCTTTTTTAAGCTTGTAAAAGAGGGCCTCACACGCGACCTCTTTAGCTGGGCTCCAGAACTCAGGCCTGAAAACTTAGTCTATATTGGCCTAAGAGATGTGGATGCCGGTGAGAGACGATTTATTAAAGAACTTGGCATCACCGCCTACGATGCCAAACAAGTCAAAGAAATGGGCATCAACAAGGTCCTGCAACAAACCTTGGACCAACTAGCCCCCCAAGGTAATGAAGACCTTCACCTCAGCTTTGATGTGGATGGCCTAGATCCTCAATTTGTGCCGGCCACAGGAACACCTGTCCCTGGGGGACTTCACCTTCATGATGGTCAACAAATCGTCAATACTCTCACAAGAAAAATGAATCTGATTTCATTTGATGTGGTGGAAGTCAACCCTATGCTTGGTCAAAATGAACAGGATCTCGAAATGACAGCGGCTTCAACACTGGCCCTTCTTGAGGCCATGCCGACTTGGGATGACAAGCATATTCCCCTACAAGACATCCTCTTTGATAAGAAAGAATTCTAGAAAAATTTCTTTAAAGAGATAATAAAAAGGAGATCTAAAGACTCTCTTCGCCTTCTTTTGTCTTAATATAGAGGCGACTAAGGCCCATGGTTCCTTCTGAACAAAGAGCGTAGAGCTGAAGAATAATTTTGGTTTGATCAGGATACTCCTGAACCTCTCTTTCAACTTTATCAAGATGAAGTTCAAGAGGAACACAGGCCTTCCTAAAAGCTTCAAAAGCTAAGCGGTCATTCCAGCTTAGCTGGCGTTTCGGAGTGGTGCTTTCCATATAGGTTTTGACGACTTGAGCGTTCTTATAAGGGATAAGGGCAAGAGTTTCTTCTTGGGTGAGCTCACGGGCTTCCGTGCGCACAGAAATAAAGACGAAGAATAAACCTAAGAGAATAAAAGCCAGTTTCATGAATTCCTTCCTTGGCGACATGAGCACAGCACTATTGTGAAGAATTTGACCTGAAACGACAAGTTTTACCAAAGATTTTACAAGAAGTTTTACGAGAAGAATTGCTTCATTTCTTTGATGACGTCATGGTGGCTTTGACAAAGATGAGGATAATTAGCTACCGGATAATTTCCCACCAAAAGAAGGGTTTTAATATCTACCTGGGCCAAAACATCACTTATCTTATCCCCAACCATCAAAGACTTCTCTAGAGATATATGGTGTTTCTTGGCGGCCATCAACGCCATGCCGGGCATGGGCTTACGAGTATAGCTACTTTTCTTGTATTGAACTTCAGTACTTTCTGGATGGTAGGGACTATAAAACCAGTCATCAACAATGGCCCCTTTTTGGGCCAGCTCTTCTTGCATCCACTGATGAAGAGCGATGACATCTTCTTCTTTATAGTAGCCACGACCAACACCAGATTGATTGGTCAGCACAATCACTTTTAGTCCCAATTGATTCGCCTCTCGAATGAGCTCATCAACTCCATCTACGAATTGAACATCTTCCTTCTTAAAAACATACTCACTATCGACATTAATGATGCCATCACGATCCAAGAGAAGGGCCCTCTGATCACCAGCTGGGGTAAGCGGTAAGAGGTCATTCTTAAAGACTTCTCCTAAGTTTTGTGAAGTGACCTCCTCTTTTTGCCAAAATACATTATGGGCCATGAGCTGATCTTGCTCTTCATCGTAGGTGGCCATCTGAGCGCGCTCTCTACGCCAAGCTCTTTTAAGCCAAAAGGAAAGGTTGCCGGAAATATCATCAGGTAGAATATCTTGAACGATGAGATGGCCTGGCTCCTGACAAAAGAAATCCATTTGATTGAGAAAACTCAGCCATTCTTTAAGACATTCATCAAGAACTGTTTCTTTAGATATTGAATCAGCTCCCTTTACTTCAATAGTCAGGCCTTGCCACTTTTGCGAAACAGAAGTCACCCGTCTACTCCCCCTTAAGAGAACAGTTTACCTTAAGAGCACAAACAGTAAACTTATTCATGGGCTTAACTCTGATTTGCAGGCGCCTCGCACCAAGGCCAATCTCAAAGCTACTAATTTCTTCTTGTAGCTCTCGCAACTCAAGGCTTTTGAGATCCTCTTGAAAGTCCGCCCAAGAGTAACTCTTAAGGGAGGCCAGATGATAACGCTCCCCTTTAACCTCTTTATGAAAACAGGTCACCTGAATCATTTGCTCTAAACCCATGCCAACAAGGGGGGCAAGGCCTAGGCCAAAAAGCTCCCTATCTTGTTCTATCAACTCTTTAAAGATGACATGCATGCGACCAATAACACGATGGTAATGGTGAAAGAGAAAGGTGCGCGCCTCACTTTCCAACTCTCCAGGCAACTCAGAGTAACCCCGCTCTACCCAAGCGCGACTAAATTGTTTGCCATGAACGCCACTATCAATCATCTCATCACTTGAGTCGATATCGGCCCACTGATAAAGCCCTTCGGCCATTTGAGTAAAGCTTTGCTCAAGGAAGTCATTGAGCTCGCTCTGATATTCTTTGGCCTTAGGAAAGTGTGAAAAGTACTTTTCAATAAAGGAGCGAATGCCCCCGGACTTGGTATTAACAAAGGCTCCCGTCTTGCAAAGCTTAAGACTGACGGGGACATCTCCCTGATTGGTTTCTAAAAGAATATCGGCCTCTTTAAAGGACTCTTGGCCACTGACCGCACCTGACTTACCCAAGACGTTGATGTGATGCACTTTAAAGTCTTTGGTTTTGACGCTCTTATGAGCATTAGCAAAATCACCATCAATTAAATGATTCGCCACATCTTTGGCCAAAACAGGTAACCGAGAATAAAGGTCAGGATCTACGCTTCGCAGCCAGCTTTGATAGTCTTTAAGATCAGCATAGGCCCGACCACCAGACATCTCTTTAAAACGCCTAAGAAAGTCTCCCTCACCACCAAAGTGCACACTAAGCTGGTGGGCCACCAAGTATTCAAAGAGGTTGCCTTTAAGCTCATTGAGAAGGGCTTCAGATTGAGCCGCTCCCTGAAGGTTGTGCCAGTCTTTCATGCGCTTCCTTTTAAAAGCAAAGGATCAAAAAAGAGTGTGTAAGGAAGAAAGGTTTCCTTGGCAAAGCATATCCCATTGTTTTAGACTAATTCAAATCGAAAGCGAGTGAGTTTAATGCAGAATTTCCCTTCTGTTTT
>JAUIBX010000037.1 GCA_030427595.1 Bacteriovoracia bacterium | reverse complement strand
GCTGCGCCTTTGTCCATCCAAGCCTTGATTGACTCAGCTTTAACATTTTTAAGCACAACACCATCATGAGCATTGGGATCATATTGACCAAGACGCTCAAGAAAACGACCGTTTCTTGCGTTTCTTTTATCTGCTGCAACAATTGTATAAACAGGACTATGTGTTCTACCACCGCGTTGTAGTCTAATAACGACCATGAACTTCTCCTACAAATAGGTCCAATAATAAGCCACGAAAGTAAGGAATTTTGAGGCAGAAGTCAATAAAAACCGGAAGTTTTTATAGGTAACAACGCCAAATCAGGGTTTATTTTGATAGAATATCACCCATGAAGCGACTTTTCTTGGGCCTGATCGTGGCCATTACAGCGCAGAGTGTCTTTGGCGAGGTTATCGACCTGCGTAAAAAGCGCTTACCTGGCCTCAAACTCACCTACACCAATAGCGTTCTCCTTGAGCAAGTGGCCCAACGCCACAGCAAAGGGCGTGACCGCGATAAGACCAAGGAAATTAAGGTCACCTTTCATTGCTACAAAAAGTGGAAAGTACGAGGCAGAGACAGCACCAAGACCTATCAGTGTGATCCCATTGAAATGGAAGTGCCAGCACCAAAAACCGGTGGCCGGTAACCGGTTACCGGAAGCCGGCTAGAAGAATCCCCCGCCCCATGGGCCTTTCTTTTTGCCCTTCTTCTTAGGTTTTTTGCCCATGCCGGGTTGATTGCGAAAGCCAGGGTTAGCTCCTGGCATTCCACCCATCATACCAGGCCCGCCACCCATTCCAGGCATCCCCGGCATGCCACCTTTCATCATCTGCATCATGCCACCCATCATTTTTTCCATCTGACGAAACTTGGCAATGAAGTCTTCAACTGCTTTCACTGTAGAACCAGAACCGGCAGCGATTCTTTTAATACGTGACTCTTTGATCACCTTATAATTTTGACGTTCTTGTTTGGTCATAGAATCAATGATCACACGCATGCGCTTCATTTCATCTTCAGCGGGACTAAGATCGCCCATTTCTCGAAGGGCTCCGCCCATACCAGGAATCATTTTAAGTATAGAGCCCATGGAACCAAGACCCTTAATCATATCCATTTGCTTCATGAAGTCTTCGACTGTGAACTGACCCTTTTCAAGGCGCTTCATCATATTCTCAGCTTCATTTTGATCAATGGCCTCTTCGGCCTTTTCAACCAGAGAAACCACATCCCCCATATCTAGGATACGACCAGCAAGACGATCGGGATGAAAGAGTTCGAGGTCTTTCATCTTCTCGCCAGTAGAGATGTACTTAATAGGAACGCCTGTTACATGGCGGATAGATAGGGCCGCACCACCACGGGCATCGGAGTCCATTTTGGAAAGGACAATACCCGTAAGACCCATGGCCTCATGGAAGCTCTTGGCCACATTGACTGCTTCCTGACCAGTCATCGCATCAGCAACCATCAAGACTTCTGGATTCTTATCAGCGATTGATTCTTTAACTTCCTTAAGTTGGCCCATCAGCTCATCATCAACATGGAGGCGACCGGCGGTATCGATAATCACCACGTCTTTATGCTGGGCCTTTGCAGCTTCAATCCCGGCCTTGGCAATATCTTTTGGGTGCATGGAAAGGTCACTATCAAACCAGTCCATATCCATACTCTTAGCAAGAGTAATCAATTGATCCTTAGCCGCTGGACGAAAGGTATCGGCAGGCACCAAAAGGACATTCTTATTCTTCTTTTTCTTGAGGTGAAGTGAGAGTTTTCCGGAAAAGGTTGTCTTCCCCTGACCGTTAAGACCAACAACCAAAACAGGTACTGGCCCAGGTCTTTCAAGGTCGACTTCTTGGTTTTCCTGGCCCATGATTTCTGCAAGCTTATCGTGAACAATCTTAATAAACTGCTCTTCAGGGTTCACACCCTTAATCACCTTTTCGCCTAAGGCCTCTTCTTTAACACCATTGATGAATTCTTTTACAACCTTGAAATTGACGTCTGCTTCAAGGAGCGCTGTCCTAACTTCTTTGAGGGCGGCTTCAATATTGCTCTCGCTAATCTTGCCTTTTCCCTGAAGGTTCTTAAAAGCATCAGCAAACTTCTCGCTTAAGTTATCAAACATGGTGAACTTTCCTCTTGGTTTAGTGCAGGTGATTCATGGGTTAAAGTATTGATTTTTTTAACACTTTGAGGAGGACTTCGCAATTGAACCCGGCCAGACTATCTTTTTTAGCCGAATTGCAGTTGTGCATTGACCCATCCTCATCTTTTTCATAACTTATGGCCCATGTTCTCACAAGAGCTACAAAACAAAATTGACTTGCTCAAGGCCCGTCGCACTTCCATAAAATTGGGAAGCGTCCCCTTTGACTCCCCTCTCTTGCTCGCCCCGATGTCGGCGATCTGCCATTTTCCCTTTCGTCTCTTGATGGAAGAGTTAGGCGCTGGAGGCACCGTCAGTGAGCTTATTTCTTGTCATGGCATCAATTATGGCAATGAAAAAACCCGCCAGATGCTCACCATTCATCCCAAAGAAAAGAATGTCGGTATTCAGCTCTTTGGTGAAGATACCCTTTCTATGGCTAAGGCCGCGGCCACGGCACAAGAATACGGACCTAAGTTTATTGATATCAATATGGGCTGTCCGGTGAGAAAAGTTGTCACCAAAGGTGGTGGTTCGGCCCTTCTTAAAGACACCAAAAAACTTGCTGGCTTTTTTAGCGAAATTAAAAAGGTTCTCGATATTCCACTCACTATAAAAATCAGAACCGGTTGGGACGTGGACTCTATCAACGCCCCCGAAGTGGCGAATATTGCTTACAACGAGGGCATTGAGTTTGTGGCCATCCACGGTCGTACCCGCACTCAACAGTACAAGGGAGAGGCCAACTGGGAACTACTTGAAACAGTTGCCCAAACGGCCCCACTCCCCATTATTGGAAATGGCGATCTTCACTCCGCTCCCCTGACTCAAAAAAGATTAAAGATGACGAGTTGTCAGGCCCTGATGTTGGGCCGTGGTCCTTTAAGAGACCCTTTTATTTTTCTTACAAGCTACCTTGATGATCCCACCACAACGCCATTCACCCCGAAAGACTATTGGGAAATCATCAATGTCTATTATCAGCTTCTTACCGAATATTCAGACATGGAAAGAACTCACCTCATTCAAATGAGAAAAATGATTGTCTGGTTTGTTGCTGGCTTTGATGGTGTGAGTGAGTTTCGTGGCAAAATTCATCAGACAAAAGAAATTGATGATGTCTTTAAACTTACAGAAGACTATCTGATGGGTCTCAATAATAGTGACCAAGGAGAAAAGAAAGTCGACCTCAACCGCCCCTTTATGATGGGCGGCCACGGCTAATCAAATTCTTCAGCTTCTTTTAGGTTTCTTTCCTCTTCTTCACCGAACTTCTTATTGGTGGCCTCAACGTGCTCTAAAGATTTTTTAAGCATTTGAAGAGCTGGATTATTCTCCATCGCTTTTTGAACTTCTTGAATAGCCTTAGGATCAACTTTTTGAGAAGCTCCTTCTAACGCCTTTGCAAAAACTTTCACATCAATGGGTGGTTCTTTAAGGTTTTGCCCTCCACCGACACCGGCGGCGGCCAATGACCCACACCCTGTTACTTTCTGCTGATCATCAAGTTGTAAATCAAGCTCAATGTCTTTGACGATGGTCTTTGCGCCCACTGCGTTCTTATTCTTTTCCATACTCACTCTCAAAGTGAGAATGCCACTGGTTTGCTCTTCATTATCCCAAATGAAGTCATGTTGTTCCATGGACACGAGCGTAAAAGCATTATTGCCATACTTTTCACCTGTTTTATAGATCACCCTGCCTATAGGATTAATAATCTTATCGATCTTCACCAAAGTGTTGGGATTAATTCTTTTGCCAGAAAAAGTTTTCTCACAATAGTCTGTACGAGACATATAGTTATTGAGCTTACCCATGAAGTTGGTAATCTCTGTTCTAGCGATCATGTCATTTTGAACTTTGAGCTGATTATCCTGCATCTTCATCATGACCATGGCCAAGAAGCCCATGATACCAGCGGCTACCATCACCGATACAAGAGAGAGACCTCTTTCATCTTTTATGAGGTGAACTAGAGACAACTCTTTATTTTTTAGACTCACGACTCTCCTAAGGATGACTTTAAAGAGTGAATGATTGTAAGCCTCTATTCTAATTGCCATTGGCAATAATTAAAAATTGCCTGCTTTTCTTGGCACTAAGACTGGAAAAGACTCCTTAATAAGGAGGGATTAAAACTAGGCTAACCCACTAAAATTATTATAATTAATCTTACAAAGATCACAATAACCAACCAAGAAACTCAAGCTTCTCTTCTATAATGGCGATAAGACACATAGGTGAGAGGTTAACTAAAGATGAAGTTGAATGTGTTCAAATCCAAGTTATTCAAATCTTTTCAAGGTATAGGTTCCTATACAATTCTTTGCCTTGGACTGTTGAGCTTACTCACCCTTCACACCAAAGCGGAAGAGGCCAATACCCCTTGGGATCAAACGGCAAACCACGACCGCTGTCAGATGCACAAAGCAAACCTCATCAACTTTCAAGAGCAATCTTTTCAACTTAAAACCTCAAGTGATGCCAATGAAAGTCTTCTTGATCTTTTAAAGGAGCGGGATCAGTTAACCGCTGAACTGGCCGTGCGCCAGACTTTGATGAAGATCTGGAATGATTATCAAGGTTTTCTTTCTGAAAATCGTGAAGTCGCACAAGGCCTTGGAAATCCTCAAGGAACTGAACAGCTCTTTAGACAGCTCGATACACTACAAAGCTTTGTTAAAGACAATCAACAACCTGTTGAGCGCTATCATGCGATGAGTGAGGTTCTTAACCTCTTTGGTCGAGAGCGCCTCGCCCAGATGGCCTCACTTGAAAATAACGAGCAAAAATTTGCTTTCGCGAGAGAGCAAATAATTGAAAGTTGTTCTAGAGCGAGAAATAACACCAGCCTTTATATGTGCTCAGACGATATTGCAGAACAGTTGCAATATGGCACAAATAATACAGAAACGAATCCCAACCGTGGTCAACTGATCAATCAATTCGTCAACACGATGGTCGACCTTGATGACTTTGATCTTTTTAGCTTGGAGAACTTCTCTAATGCCTTCGTCGATAATGATGATATCAATAATCCCACTGGTGACTTTGAGTTTGCTAAGTACTTTGACACTCTCATTGAAAAAGGAAAGGACAACTGCCGAACTCAAGTCCTCGTTGGCAGAGACCCGGTCGAGAATTGTCTAAGCTCAGAAATTCCCAACCTTACAGCAGGGGAACAAAATGTCATGAGGAGACTGGAGATTATCACAGGCAAGAGTAATGGCGAGATCAACAACCTCGCGCAAGTCACTCAGGCCTACAGTGAGGTCGCCTTAAGAACCCGAGGACTTCATGATGAATCGACCCGCGGTACCATTAGTCAATTAGCAGAAATTGCTGGAAGTGTTCCTAACTGGCAACAACAATTTGAAAGTACCGATCAAATGTTGGCCGATCCGGGACGCCTTGCAAGTTACCGTGAGCGCTTTAAAAATGTCACGGCCGGCCACATGCTCAACTTAGGGGCCTTTCTTCAGCACGGAGAATTAGGTCACAATGAGGCCATCTATCGTCGATATGCAGACGCTTCTCTTGCCAATAGAGAAGGTGCTGAGCTTGGTGGTGGTGCTAATGAAGATTCAGCAGCAATGGCCAATAGAGTTCTAGAAAATATCATTTGCAAAAGTAATACAACGACATGTCAATTTTCCGGTGGTGTCTTCAAAATGGAAAATGGCAGACTTAGTGTGGATGAAGAAAGTGTTGTGGATATTTTCTTTGGCCCCATCCAAGATGCTTTAGGAAACGAAGAAAGCCTTAGAGCTTCTCTCTTTGGCGAAGGTCGTGAAAATATCCGCCGTCAGCTAAGAGACGTTGAAACAAAAATTTCAACGATTAAGGGTCAACGTGAATATGAGCGCCTAAATGCTTTTAAAAATTATTCTTGGCGCAAAGTTCGTGAGTTTTGTAGCACCAACCCAGAAGATGGCTATTTAAGGGAACTCACAACCCGAGAATGCTACCTCGATAGAAGTATAAGAACGGGTCTTAATGACTTTCTAGAAGTTGGTGGAGAACTTCTCGCCTTTAGTCAAAGAGAGGAAAGAAGAGAAAACCTTGATCGCCTTGCTGCTTACTGTACTGAAATTTTTGAGCAAGATAGGGAACTCTACAACACTCAATTTAAGGACACAGGTGTGTGCCCTCACATTTACGAGGATGAAAGAGAAGAAAATAGAAGAAATATAGAAACAACAGAGAGAACACGCCGTCGTGAAAGAAGACGTGCAAGTGTGAACGATATTATTGAATGGAATGAGGACGGTAAGGCCGTCGATATCTATCGCCCTAAGAGCAACTTAGAAATTGCTCTGCCCCAAGTGGCCTACACTTTTAATGAAATGCTACCTCTGTGGGCCCAAAGACCTTCCTTTCAGATGCAACTTGATAGTGCCGTCAGGCAAGGTCAATACATGAAGACTCAGCAGGCCTTCTACAATGCTCAGTACCAGTCTTTTCTGAACACCACCACCTGCCACGGTGGCCTACTCATCTCCTGTTATTCAAGTGCCACGGTACTAGAATCGGCAGCACCGACATTTGGCAACTCTGCCTTTAACTTTTCAACACCTACGACCACTCCTTTTCAGTAATTAACGACCTTTCCAACACGTTGAAAGTATTGCGTTTTCTTCACAAATTGAGTGCCATGATTGCTTTGCGCCCTCCGGAAGAAAATTCCCGTCCCTGCAAGAGCTAAACTACTAAAATTACGACCAGCAGACTTTATCGCTCAGGTAAGGCGTTAAAATAGCCTAAACCCCTTTAAACAATGGTTTTTCGCTCCGATAAGCAAACTGAAGAGTGGAAGAACGAAAGAAAGGCATGGGATGCTCTCATTAGTTCAAAAATTTATTCTCCTATTGAGCATGGTGGTCATGATGGTAACCAGTTGTGTTCCGGGTCAAGAAAAGAGTAGTGGTCGCCGTCGAACAAGTGGTGCCTCTTCAAGCGATACCACAACCGAGCCAACACCTAACCCTCCAAGTTTTGATCAAGCAAACCCTGTATTTTGGTATTCAGGGGAACAGTCTTTTGAAAATATCATCACAGTCAACGAAGATATCAACACCGTTGTTTACCTACGTGGTGAAACGATTAATGGCTTTCTCTCCCAAAGCTTTGATGGTGTTACGGCAAATAAAAACCTTACCTATTGTTTAGTTGCAAGTTTTAATGGCAGTGGAGAAACGAAGAACTTTAGAGCAAGGGCCGTTCCTATTTCCTTTACCAACTTTTCCAATGGCACGGTAGAAAGACTTTTGAGAGTTGACCTACCAGATTCCAGCTCAAGTAGCGCTACTTGTTCTGGACTGGCCTATCAGATTAGCACCACTGTCGATGCCGCTGCTCAAGTAAGTAACGTCGACACAACATTCACCCTCACCACAGCATGCCCCACTTGCCGAAATATTATCTCCTCTTCTGATGTGAGCCTCTATGTGGCCAATAGCCCATTGAGTGTTAACGATCGTATCCCAGAATCTTCCCTCAACCTCAACGACTTGGTTCTTAGAGTGGACACTCAATCAGGCAGCACCACTCAAACAGGTTCATGTACAGATAACGCCTGTATCGCCAAGGGCTTTGATTGCTGTCTTGATGGTCAATGTGTGGATGATGGAGAACTTAGACCGAATGCAAGTTCCCAAACGGATTTCACAGCAGCACTGGCCGATGTTTCTAATAACCCCAATAACTTTATCAACTGGCCTTCGGTCTACTTTGTGTGTGGCTCAAGACCTGCTGATCCCATCCCTACTCCGACTCCCTTTCCCGATGCCAGTTCAACTGCAGCAGCTCAACTGCAAGGACTCATTCAAGACTATGAATGTCTAGAGGAAGGAAAGAAGGCCTTTCCCGACTTTGCGGGTAATAATGTCTGTGGTCCTAACTTTGATCAAGCAAGCTTTGAAGCAGTGAGATCAAAAGTGTGGGCCTACTGTGGTTGTGATGCCGATCCTTTTCCTACTGACCCTGAAGATCCGCGCTGCCCTGACTTTGGTCTTCAAGCTGAAACAGATTTCAATGGCAATATTACTGAAGTGACCTGTTTTACACCTGCGCCACCGGCAGAGCCTACACCCTTTCAAAGCTTAAGCCTTAACGTCAACACGCGCTCTGCTCCTCATCGCTTTTATCGTGCAGATACCGGGGAAAGTGTTGATGATATTACTACTCTTGAAACAACAGTACTTCCAGAGGGAACACCCTTTCAATACACAGACGACTCCTCTAAAACCGGCCCAGACTGTTCAGGCGATAGTACAGGCGCCAGTAGTGCTGAGTGTGATTTTAACCTCAACTCAGTTTTGGGCCAGTTTCAGGTAGAGCTTAATCAAGCAAGGCCTGCGACCGTTGTTAATCTCGATTTTGATCAAAGTTACGTCATCTCTACTTTGTCAGGCTTTCATACCCCATGCCCTACCTGTGTTGCCGATTACTGGTTCCAAAGTTTTACCGCTTATCCCGATACCCAACAAGGAGTCGGACTTGAAGCTGTTGGTTTTCAAACCAATAGAAGTGTTTTTGATTTTAATAACACCCGCGGTAATTATGAAGATACTCACTTTGGTAGAGCATGTTTCTTACCACCTACCATGATTCCCATGACTCATAAGAAGAACACCAACCTTACCACCCAAAGACAAAACCGGCTGCTTACTCAAACAGCTCTATGGGTAAATGGTTACCAAAGAGATTGGTTTGGTTTTAATAAAGGCGCTCTCATTGGTTCCTTTGATGGTGTAAAATGGTTTGCTGTCGGTAAGAACCGTCGAGTCATATCAGACACAGGAAAGCTCTTCTTGGCGATCAATGCGCCTTTTGCTGACCTTACAGATCCTTCTGACCTCATTGTTCAAATTGTCGTTGATCAAGGGAACTCAGTTGCTCCCATTTTTGATTACGACCCCAACTTTCCTCCGGATTCCCCTGAGCAAAGTAGTGGGGCCTCATGTCAGCAATTTCACCAATGTAATACGGACACGGACTGTATCACTCGCCTTGGCTGGGAATATATGTGTGTTGATGTCAATAACTTCAGAACACGTTGGCCAAAGTTTGATGTCGAAGCAAAAGAAAGAGCTGATGATGAATTTGAAAACGCCACTATCACGAGAATCCTTCAGGGAGGTCTCCCCTCTGGAAGCCGTAAGCGCTGTGTTTATCGTGGTTCAGGCGCTCTTTGTAAGAGAAATTACACCACAGGCCTTCTTGATGGTGCCAGAAAACTTATGGCCTGTGCACCCAACTTTCATTGTGCCTCTTTAGATGCTTCAGAATTTAATTCACGGGTAGCAAGAACTCCCAATAAATTCTCTAATATCAATTATGGTTATGAAGCCGACATCTTAGGAAGACCCCTCAACTACTCTGAGGCGGATTCTCCTTTACCCGACGTCGTTAAAGAAAACCTCGTTTATAACGGTGAGCTCTTTACCACAGAAACTTCTGACCTCGGTCTTTGTCGTCCCGGTCGTCAAACAACCAACGATAACCCAATTCGCCAACACGAAGATCGTGATAGCGGAGGTCGTACTGACTTTATTGGCCAAGTGGGTGCCTGTAACTCTTCACTCTTTGGAAACGCACGGGTGCGCGCCTGCCCCCTTATTCAAACGGAAGATGACCAATTTACCGCAAAAGGTGATCTGATTCTCGCCTTTGATCCCTCCTTTGTAGATAGTTCAGCTTCTGCCATCAACGCTAGAAATCAGCTTAAGACGGAACAAAATAGCTGTGGGGCGGAGTCCCAATACAATACAGACAGCATTCTCATCTCTGCCTTTAATGATATTGAGGCCGACCCTATTCGCTTGATCAATTCTTTGGTGACACCAAAAATAGCTAAGGACGCCTGCTTGAGACGCGCAGGTTCCGTTTGTCACACAGACCTTGATTGTGGTCCCAACCGCCTGCATGAAAGTATCGCCTTTTCGCAGAGTGCTGAAGAATATGGTCGGACTGAAGCCGAACTTGAATACTGGCGTGAAGGTCTTATCTGCGGTCAGGCCGCTGAAAAGCCGTTCCCTGGAACAGATGAATACTACGAATACGACATGAGTAAGAACCGCTGCTGTCGCGAAACCGGTAAAGACTTTACCATGTACACCAAAGTGATCTTATCTCCAGGTGTTGATGCTTTTAATGAGAACCTTGATGTGTTGGCCTTCCCTCACCTCAACCCCGGTGCAGAGGGCCGCTACTCACGCTACGCAGCTGTAGGAGCTGAAAATAATAACTCCGCCACAGCGACAAGTGACCCTTACCCACAGGCCCCCATTGTTGATATTCTCAACAAGAGTTTACCTAAGGCCTATCAGTGGAAAACCCTTAATGACACGGGAACGAATAATTGCTGTGGTGGTGGTTGGATTAGAAAATTTGCCGATGGCACCACCAATTGGGATGATCCAAGTCGCTTAAGAATTGATCCTACAAATTTTAGATGCCTCAACTACCATCGCGAGGATCCACCCTTTAATGATCCCGATTCCATCTTTGTGAATCCTTTTAATTTGGCAAAAGATGTCGATCGTTACTGTCTATCACCTCTTGAGCGTGGATGTAACCAGATTGATTTTCCTACGCCAACAAGTGATGGAACGCTTACTGTGCCTTTTAAAATCTCTTCAAGCCAACTCGTGCCGGCCACTCTTATAACAAATACGGCAGTACTCGATACCACCCCTGCTAATACTCCCGCCTCAGGTGGCGCAGTGGGAATGCTCGACCTCAGCTACAATGTGCCTTTTGAGCCTATCCCCTATGCCAATCAAACGCCCATTGATCCAGTTTCAACTGACGGAACAGATCGCTACACCTACTTCTTTAGTTTTGATGATTTCTTCGTCGCGAGTTTCTATTTGCCTTCTTATATCGGCTACATTGGCAGTCAACCCGTTGGAGCTGGAAATAACCTTATAAGCGTCCAATATTCTTATTACCGTGAAGACGGAAGTCTTATTGACACAACAGATCCAACTGATGTGACGGGTGCTTGTAATATAACCACCAACCCAAAAGGTGGTACAAGTGGTTTATCTGATGATACTTTTTGTATCGTTGATGAAGATGGTGATGGTTATGTCTTTCATGGCTATGCCGACACAGCATTACGCGACCCTACCGATCCTGATGGGGATGGTGATCCTTCGAATAACCCTTGGGCCTATGCCACTATTCAAATGACCTTTAGAGTTCAAAATGGCATCAGTTATATCTACCCTGCGCCAAATAATAATCTTACCTATCGTGCAGAAAACGAAGGGATGTTTAGGGCGAACGAACTTTATTATCTCACCAAGCTTGGCCGCCTAGAGCTTCTTGGAATTCCTCAAATTGTATATGAGCCACTTTATTGTAATACCAATAATTCAAAACTGGTTGAGGGGATCTTTGCCAATTACGTGACTAGAGAAGAGTTTGATAACGGCATCCCCGGATCTGCCCCCCCTGCTATTGGTATGAATGAACCTAATGCAGATGGAATTAGAAATATTCAAGAAAATGGGAGACCTCTCATTGCTATGTATGACGACAGATACTCAGTATTACCTGGAAACTTCAATAATACGGCCATTTATGATGTTAATGGAGAGGAAGTTTCTGATGAGGCCCTCTTTTATAATTTTGATGGTGCGGGTGCCTGGACAGATAAGAATGAGAAGTTTGTCTTCATGTACGATGAGGACAAGCAAAGTATTATGGCCCCTCCCGCAATCTTTAGTGAAAATGAATTCCGTTGCTGTGTGAAACTTGGTCAAGCCGCCAGTGAAGATGGCAAGTGCTGTAGTGGTTTTAGAGATTCTGAGGGAATGTGTAAACTCCCCAACGGAGCAGACCTTCATGTGTACTTCAATAAATTTGTTTCAAGTGAAGGTATTGGTGAAGACCTACCAGAAGGTGGCCTCACAGATGCTGACTTTATTCCTGAAACGGGAGAGCCCAAGGTGAGTTCAGCCGTTCTCTCAAAAATTCGTGCCATGGGTGAGGCCTTCTGTGAAACAGGCGAAGTACGCGGTGGCGCGGCCTTTGGCTTCTTCTTCCCAGAGCCCAATAACGGTGCTTACCAACACCGCGAGGCCCAAAGTGATATCAATGCCGCAAGAAAGTATTCAATTATCGACTCTACTCGTGACTTTGATCCCGATAGCCTTTCAGGCACCTCACCTTTCTTAGCAGGCTACCGTTGGGACCATCACCTCTATTGTGGACCATCGACCGATGACAACTAATCACCTGACCTCTCGATGAACCTCCTCCAATCGATAAAAGACAAACTTCATCCTGTTGAATATGAAAGGGCCGCCCCCTTCACTTTTGAGCCGCCCTTTCGCGCTAATGTCAGTGAAACTTATATTAGCGAAACCCAAATCAAGGACCTTGAAAAAACGGTAAAAAGTTGCGCTACCAAAGAGAGAAAAATCCTTATCCCACTTTTAAAACTGAGAAACTTATTAGTTAAACGCTTTGGCTTTAAAACAGACTGGCAGGAAGGAGAATTTGGTCCCTTTGACATCAAATTCTTCAAAGGCGAAAAAGAATACTGCACCATTCGCTATGAGGACCCTCACTTTTCATTCTACGCCGAGTTGACTCTTAAAAGTCAAAAACTCACCCTCAATAGCGCCGTTCATTTTAAGACCCCCGAAGGCCTACTTTATTTTTGGAGCATCTATCTCGTTCATGTTCAGGTCTTTAAATCTCTTATGAGGGAGCTTGCCACAGCAAACTCATGATTTTATTGAGAAAATTCTCCCTACTCAGAGCAAGGAATAGGCCTTTTCTATTGCCAATATGAAACAAGTTGGTTTAACCTTGCGTCACAAATCATGCATACACACAACCTATTGAAAATATTGAACTTTATAGCTCGTGGCACCACCCTTTTGGTTGCCATTCCTCTTCTTTCTTCCCTTGAGGCGAAGACGACTTTGGCGACCACTCACCCACAAGTCACTGAGGTTTTAGACCAACTAGGCCAGCTCTACCAAAACAAAGAAGAGATCACTTGGAAGGCCACTTCACTTTTTGGTGCTGCCATTGATGTTCATAACTTTCAACCTACGATTAAAGATCTAAAAAAGCTTAAAGATCAGAAGTATTTGGTGGCCGGTCCCATTGGCGATCAAAGATGGCTTCTTAATGCGAAAAAAAAGGGACTTCTCTCTCAAAAAAGCCTCCTCTTAGATTTTTCAGAACTAGGAAATGACCATTTCTGGCTCTTTCCTAGTGGCGCCTGCTCCTTTGAAAAACAAGTTGGTGCCTACTTAGTTAAACACAAGCTTCTTAAAGAGACTTATGATGATTACTGCCAATGGATGAAGGCCAAGCAAAGAGAAATCTTTGAGCTTCTCACCCAGGCGAATCTTAAAAAGGTCATTGTGGCCCATTCAGCACTGGTGCCTCTCTTTGAAAGTGCAGGACTTGAAGTTCTCACCCTGAGGCAAAATGACCATGAACATGAAACGACACCAAAAGTTCTAAAGAAAGTGAGTCGCTGGCTTAGTGAGGCCAAGGCCCAAAAAGGTGGTCCGACGATTTTAGTGATAAACGAAGAAGGCTTTGGACTGCCCCGTCAGCTTGAAAAAGCGACTGGAACTTTAACCTTTATGTGGTCTCCCCTCCAGTTGCGTCCACGCCCTATAGAGTCCCTTGCGCTCTCTCTAAAGGAGCGCCTCAATGAGTGAAGTCATCTTAAAAGTTGAAGGGCTATGCTTTTCTTATAAACCTGGCGATGAAGTCTTAAAGAATGTAACCTTTAGTGTTCATGCAGGAGAAATCCTTGGCATCCTTGGCCCAAATGGTGGTGGTAAGTCGACCCTCTTTAAATGTATTACAGGTCAACTGATGCCTCAGTCTGGAAAGATCACCTTCTTTGAAGAAGGCCTTGAAATTCCTAGACCAGCTATGACCTATCTGCCTCAAAAGGACTTTGCGAATGATAGCTTTCCCTTAACAGTACATGAACTTCTTGAGTGTGCGCGCTTGCCCCATGCACTTGTACCTCAAGAAGAAATTACGGCCGCCTTAAAACGTGTTTCCTTTGAAAAGAGCCCTCAGCTAATGTTGAGGAACTTAAGTGGTGGAGAATTTCAACGGGTTCTTTTGGCCAAGGCCTATCTTAGTGAAGCTAAACTCATTCTTATGGATGAGCCGACAAAAGGTCTTGATGGAGTGGGCCAGGACAATCTCCTTAGCCTTATTCAAGAATTTAAAAAAGAAAAGGAAGCGGCGATCCTTCTTATTGAGCATAATATCGCACAAGTCCTGCGCCACGGCGATCGCCTCTTATGCCTTAATCGCACTTATCATTGGCACAATGAGCGTGATCAGCTAGAAAAAAATATTCTGGAACACACCTACCATTGTGAGTTTGAGCATCTGATGATTCATGAAACGAAGGGCGACATCCTTGATCATGAACATCATGCCTGTGATCATCATCACAGTAATGAAGAACATAGTGACCAAGGCGAAAAAGAATGAGCCTCATCATCGATTTCTTTACTTACCCCTTTCTCACTCAGGCCCTCTTTAGCGCGCTCTTTTTGGCCCTTCTCTGTGGTCTTCTGTCACCCATTATCGTCACCAAGAAGTTTGCCTTTATGGGAGCCTCTATTTCTCACGGCGCTCTGCTGGGAGTGGCCATTGGCCTTAGCTTCTTTGAGATCTCTTCTACTCAAGGAAGTTTCTTTCTCTTCCTCATTACTCTTTTGATTACCCTGTTAGCGGTAGCGCCACTGGCCTTGGCCACCTTTCGTCAACGCCTGCCAAGTGATGCTCTTATCGGTCTCTTCTTTACGGCCACCATGGGAACAGGTCTTCTCATTCATCAGGCCAGTGGTTCAAAAAAAGGTGACCTCTTAAGCTACCTCTTTGGCAATATCCTGACCCTGACAACCTTTGACCTTATTCTCTTAGGAATCTTGTGTGCGATTGTCTTGCCCCTCTTTTGGCTCAAGCGCCCCCATTGGATGCTCTTTCTCTTTGATGAAGAAGCCGCTGCCGTTCAAGGCATGCCTACGCGCCACTATCACTTCATCCTCTTCTTTGCCTTAACCCTAGTCATTGTCGCCGGTCTTAAAATTAGCGGCGTGATACTTATCAATAGCTATCTTCTGATTCCTGGAATCTTTGCTCTAAGAACAGCGCCGAATGCCCGCTCTACTTTTGGCTATTCCATCGTGTTCGCTCTCAAAGCAACTCTTCTTGGCCTCTTTCTCGCCAATGCCCTCGACTGGCCAGTGGGCGCCACCCTCGCCGTCGTGCAAGTCCTCCTCTTCTTCCTCTCCATAGGGTACGTGGTACTTTTTCAGAAAGCGCGTCAATAACGGATAAGATTTTAGCCACAGGAAGTGGACTCTCCGCAATTGGCGCACACCCAACAACTGCCTGCCCTCATCATTTTCTTAGCATGGCATAGCGGGCAGGCCTCTGGACGATAGAGAAAATTGAGGGAGACCTGATCCTTACTTTTATCAGAAGTATCTTCTACCTTTCTTGAACTTAGAGGCTGACTCATTTTAGAGCCATCACGATAGATCGCTACTGCCTTAAGACCAAGCTTATGGGCCTTAAGGTAGATCCTCTTTACATCTTCTACCGTTGCCTTACGAGACAGATTAATTGTCTTTGAGATGGCACCACTGATAAAGGGCTGAACGGCTGCCATCATTTTCAAATGACCATCGGGACTAATCTTTCGACTCTCAACTTCCTCTTGCGCCCCCACCGCACAGTCAAAAATAGCATAGTCTCTTTCTTTAAGATGAGGGGCCCCGACAACAGAGTTCTTCTTTAAAATATAATCTTTAATGGCCTCAATCTGGCTTTCCTTTAGCCCCAATCTCTTTAAGGCCACTTCAGCGGATTGGTTCACCAATTGGTAGTGACCAACTCCGGCAAGAGACTTTTCTTTAACTAAGGAAAAGTCAGGCTCCACTCCTGTTGTATCACAGTCCATCAGCAGACCAATCGTTCCCGTGGGGGCAATGGCAGTCACTTGAGCATTTCTGAGACCAGACTTCTTAGCAAGCTTTAAGGCTTCCTTCCACAAGCGCTTGGCCTCATCACTGAGAGTGCTCCCCTTTATCGCTGGTAAATCTTTCGCAAAATCACAATGCTTCTTTAAAATCTTTAGATGACTTTTCTTATGGTCACTAAAGCGTTCATAGGGGCCCAATTCCTTGGCCATCAGGGCACTTGTTAAAGTCGCCTGGCCACCAATCACGGCCATAAGAGCGCCGGCCTCATCTCGCGCCTTCTTTGAATCATAGGGCAAGGCCTTTCTCATAATATAGGCCCCCAAGTTGGCAAGCCCTAGGCCCAGAGTTCTGTATTCAAAACTCTTTTTGGCAATTTCTTCACTTGGAAATTGGGCCATGGATACGGAGACTTCCAAAACCATGGTCCATAAATACGCCCCATGCTTGAGGGCATCGAGATCAAGTGCGCCCCCCTCATCACTAAAGGTGACAATATTTAGGGAGGCCAAGTTGCAGGCCGTGTCATCAAGAAACATATATTCACTGCAAGGATTGGATGCGCGAATAGACCCTGCCTCCGGGCAAGGATGCCATTCATTAATCGTTGTTGAAAACTGTAGGCCCGGATCAGCGCTCTTCCATGCACTTTCACAAATGAGTTGAAAGAGGTCTTGGGCCTTAAGGGTTTTTACGACCTCTCCTGAAGTGCGCGACCTTAGAGACCATTTTCCCCTTCTCTTTAGGACATCAAAGAACTCATCACTCAAACGAATGGAGTTATTAGCATTTTGACCGGAGAGGCTTTCATAACCACTCCCCTGCCAATCAGTATCGATAAGGGGGAGACCATCATCTTTAAGTTCACCGGCCTCATAGGCACCAAGCACTTCAATAAAAGCGGGATCGACGCCAGAGGCCTTGGCATTTTCTCTCCAATCAGCGGCCAAGGCCTTTTTCTTAGCGAGCTCTTTCCACTTAGTAAGCTCCTCATGGCCTAGCTTCATGGCCGCAAGCCTCTCCTCTTCATCGGCCTTCCAGCGCACAAATTCCTCTATTTCGGGATGGTCTCCATCAAGGCACACCATTTTCGCCGCTCTTCTTGTTGTGCCCCCTGACTTAATTGCCCCAGCAGCGCGATCGCCAATTTTAAGCCAGCCCATAAGCCCTGAGGAAGTCCCCCCTGAGGCCAAGGGCTCGCCTCTTCCTCTTAGTGAAGAAAAGTTTGTGCCGGAGCCTGAGCCAAATTTAAAAACAAGGGCCTCTCTTTGCCAAAGGTCCATAATCCCACCTTTTGTGGTGAGGTCATCTTTAAGACCTTGAATAAAGCAGGCATGGGGCTGAGGTCTTTCGTAGGAACTTTTACTCTTTTTAACGGATAATTTTCCCGTCTTTGTTTTTTCACAATAGAAGTGACCGTGGGCCTCCCCTTTTAGGCCATAGGCTTCATAGAGGCCGGTGTTAAACCACTGAGGCGAATTGGGAGCGGCCATTTGATGAACAAGCATATAAGTAAGCTCGTCTTTAAAAATTTTTAAGTCGCTCTTGTGGGTGATGAGACCGGACTTCTTCGCCCACTTGGCCCAACACAGAGTGAGGCGATGAAAGATTTGGCGAATATCACTTTCCCCTTGGGGCAAATTTGGTAGAGGAGTTTTTCTGCGGTATTTTCTGATGACAATATCCACTGCCGTTTGAGACCAGTGCCCAGGCGCTGTAAAAATAAAGTCTCCATAGGAGTACTCTTTAAACTCCACTCCCTCATACGGGTCTTTAAGATCACTAGTAAAATAAGGCTCAATTTTCACACCCCAATTTTATCACAAGGTACGTGGTACTTTTTCAGAAAGCGTGTCATTCCCATATCGAAAAAGTAACTAAGTCTAAAAGCTCCTTTGGGTTGAGGTACTTCCATCTAAGGGCCTTTTATTAAGATAAAAGCCCTAAAAAATAGCTTCAAACACACACCAAAAAAAACACAAAACAACATAATTTCATATATTTATAGAATTTATTATACATTTTTCTTGAGATAAAATTAAAATAATGTATAATTTAACCATGACAAGCAGGAGTAAAATAGACAAAATTGGGGACACTCTCAAGAAGAGGGAGGACCTCAATTCCTCAGAGCTAAAGATACTGCTTCAGTGGCGTAATGGATTCTCAGATGATCTCGCCTACTTTTATAGAAAGCTTAGTGAACAAATTGAGGAAGAAAAGAGGGTCGCTCTTGTTAGACGAATAAAAAGAATCGACTCCATAAAAAAGAAGCTCATTCGCTTCAAAACCATGCGACTGAGTACCTTTCAAGATATCGCTGGCATAAGAATGATTTTAAAAAGCGAGGAATTTTTAAATGAGGCCTACACCCTCCTTAGAGTTCAAAGTACAAAACATAAATTAAAGAGAGTCGATAACTACCACAAAAACCCCAAGGAGGATGGCTACAGAGGAATCCACCTTATTTATCAAACTCTTTCAAATATACAATTAGAAATACAGTTACGAACGGAACTTGAGCATATCTGGGCCACCGCAGTTGAAACTTATGGAGAATTGCAAAAAACATCGTTTAAAACAGGTGAAGGAAATAGTGAGTGGAAAGATTTCTTTAGACTTTTGAGCAGCTATTTTGCCATTATTGAAAACAGTCAACCACTTGAAGACCATCTTACCCTAAGTAAAGCAAAACTAAGAAAGCTGCTTAAAGATAGAATCAAATCTCTTAAAGTTATCGAAAAGCTAAATGCGTCCACAAATAACATCAACATCATACTGGACAAGCACAATAAGACCGGAAGAAGAGGAAAATACGCCTTAATTGAGTTGGATATTCTGAATAATACGACCAAAGTAGAGCTCTTTAATAAGAAAGATCAATCAAAGGCGATAGAGATTTATACTCAAAAAGAATTGAGTAACGATGGCAAAAACTATGTCTTTGTAAATATCGACGACGTAGAGAAAATTCAGGATTCCTACCCAAACTACTTTCTTAACACCAGGCGCCTTCTAGAACTTCTTTCAAAAATTGTTTTAGGCCAACTTTAATAGGACTAAAGGTACGTGGTACTTTTTCACTTTTTCAGAACGCGCCTCATTAAAGCCTCATAAAATCTAAAGCTTAACACCACCCTTCTCAAACACTCCTTTGCATTGACCTCTCTTTAAGGAACTTACAAAGGAGAAACAATGCCAAGAAGAAATCTCATCCGCACAAAGCTTTTCCCCTATCACGTCACAACCCGCTCCAATAATAAAGAATGGTTTTATATTCCGATCGATGAGGTTTGGCGTTACTGCCGTGAGCTTCTCAAAGAGGGCGAAAAAGAATTCAAAGTTGAAATAGAAGGCTTTGTCCTTATGAGCAATCATTATCACATGTGTCTTTTCACCCCCGAAGAGAATCTCGATAAATTTATGCGCTTCTTTAATAAGGGCCTAAGTGAAAAAATCTCGCGCCACGCGGGAAGGATAAACCGTATCTTTGGTGCGCCCTACAACTGGACTCTCATTCGAAATGAACAATACTACTACAATGTCTTGCGCTACATTTATCAAAACCCCTTGCGCGCAGGAGTTGTTAAACGCTGTGAAGATTATCCTTACAGCGACGTTCTTGAAAAAGTTAAGGGTAAGGACTTGATTGGCTGGTTTAACGAGTTGATTTGTGACTTTGATACTCAACAGACTCGCAAAAACCTTAAAAAATACGAGATCAATTGATGCGGTTTCTGAAAAAGTACCACGTACCTTCAAATGTGATAAAATGAGGGCATGACGCGCTTTCTGAAAAAGTACCACGTACCTTTTACTTTTATTCTTTTGTCGACGGCCGGGTTTGCTCAGGTGCATACGGGGCCTAGTGCCCCTAAGGATCAGCAAAAGATCTTTACTGAAGATCAGTTTAAACCCCATATGGTTGACCACTATAATCAGGGATGTCCCGCCAATTCAGAGTGCTCGCCGGCCATGGGAAAACTCTATAAACGTTGGACAGACACCCTCAATAATTTTGGCGGTGAAAAGGAAGGTCATCGCCTCCTTGAAAAGTTTCGCAGTCAAAATGGTGTGCCCTTTGAAGTGTGGACCACTGAGAAGGCTTCGGCGAAAGACAATGTCATCTTCTGGGACTCTCCCTGCCAAGAACATAACCAAGAAGGCCAAAAGAAAATTGGTATTGGTATGGTGATGGTCAAAAACTTAAAAGAACTGAAAGGCCTCACCAAAGAAGGTAAGATTTATCTGCGCTCTTTGAAACTTCTTGAAGAGGAAAAGTCTCCCATCCTTACTTATCAAACCTTAAGAGGAGAGACTCCCCTCTACATAGAAAATAACCATCTTATTTATCAAAAAATGGAAGAAGGTCAAAGTTATGGCCTGTCCGTTAGTCGAAAAGGTGCTCTTAAAGTCGTCTCCACCCAAGTACCTAAAGATTACCCACGCTCCATTGATTGCCCCAAGGTTCTTGTGGATGAGGCCAAGAAGGAACAATCCCCTAAGAACCTCTATGCCGGTTTCTATTGTCAAAAAACTTGGAATAAAACGACCGATAAGTTTAATGTCCTGATGGTGGGCTGGAGTTGTAATTGAGCCTCAAGTTTCTTACTTGGAATTTAGAAAACTTCTTCTTATTACCCGCCACCTCTGCGACCTATAACCCCAAACCCAAAGAAAAGGTTGAGGCCATCGCCCAGGTCTTTAAAGAGCTCACGCCAGATATTGCCTTTGTCATGGAAGTGGGCGGTCTTGCTTCCCTTGATCACTTTAATGAGCACTACCTCAATGAAAAATACCGAGTATTCCTTAAAAGAGGA
Organism: Bacteriovoracia bacterium; assembly: GCA_030427595.1. Classification (GTDB taxonomy): domain Bacteria; phylum Bdellovibrionota; class Bacteriovoracia; order Bacteriovoracales; family Bacteriovoracaceae. The sequence goes on along the minus strand of JAUIBX010000037.1, from coordinate 1,327 downwards.
AACTCCAATCGTGGTATTGAAGTGGGCTACCTTATCAAACGCTCCTTTTTAAAAAAATATGATCTCATTGCAGACCTTATTAGCCACTCCCACAAACCCATTAACTTTCTCTATCCCCACGAGCACCAAGAAAATAAGAAGGCCCTTATTAAAGGTCATAAAAACCGCCACCACTCCCATCGCATGAGCCGAGACCTTGCCGAACTTCGCCTCTATCAAAAAAGTGATGGCCAAAAAGAAAGGCCTGTCGCCATCTTTCTTGGGGCTCACCTTAAATCAAAACTTGATCGTGATGGCATTGATTGGCAGGGCACCAAAAGAAGAAGGGCCGAGCTTAAATACTGTCTCGATATTTACCAAAAGAGAGAAAACACCTTCCATGGCAAGTGCCCCCTCTTTCTCACGGGAGACTTTAATGGGGAGTGCCATCAACAAAAACTTGATCCAGAGTTTCAAGACCTCGCCCACTTAAGTGATGAAAAAGGCCTAGTCCTCGACTTTAGTGATCACCTAGGTCTTGCCCGTGAAGAGTGCGTGAGCTTCATTGGCATGGATAAGGCGAAAAAGCCCTTTCCCCTGCAGCTTGATTACTTCTTCTTTCATGAAAGATGGTTAAAGTTCATTGAAAAAGAGGATTGTGGTTTTTACCGCTACAAAAACCCTGAAGGCATGCCCTATCCCATTCCTCAAAATCCAGGTGCCCGCTTCTCTCTTCCCAGTGACCACTATCCCCTCATCACCAGTTGGAATGACCAAATTCTAGCGAAAGGGCATAAGGCATAGACAAAGACCCCCACTCTTTATTACTCTTTAATCATGAAAAAAATCTTTTCTTTAAAGTTCTTTATACTTTGCACCTACTTTTTATTTAATGGCGTAAGCTTCGGCAAAGAAACTGGTGGGCAAGAGCTGCGTTGGGACCTACAAGTTACCGATCCAGAATTTGAACTTACTAATTATAAATTGGAAGAGAAGGCCTTTAAGCCCTATCTTAAAAAGACCAGTTGGCGCTGCCAAGTTAGTGAAACTACAAAGAAAGGACCCATCTCCATCAGAAGTCTTCTGTGTGACTATTCCGTAGAAAAAGCAGGTACAGTAAAGACCTTTGTCAGTTGTTCAAAAGACCGACCTTATTCAGAAGGTGTACTTGAGCTTTATGATGAGAGAAAGGATCTCACCTTTCAGGTGATGCTTACCTGTCGTGTAAAGTAGGCCGCCATCGCCTATAATAATTCCTATGTATAAAGAGTATATCCCTCAACCAGAGGGCTACCCTCACGCCCATTGCGCTAGTCTCATTCTCTTGGAGGAGACCCTTTATTGCGTG
>JAUIBX010000265.1 GCA_030427595.1 Bacteriovoracia bacterium | reverse complement strand
ACACACCATTCTTCCTCTACGATGAGGAGATTGTTCGGTTTTCAAATGAGCATATTCAGATTTTTGTTAGAAAGACCTATTCACCACCGAAGGTCGCTCCAGCACCAATCCTAAGAAGAGATCAGGATTTTAAAAAGTATCTTCTCCTGATGCTCTTTCTTGTTTTTTCCTTTCTTGTCCCTTTTTCACTTTTTGAAGTAGATGAAGAATTGGAAAAAGAAAAAGCTCCGGAAAGGATTGCAACTATCCTCTATAAACGTCCAACAGTGTCCAAGTTTAAGGCCATTGATAAGACAGAAAAGGCTCCAAAGAAGATTCAAAAAAGCCCCAAGCAGGAAAAGACCAAGGTTAAGAAGCAGGTTGCGAAATCAAGTGAAGCCAAAAAAGTTAAAAAAAGCACTTCTGCTAAGTCTGGATCAAAGACAGCGACTAAAGTTGGGCAGGTGAAAAAAGCGTCTCCCAATAAATGGCCTAAAGATATTAAGAAAAATATTGTTCGTCCTACCCAGGCTAAAAAAGCGGGTAGCCGCACAGGTAGTGGAAGGCCAAAGAGTGTTCGCTCTGCACCAAAGAGTAAGGGGGCAGTGGATACTTATAAGAGTGTAGACTTTAAATCTACTGTTTCTAGCCTTATATCCAAGGGGGGAAGTACTCGCTCTGCTAAGGCAGCGGCCAATTTCTCTGAAGGAATTAGGGGGAGCTCTATTAGTGAAGCTGAAACTGGAGCAACACTTAAAACAGCAAAGGTGAGCAATAACACCGGAAGCCTCACAGGTGTGACTAGTGGTAAGCTAGATAGCTCGAAGGGTGTTGAAGGCCTTGTAGACAAGAAGAAGATTTATACTGCTGGTCTTCCTTATAAAACTGTAATTCTCGGTAGTATTGATCCAGACGTCATTCGCCAAATTCTTGTGGAAAATATCCCTAAATTCAGGTCATGTTATCAGTCTGTTCTTGATCGTTCAAAGAGAGCTTTCAATGGTATTGTTCGTTTGAACTTTATTATTGGTGCTTCTGGTTACGTAACTAAGGCAGGGGTTGATAGTATGTCGACTCTTCCTTCAGCAGTTAAGGGTTGTGTCGTGAATGTTCTAAGGAGGATCCCTTTTCCCGAGCCAGCAGGGGGAGGGGTTGTTGAGGTTAATCAACCAATGAACTTCTATCCTAAAATTAAGTGATAAGGCGACTTCGAGAAGCGACATTTGAAATCGGTGTTATTGGGATTCTTATTTTGGGAGGAATCAGGCTTAATAATCTTTCCGTGGATATTGAAAACCTAACGGTGTCTATTTCTCGAAATAAAGACATCATTCAAAACTTTACGGTCTTAGAAAATAATATCCGCTCTAAAAATGAGTTTCTCAGATCTCTTAACTTTGGTAATAAAGCCTTCTGTACTGACTTTGGTGAAGCTTACATAAAAGTTTTATTTGAAGATACAAGAAACTTCGCTAAGCTTTATTTGCGCTTTAATGGTGAGAAGATTTGGGGCAAGCCTCGTATCGCACGGTATTTTGTTGAAGGTGGAAAGTTTATTGTTAAAGTTCAAAGCCTAAGTGGAGAAGATGAAACCTATTTAGTTTCTCGTTTTGAGCTTGAAAATAATCTCGTGAAAAGCTTCTACTCTGTAAACCGTAAGTACACGGTTGAAAATTGTCAGTAAGAAAGTAAAACAACTTTAGGGCAAATCTCGTTTGAGAAGAATTTTCCAACACCTTCAAGTTGTTCAATGTAGCCCTTTGAATCGACTTTTAAGATAGAGGCTTTTCTGTTTTGAGTATGCCCATCAAATCTAACAGTAAAATAGATTTGGGAACCTTTTATAATGTAGCTTCCTGTTGAGTCTGGTTTTCTTTCTCGGCTAAAGCTTTTCTCTTCCGCTGTTGGAAGCTCCCAGTATTTCATCTTACCGTTGGGTAGAAGCTCCAAAATACTGATATCGTCTATTTCTGTAGCACAGTAAAAGCCTTGAATGGGTTGTAAAGATTTCGCTTCAATCTTTTCAGCATCAGGAATTACGTAATCGCTTTTTTCTTTGAGGACTTGTGTATTATTAAACTTCTTAATGACTTGTACTGCACCTTTTATATTATCTACTTCCTTTTGAAAGTTTGTGACTGTGGATTCTACTTCATTTAACCTGAGGATAATTTCATTGCCCATGTAAACGAGGAAGCCGGAAAGTAGGGTAAACAGAAAAAAGATAAAAAGCTGGAAGTTTTTTTTCATTGTGATCCTCAGAGTTCAGTGCTTGGCCTGCTCTATAAATACATATGTGAAATTTTATCATCGCCCTAAATCTTGGGCAAAGCTATTCTAACCATAGAGAATCAAGGGTTTGACTCCCTCTCCAAGTTGACTTGAGTATTCGCTAACTTGCTGAAATTACGTAAATGATTGTTGTCGTGCATAATAGATCTGTACATCAAAGAAAGAAGGAAGGTCTCTTTGAGTCTGAGTTATCGAAATATATCCATTTCTCTCAAGGTGTTTTTGTCACTCCTTTTTGGGGTGTTACTCCTTGGTGAATATCTTGATGGAATCAATGACATTTCAGATTGGGCCGTTCTCTTCTTCTTTGTCATTATGGCCAATGACGCCTTTATTCACTTCAAGTCTTTGAGTGGAAACCCCTTAAAAGAGTGGCGACTATCAAAGAGACTATGCGTAAAGAGACCAAAGGAGAGACGCTTTAAGATTCTTATGAATCTCTTCTTTATTTTGTTGCTCGTAGCGAGCCTTACTTTAGAGACCTCGGTTGTCGCTATCGAAACCAAGGATGCCATCTACAAAATAAGCTTGTTACTATGGTCTGGAATTTTTCTTGGAATAAATGTTTATAACCTTTCAAAGTCTTTTAATTACAAGAGGCTCGTCTTTACGAATATTGCCTTGATGATACTGATCGGCAGTGTTGCTTTGATCTAGTTTTCTTCTCCCAAAACAACAAACTTATAGGATTTATAGCCGGCTTCAGCAGCGGTGAAGAGTACTTTCTTTACTTCAGAATACTTTATGGATTTATCGACAATAAGGTTAACAACACCTGAAAACTTTTTGGCTTCAGGGGTGACCTTCGTCACTTGCTTGACGAGGTTTTTCTTTCTTACCAGCTCATTAAAGAGGGGAATTATCCTTCTGCCACCATAATCGTAGGCACGCCCTTGAGGATTGTCCTTATCTAGGACGACCTCATCATCTACCCATATGGTCTTTGGGGAAACTTGAACGACGACACCTGTCGTATTCACGTCTTGGGAATTTGAGGTCGGTAAGGTGATATCTTTTGGGACATTAAGAATGATGCCTGTAGAGTTGTAGCTTTTGAGAAGAAAGACAAGCATGATCACCAGGATATCAAGCAAGGAGGTGATATCTAGATCAATAAGGGCCTTCTTATTTCTGCGACCGCGGTTACGAATAGAACGGTTTAACCTCATGTTAAATCCTTAACTTCTAATATTGCCAAAAACAATCTTATCAAAGAGGTACTTCGCCGGTGTATCAACACCGTCCTTGTCTTTGATCCAAATCTTCTCATCAGTATTTCTAAATAGCCTGACAGCATCCATGATTTTCACAACAACTTCATAGTTAACATCAACGATTGGCTCTAAAATGAGCTCTCGTTCTGTTTTGAAGTTTTTCTTCAGGTCAATCATGTAGTTGTGAAGGGCTTCTGTATCATAGTCACCAGAAGCGGTTTTATTAATCTTGCGAATGAGGCGCGAGGGAACGCCCTTGTAAACGTTCAGCCCAGTGCCTGTGACCTTTACAGTAAGTGCAAGAGGTTTTTTCTTTGGAGGAGGGCTATCACTAGAGATAATGGGCACGTCACTTTGAACTTCAAAGATCTTGATGAAGTTTGCTGACATTAAAAGGAAGAAAATGAAGATGAATACCGCATCCAGGATGGGAATCAGGTTAAGCCTTTGAGGCGGTTCTCTTCTTTTTCTTCTACTTGGAGCCCTTAACACTTCAGATCTCCTTAAGCTTTATCGTTCTTGGTTCCAAGAAGATCAAGAAGCTTAACTGAGAACTCATCGATCTCATTAATGATTTTCTCTGACTTGGAACTTAAGAATGTATGAAGCATCATAATAGAGATAGCGGCAAGGAGACCTAGAAAAGTGGTATTCATTGCTTTTGAAATCCCTGTAGCAAGAAGCTCCGCCTTCTGTGCTGGATCAGCGGAAGCAACAGCACCAAATGATTGGATAAGACCCGAGATCGTTCCAAGAAGACCGAAGAGGGTTGAGATATTGGCAATCATTTGGAGGT
>JAUIBX010000264.1 GCA_030427595.1 Bacteriovoracia bacterium | reverse complement strand
TTTCATTATCAGATAGCGAGATGATTGAGATTGAAAAGAAATTTTGTAACTTCTATGAAGAACTTGGTAAGAGTATTGCCGATATCCAAGATAGAAAGATTAGAGATGAGGACTCTATGCGATTAAGGTTGTTAAGGATGGACTGTGTAACAATGCCAAATAAGGCAGGGGAGAGTATAAAATGGGAAAAATAATAACTTTTATTTTATTCGCCATTCTCTCTTCAGCACTATTCGCTCAAGGTAGTGGTAGTGACGGCGGTCCAAACACTATTTTAAATGCAGCTCGTGGTGTGAATGGTCCTGATGGGGCTTTTGACATTATGGGGCCCGGAGCTATTGCTGGAGTCGATTGGAGCCAAGTTTACGTTAGTGGAAATGGTATCCCTGGTCATCAGGTAACCAACGAAGGAAACCCATACGATATCATTATCGCTCATAGCGATAAAATTGAAGCGATTTTGGGTGGCGATGGTACTGGTGGTGTTTATGGTGTGGACTCGGGCAACAACCCTTTCATGAGTGGAGCTTTTGCAACTGACGCAGACCTTTCTGAAGTTACGGGAAATAATATCATTCGCTTTGTTGACCCAACTGCGGCAGCTCAAATGAGAGCGGCAAAGCCAGTGATTGGCCATGACATCATTGAAAGAGCTCAAGCGATGGCAGAGCGTAGAGGTTTAGTTGGCACAAGTGCGAGATCCCAAATGGCCTTTGACTTTGAGCGCTTGGGAGACGTTGTCGACATGGAAACAACTGAATATGGAGTTGTTGACCGTGAAACACTAAGAGACCTTAAGCCTTCTTGGTTACAAGAGCGTGACGGAGAAATCTGGGTGAGAAAAGATGCTCCTGTTGTTAATTATCAAACAGACAATGGTGAAGTTATCGACTTTGGTTTCACTCTCGAAAGAGACGACGACTAATTAAAAAGTAAAAATTGAAAGAATTCTAAAGACCACCGATAGGTGGTCTTTTTTTGTCTTTAGGAGACTCTAAGAAGAAATCTGTTCTAAGCGTGAGGAGGGATGCTCTTTAAGGAGACGGTAGAAAACAGACTTTGAAATCATAAGGTCTTCGCATATTTTATTTGGGCGCCCTCTATTCTTTCGATAGTACTGGTCAAAAAAGTAGTTTTCTACCTTTTCAACAATGCCGGGAAGCCCGTTGTCGTGATTCAACTCCAGTGAATTAAGTGTGTCTTTAAATTCACTCTTTGAGGAGGGAGGGGAGGCTTTGTCCCTTGGTCCTTTGGTGATCACAGACTGCTTCCCTGAAGAAACTTTAAGGTACCAATTTTTAAGCTCCCTAATATTTCCAGGCCATGAGTAGGTTGAAATATCTTTACGACACTCCTGAGTGAAATGGAGGCGTCTTGGACCGCCTCTATTCAGCTCTTTTAAGATCTCAAAGATTTCCTCAGGGTACTTCCTAAGAGCTGGCATATGTAAGTTGAGACCAGCTATGCGGTGGTAGAAGTCTTCACGCAAAGATTTCTTAGAAATCTTAGATTTCAGATCTTCGCATGTGGCCGTAATTAGCTGAAAATCAACTTCAATAATTTTCTGACTGCCTACGGGGGAGAATCGCTTCTCCTCAATGACCTTGAGGAGTTTATTTTGAAGGTTCAGGTCTAAGGTACCAATTTCGTCCAAAAAGAGAGTTCCGCCATGGGCGCTCTCGAGGAGTCCCTTTTTATCGCCAGTCGCTCCAGTAAATGCACCTTTGCAATGACCAAAGAGCTCTGACTCCATAAGAGAAGGGGATATTTCGGATAGGTTTTTATTGATGAAAGGAGTATTAGGCCTGATAAATTGATGAATTTTCTGAGCCAGATGGGTTTTACCACTACCACTCTCGCCTTGAATAAGAAGAGGAAGTTGGCACCTTGATAAAGTTGCTAAAACCTCCTCTAGGTCCCTCATGAAGTCTGAATCACTGTTCTTGGAGCCAAGAAGGGGACCTGTGAGAGAAAGGAAGGATTCAAGACTTGAAGCCTGTTGAATGGCGTGGAGCTCACGCCAAAAGCCCTCTCCTACAAAGACATGGGAGGCCCCAAGCTCATATAAGTCATCAACCAGGTCCTCACTTTCTAGGATGATAGTCGCTTGGCAGGCGATCCTATAGAGATGATTTTTGTCATCAATCATCAAAAATTGTCGCCTGTGCTTTGAAGGGACCTCTGATATGAGCTTATGGAGGCTTGCTTCGTTAGGGGAGTAAATGTAGTTCATTACCCGTTTCATAGGGATTTAGTACCAAAGCTCCCAAAAGCCGTCATTTTAGAGATGAAATTTTAATGAAATGGAATGGATAGGGCAGGAATTGGAAAAAAATACAAAAAATGGCGGGAATATAGGCAAAGGGGCGCCTAGGAGATAGTTTTAAGCCTCTTTTAAACACTTAATTCTAAGGATGATTTAATGAAAATCTTACTTTTTGCCATCGCTCTCACAAGTATTTCTAGTTTTGCTTCAGAAGTTGAATACGTGGATCTTCCAAAAGAGGAATGTCAGCAAGTTTGTGAAATCTACACTTATGGTTTTCAACCAGACTTTATGGGATTTTGTAAGCAAATTGAAAAGTGTGATGTCCTAAAGTGGGATGAAGAGGCCAAAGCCTGTGAGCTTGTTGAAGCTGGTAAATTTATAAGCTACCCCATCGCCTGTCGCGATATCCCTGCATACTAGTATTTTCTGACTAAGTCAGGAGAGACTCAAAGTCTTTCATGGTGAGCTTACCTGTAAATAAGCTTTCATCATCATCAGGAAGGAGGTCTTTAAAGAGCTCCTTCTTCATGGCCTGAAGCTCAAGAACCTTTTCTTCAACAGTACCTTTGATGATTGGCCTGTAAACTGTAAGGGTATTTTGCTGACCAATACGGTGGGCACGGTCAATCGCCTGGGATTCAACAGCAGGGTTCCACCAAGGGTCCATAATAAAGACGTAGCTTGCAGCAGTTAAGTTAAGACCAACACCCCCGGCCTTGAGAGAGATAAGGAATACTGGAGCTTTTCCTTCTTGGAAGAGTTCAACCTGACTTTGACGCTTCTTAACAGTTTGAGTGCCATCAATTCGCGCCATCTTCCAGTGGCGCTCTCCAATGACTTTTTGAATAATGTCGAGATAGGTGGTGAACTGAGAAAAAATAATCGCCTGATGTCCTTCCTCAATAATTTGTTCCAGTGTCTCCATAAGAAACTCGATCTTGGCCGAGTCAACCATGGCCTCTCTGAAAGTCATCTCACCTTGACGCTTTTGCCACAGACACTTTTGACGAAGCTCAAGAAGTCCACGAAGAATTTCACCATATTTCTTCTTTGAAGGAGCTTGTTGAATTTTATTCTTAATACGAACAAGTGAGCCTTTATAGTCTTCATCCTCGTGCTTGTTGAAACCAAGCATGACATTATTTTCAATTTTAGGTGGAAGGTCCGTAAGAACCTGCGACTTTGTTCTTCTCAAAATAAAAGGGGCTGCTGTTTTTCTGGCAAGGAGTCGACTCTTCTTATTAGAAGAGGTCCTAACAAATTGCAGGTCGCCCCAGATACCTGGGATGGAAAGATCTAGAATATTATAAAATTCAGCAAGATCGTTTTCTACTGGCGTACCAGTCAGACAAATTCTGAAGTCGGCACTAATCTTTCGCGCAGCATAGGCACCAAGGCTTCTGATATTTTTTAGGTGTTGAACTTCGTCGAGAATAACAATATCAAAATGTTTATCACTAAAAGTCTCATCAATTTCACGCTTCATAACCCCATAGGAGGTGAGGGTGATCTTTTTGTCCGGATCGAACTTCCTTTCACCACCATGATAGATTTGCACTTCAATATCAGAAAATTTTTTAAATTCAGCTTCCCAGTTTAAAAGAATAGTCACAGGGCAAACGATAAGAACGCGATCAATTTCCTCATAAATTGAGGTTAAAAAGCTAATTGTTTGAAGAGTTTTACCAAGACCCATATCATCAGCGAGACAGGCACCAAGCTTATTTTCATAGAGAAAACGCAGCCAGTTATAACCAGTTCTTTGATAAGGTCTAAGAACATCTTTTAAATTCTCCGGAATTTCAAATTCAGGCATCTCTTCAAGAGTTGCTAGAGATTCACAGAGTTTGATTTCATCTTCAGTGAGGGCCCCATCGATACCGAGCCTTCGAAGCTCAAAAAGCTCGAAGATACGGGCCCTATTAAAGGGGAGGACAAAACGGTTGAGTTCTTCCTCATTTGAGCCCTCTTGGGCTTTTTCTTGATATTTATTTTCTGCTTCGTACTTGGTGTACTTTTTCACAAA
>JAUIBX010000036.1 GCA_030427595.1 Bacteriovoracia bacterium | reverse complement strand
CTTTTTGGCGAGTCGCCGTTCCAGGAGACTTTCTTTCAGCCGTCACATCTGAGTTTGAGCTTGAAGAAGATGATGTAGAACCTCCCCCCTCTTGCTCTCTCTTCCAGTCAGCGATGTAAGGCTTAATATCAACTTTACCAAATTCAAAAAGTCTTTCTCTATCCTTTTTAATTTCTTCTTTAAAAAGTTCTTTTGCAAAGTAGGACAAGTCGGAACTATTAAAATCAGGATAGTTTGCGTAAAGAAATTTAATAAGAGCCCTATTCAATTGGTCCATATTTTCAAAACGCTTGTTGCGGTCCTTTCTCAAGGCCTGCAAAACAATATCATCAAGTTCCTTAGGAACATTGGGATTAATTTTTGATGGTGGTGGAATTTTACATTCTTGAATTTTCTTTAAAACGGCAAGGTCATTAGCTGCTTTAAAGAGCTTTCTACTACAAAGCATTTCCCATAAGGTGATGCCAACAGCAAACATATCGTAGCGCGGATCGAGTTGCATTCCCTCAAGATACTCGGGAGCGAGGTAGCTCAACTTACCTTTAATTGTTCCGGCTTGAGTTGCTTCAGAGTTGGTTTCGGCCTTAGCAATACCAAAGTCGATAATTTTCACCGCACCATCATAAGTGAGCATGATATTGTGAGGAGATATATCCCGGTGAACGATATTGGCCGCTTTTCCAGAAAGCTTATCAGTAAACGTGTGGGCATAGTGAAGACCCTGGCAAGCCTGAGAAATAATATAAACACTAATCTCTACAGGAAAGACAAACTTCTTCTGTCTTAAACGATCAAGGTATTCCTTGAGGTTTCGCCCGTCACAATACTCCATGGCAACAAAGAGCTGGTCTTTGTGGATACCATAATCATAAGTTTGGACGATATTAGGATGGAGAAGACCAAAGGTCACCTTGATCTCATCCATGAACATCTTTTTGAAAGATTCATCGGATGAATATTGAGGCTGAATCATTTTGATGGCTACGATTTTATCGGCCTGCTCTCCAAGAAAGCGGGCACGACAAATCTTGGCCATTCCCCCGTCTACTAGGTGGTCCAAGATTAAATATCTACCAAAACGTTCCTTTTTTTCTGACATGGTCTTTTATACTCCTACGGCTCTATCGGTCACTCACGCCGATTAATTGAGTATAAATTCATAATGTTTTACGAAATATTAAGAGGCTAAAGGATTGAAATTACGTCTTCTTAAAGAGTAACTGAGGAAAAGCCAGGAAAAGAAATGACCAGTTTTTCAGATCCGAGGTTTTTGCGGCATAAAAGGCTGGTTTTATAGAGATAGACATTAATACGAGCAAAGTTTGGATGCATCTTCACCTGACTATGAAAATGAGGAATGGCCAGCCGTTCATAACCTAATTCCTCGGCACGAGTATAGAAGTCATTTCTTGAAATCTGCATAGGATCCCATGCATAGGTCAAGACCACCATACTCTCCACGCATTTATTCATCATTTCCTTTTCATCTTCAGAGAACCAATTATAAAAGGGGCTCTCTTTGGGAACGGGAGCATAGAAAACATCAAAAGTGAGGGTCAATTCCTTAAACCATGACACTCTCTTAAAGGTAAGAGAGTCATCCCATTTCATATTCTTATAGACACCACCGCTAATATCATAGCTGCCCTCTTTTACGAGGTTCTTATTCAAAGTCGTACACGATGAAAGAAGGATGAATAATGAAATGAGGTAGGGACGCATAAGTATTTCCAGATTAAAGCATAATTATAAGGAATTCTTCTTTAACCAATTATAAACATCTTGAGAAAGCTTTTCACAATCAAAGTTATGCAATAAATCGTGAGAAGCGTTATAGTAGTGTTCAAATGTGATGTCCGTGATTCCCTTAGCAAAAAGCTCAGTTACTTGTTTGTTGTAAAGACTCCCCTTTCCAGAGAGACCCACAAAGACGGGGATATCAAGATAGTAAGCCGAAGTCCTAATAAGACTGGCATTGTGCTGTAATTCAAAAAGAGAACCCCAGGTGAGGGTATGATTGACGAGAGGGTCGCTATCAAACTCTTCAGCAATACTCGACTCCCCACAAAACATCACCCCTTCCAAGACAAAGGGAAGTTTCATCTTATTAAAAGGAAGATAATCATGGCGCGCTAATCCCTCTAGTACCGCCGGCACGGTCCAATTAAGTTTGAGGGCCGGGTTGATAAGAATAAGCCCATTCACCTTAACCTTTAAGAAGCTAAAGTGAAGATGAAGAATCTTAAGGGCAACAATTCCCCCAAGGCCTGTACCCATCAAGACAATATTACCATCACTCTTTGCAATATGATTAATATGGCCAATGACATCAAAACACAGATCATCAATATTCTTGAGATGCCCTCTAGTTCCACTACTCTTACCATGGCCTCTAAAATCGAGAGTATGAACAGAAGTATTTTCTATTGAATGAGTTTTAAGGAAGGAATGAAAGAAGCTTTGATAGCGATTTCCGTGCTCGCCAATATCATGAAGATAGATAAGCTGAAGGTCTTCTCCATTACCGGTATGATACTTTCGCCCATAGATAAAGTTTTGCTGTTCACCACGGCCAAAACTAAAGGATCCAGTTGTAATCCCTTCAGACTTTTCAAGTTGAGTATACTTAAAATCCTCAATGTTCATTTATATAGCTTTGAATTGCCGAATGAGCATCGGGAGAAAGGTCCTCAAAGCGCAGAGAGAAACCCGTATCTCCTTCCAGTTTACGAACCACCTTTCCAGAAGCTGTAAAATGATAATCAGAATTGTCTGGATGAACATTCATAGAAATCTTTTCACCAACTTGGCAGGGAAAGTCTGAAACTAAAACCTGAAGGCCACCAACTGAAATATCTCGGCAAATCCCTTCATAAACTTGCTTATTATCGTGAAAGAAAAGGCGAGCAACAAAGGGTTTCCTTACATTGAAACGGCGATCTTCCTCACTAATTTGTGGGGGAAGAGTTCCGGCAATATCATCGAAGCGTTCAAAGTCTCCTAAAAGAACCCATGTTGTCATGCCAGGTGTAAAAATAAAGGTTTTCTCATTGATACGCTTTTCTTCATAGGCCCTTTTGAGTTGCTCTAAGGAGAAGGGACCATACTCCGCTTCCGAGCCTCCTCTATCAAAGCCAACTTTGATAGAAAAAACTTTTGAATGAGAATCAATACTTTGAAGGTCAAAAGAGGCCTCACCTGAATCACCTGCTTCATCCATTTGCGGAATAAAAGAGACCTCATCACTGGCCGCTGATTCTTCTTGCGCTTGCTCTGTCGCCTGAATGGGCGTTGGATCGTCTTCTTGAGGTTGATTTTCATCACCGCTCCCCATAATCAAAGCACCGAACTCTTCAACTGTATTAAGGTTACGCCAATTATCGAAACCCTTACGCCATACATAGGAATCTGGTGTCAGTGTTCCTTCATGAAATAAATTTTCAATATCACTCTGATCAACAGGTCCAACTCTCTCACTTCCTTGGACGTAATACCACTGAGTGCTCATGGTCGCTCCTCTACCTAGTCTAAAGAAAAAGGCATAATGACCTTTTTTCATCATAAAAACAATACCTTACCTAATTGTAACGGCTAGAACTCCTCCACCCCAGAGGGCAAGAATTCCCCACAATGAACCCCTAAATAGCACCTCAAAGAGCAACCCAAAAGGTCGGTTTTCTGTCCTTCGAGTCCTAAACTTAAAGATTTTGCTCAAAATGGTCGATAAATCTAATGGTTAGGTGAAACTTAGGATATTTCATGAAGAAACTAATGAACCCTTGGATACTTTTTATTGCAATCGCGGCCACCCTATCGGGGTGTGGTGAGGAGGCCTTTGCGCCAAAGAGAGTCAGTCAAAGTGAAGTCTCTACCCCTGTCACCGTCAATAGCTTTAATGCATGCTCATCTTTTTCAATGATCAAACCCAAAGTAGACTTTCTCTTTCTTTGGGATAACTCGACAAGTTCAGTTTTTATCAATGACCAAACTAAAGAGGCCCTTAACAGAACGATTGATAATATCTCAAGTCGCTTTGACTATCATGTCTTGATGGCCCCTCTCGTGGTTAGAGATAGTGACCCCTTAAACTACCAAGCTAAATTTATCTCTGAAAATACCAATGGCCTGTCTTCAGACGTTATTGGAATGAAAATAGATAGAACTCTTGCGGCGAATAGCCTTAACTTCGACTACACAGCAGGCTCAAAGGAGCAAGGTATTGATCGTGCCATCGATATTATCAAAGGCAATGTCAGTAACGGTGTCTTTCGCGCGAACTCATATGTCTTTGTTGTCCTTATGAGTAACCAGGATGACTCCTCTTGGGAAAAGTTTCCCGTAGCAGAAGCGGATCGTACCGCATACCTTAATGACAAAGTTAAAGAGTTCCTTTGTCTAAGAGGGGGCTATACACCTGGCAGTGGAAACTGTTCGGGTATCAATCTGAACTCGATTCAAATGCGCTTCATGAATATCACGGCCTTTAATGAATATGGCAATGGTAATACTTGTGGTGGAGTGAACACTTGGAAAAAAGGTACGACTTATCAGACCTTTTCAAAAAGAGTCTACGAAGAGCCTTACCGAACAAATAATACAGTGGACTATCGTCAGACTGATCAGAATGCTCGAAATGATGGCATGAATGACTCTTATGATATTTGTAGTCAATCAAGCTATAATGCAATCTTTGATGGGATCAATGCTTCAATCAACGACACGCTAATACGTCACAAGTACAACTATTGGCCAGTGGCTTCAAGTGGGGCTACTGCTGTAGATGCCGATGAAATCAAAGTTTATAAGAATGGGGTTGAAATGCCGCGCCTAACGCCACCAATTGCTCAAGGTGCGTCTGGCTTTACCTTTAATGACTATGTTCAAAATGTTAATACCCGCTTTGAGCCAACTCCTGGTGAGCCTTTTGAAGGTTACGTCGTTCGCCTCTATGGTGACGCCATTGTAACCTATCCAGAGTGTATTAGGGTGCAAACCCAAACTCCCAAGGAGTGGTTCGGTTATATCAACCTTCAGACAAAGCCTATCGAGGACTCAATCCAACTAAAGATCAATGGAGTGACCGTTCCACAGTCAGCAACCAACGGCTGGCAGCTTCTTAAGTCTGGTGGTGAACCGGCTTACTTCAACTCCAAAAATATTAAGATTTCTGGACCTGGCGACTTTTGTCCTAGTGATTCAACGACCTATTGTGCGGCCAACCCTGCTCTTAATAAGTCAGGCTATTTTCTCCAGCTTTTTGGAAATGCTGTGTACTCAAATGGTGCTGTAATTGAAGTCATTTATGACCCTAGTACCTAAGACATATGAAGCTATTAAGCCCTCCTCGCCTCTCTCCTGAAGAGAAGTGCCCTTATATTGAGGATGAGCTTGCCCGTCATGAATTTTTCCTAGCAACAGGTTTAGACGCCAAAGAATTTGACACCTGCCTATCTCAAGGCTTCAGAAAGTTTGGCATCTACTTTTTTAGACCCAACTGCAAAAAGTGTCAGCGTTGCCAACCTTTAAGAGTACGCTGTCGTGACTTTGAACCAAGTAAGAGTCACAAGAGAATTCTCAAAAAGAACAAAGATATTGAGGTTCAATTTAACCCCCTCATTTACCGTGAGGAAATCTATCAACTCTTTATCAAACATTCTCGTATTCGTTTTAATCAAGATGAAGAAAGGCCCGGGAGTCGCGAGGACTTTATTCAAACCCACTTTACTCCCTCGACACCAGGCCTTTTAAGTGAGTTCTATCTCGATAAAGAGCTCATTGCGGTGGGATTTCTCGATCTGTCGACAAATGCCACCAGTAGTGTTTATTTCATTTACGATCCTGACTATGACAAAAGAAGCTTGGGTATCTTTGGGGCCTTAAAAGAGATTGAATATACCGTTCACTCTAATAAAGAATATTATTACTTAGGCTACTACATTGAAGAAAACCGTTCGATGAATTACAAGAACCAATTTAAACCCTATGAAATTTATGACTGGAATAAGGAAGTTTGGAATAAAGAAAGCTAATCCTCTTTGGACTCTTCTTTAATTAAATAGGCCCAATAGATAAAAAAGCTCTGGCCTAAAGTTCTCGCCCATAGCCATCCCTTATGAGAAACCCCAAACATGGTTATCCCCTCCATTGAAACATAGATATGCGCTGGCAAGAGGATAACAAAGAAAACCATTAACAACTGAGCTGTACTCTGGCGCGAGCTTTCTTTGATAAGCCCAAAGGCCAATAAAACCTCAAAAACTCCAGTTAGATAGACAATGAACTCAGGAGCCAAAAAATAAGGGGGAACGGCCTTAGTAAATTCTTCTGGAAGAATGAAATGCAGAAGACCCGCTAAAAGCAGAACAAAGATCATTCCTAATGTTTTCATTGAAATATTCATATAAAAAAAGCCCCCATACGGGGGCTATGAACCTTTAATGATTGGAGGTAATTAAGGCTTGTACCAACATAGAGGACGAATCCCTACATTGTCATTTCCACTTCTGTTACATGTCCCAACCGTTGCATCTCTCTTTGAAACATCTTCCGTATGAGGAACTGTACAAAGAGACCCTTGAAAGTAAGTATCAAGACGACACTGACCTGCAGGGTGACGATCATTCGTACGATCAACAACATTTGGATCAGGATTTCTGAAGCTTAATGAGCGACTCCCTCCTGACAGAAGCTTGGCCAGTGAGTAACCGGCCATCGCCGCACGGATACAAAGAGCTTGGTCTTCTTCGTTACCCCATTGAGACTCACACATTTGTCTGGCGTAAGGGTGAACTTCCATGTTGGCAATGATGGAGATGTTGTCATCTTTCTCATAAACTTTTCTAAAACACTTCAGAGAAGCAAAGTAATCAGACTGGCCTTCATTTGAAGCCCATGTCATAGGAAATGAATTCTTAGGAGCTCCGCCAAGGTGGTGACCAAGCTCATGACAAACAACAAGAGCAAAGCCATCATCTGTTACAGCAGGGTGACGAGCAAGACCACCGTACATATTGACGATCCAAAGTTTCCAAAACTGTTGAGCAGAAGCATTAACCGTATCATCTTCCCACTTACGGTTTACTTTAAGACGAGCACGACGATCATTCTTGATAATCGGTGCATAAACAGCTTCAACTTCATCAATAATTTCGTTGAAACGTTCTTCGGTCATGTTGTTAGCATTTTTTGCTCCGACAGGAATTCTCATATCGTTTTCAGGCATAAAGCCTTCAACGCCATCCATCGTACAAGCAAAAGAACTGGGGATCGCCAAAACCAGCATTAAGATAAGAGCTTTCACAGGTTTCCCTCCTTGGAATGTGTGAATAATAGTGATCCCTTTCATTATCGCTAAATTTACATGCCAGTGAAAAAAATACTCTAAATCTTTCTTACATCGCCCCTTTCATTGAAAGAATGGATGCAATGAGCTAAAACCTACCCATGAGTACAGCTATTAAAGTTCTCTTACTTTTTTTGGCCATTACTGGTCTTTCCACCATCCTTATGCAAAGTTTTGCTTTTGAGTTTGGCACCATTGATTACTGGAAAAACCATGGTGTTTTCTTTCTTATTTTTCTGACACTTTTCCCCCGACTTACCCTTCTCTTTAGTTCGGTTGTCAGTGGTGGAGTACTTTGGTGGGTAGCTTGGCTTTTCGCCCCTCGTTTCCTAGTCGCATTCCTGGCAACCATTGGTTACTGGCAAACAAACCCTATTCTTGTGATGTTTGCATGGTTTGTGGCCTTAAGTGGAGAGACTTCTGAAAAGACATTTGTCATCAATAAAGGTCGTCCCTACCAATTCAAAAAAACTGTCATTATTAACGGTAAACGCTACGACAGCGGTCAAAGTGAGTCTTATCAGGAGACGACGGCCCAAACAAAGATTGATGGCGATGCGATCGAAGCCGACTTTACGGTTAAAAAAGAAGAGGACTCTTAGAAGTTACTTGGCCTTGGCTTCGTTCATACGCTTAATAGCGTTTTGCAAACGAATAGCAGGAAAGACTTTTCTTAACTTATCAATATTAATGACTGAAGTCAGTTGATTTCCAGTTCCCACCAAAAGGTCTTCGGCCAAACCTGCAACAATCGCATCTTGAAAGTCTGCATCCGTGATAGGAACATTTCTTTCTTTAAAGTCGGCCAAGATGGCGGAGATATCTGCTTGGGCCTGCGGCTTATCTGCTGTCTTCAACTGTTCAAGAACGCGAGACAAGAACCTTTCACACTTAGATGAGATCTTAAGTTTCTTTTCGTCTTCCACTAGCTTTTGCTGATTCATAAAAATCGCGATGGAACGAAGCTGATCAGGATTTCTCATGCGAAGGTTCTTAGGAAGGCCATCATCATCTTTGGCCATCTCTACATAGTGTTCATCTTTAAGAATATTGAGGAACTCCTCAAACTTGATCTCTGGCACATTGTAGACATCAAAGAGGTAGAACTTAAGTTTGTTCATATGAATCTGATATTGACCCGATTCCAACTTTTCACCATGGGCCTTAAACGCCAAGTAAATAGTTGAAAGGGCACGCATAATATCAGTCGTGTGAAAGAAGACATAGTCGGCAACCTTTCCACCGGCACCAAAGCCTACCGAGTTGGACTCAAGTTCCTTCACTCTTTCATTGGTCTTTCTTAAACGGTTGGCAAGCGTATTAATAATGGTCTTAAACCAAGGGTTAAGACCCTGCATCGTTTTTGCAAAGGCCACGAAGGAAATTTCAATGACGTCAGTGGTGACAATGGCAGCAGCAGAACAAGAACGGCGCCGACTTTTCTCGTCGAAGTAGGCCATCTCACCAATCACCTCACCTGAACGGAGAATGGCAAGGTCAACAAAGCCACGACCCTTGGGCCGAAATAAGCGAATTTGACCTTTTTGAATAATAAAAAGGGACTGGGCCGGATCATTTTCTTTGAACATGACCTCGCCAGGTTGCAAGGTCCTGATTCCAGATTTTTTGGCTTTTGCTGTAGCTGCTTGGGGCATCCTATCCTCTTAAAATCATAGGTAAGCATTAAATGATAGAGCTTAAATTTTCTCTATCATTAATGCTAAGGCCTCTCCGCCTCCGATGCAAATGGAGGCCATTCCGTACCTACCATTTGTGCGCTCAAGAGCATTCATCAGAGTCACAACAATACGAGTACCTGAACAACCAATAGGGTGACCTAAACTTACACCACCACCATAGATATTTACTCGGTCTTTTGGTAACTCAAGCTCTTTAATGGCGGCCATTGTTACAACAGCGAAGGCTTCGTTGATTTCAAAGAGGTCAACATCATGAAGGGCCACACCGGCTTTTTCTGAACACTTCTTCATGGCCTCAACGGGAGCTGTCGTAAACCATGTAGGATTTTGAGCATGCATGGCCGTAGCAATAATCTTGAATTTAGCTTGGTCTTTATATTCATCGCCACCTACAAGAACTGCAGCAGCACCGTCATTAATAGTGGAAGCATTGGCAGCAGTAATCGTGCCGTCTCTTTCAAAGGCGGGTCTTAATTGAGGAATTTTTTCAAAGTTAGCTTTAAAAGGACCTTCATCTTGTTCAACGACAGTTTCTCCTTTACGGGTCTTAATGGTTACCGGAGTAATTTCGTCTTTGAAGGCACCCTCTTCAATGGCCTTTTGCGATCTTTTAAAAGATTCGATAGCGAAAGAGTCTTGCTCTTCCCTAGTGAAGTTGTATTTCTTAGCACACTCTTCAGCACAATTTCCCATAGGTCGATCTGAGTAAACATCCCATAGACCATCCCATTGCATGGCATCTTTCATTTCACCTGCACCAAACTTTGTACCTGTACGTGAACCAGGGATGAGGTGAGGTGCCAAGCTCATATTCTCCATACCACCTGCAACAACGAGAGAGTTGTCACCAGCTGCAATAGACTGAGCGGCCATAATGATCGTTTTCAAACCAGAACCACAAACCTTATTCACTGTTGTACAGGGAACAGATTCAGATAATCCCGCTGCAAAGGAGGCCTGACGAGCAGGGGCTTGGCCAACTCCGGCCTGGACAACATTTCCCATAAAAACTTCATCTACTTTGTCTTTAGACATTCCAATCTTATCGAGAGCACCTTTAATAGCGGCGCCACCAAGTTGAGGGGCAGGTACTGAAGATAGTGAACCTAGAAAGGATCCACTGGGGGTACGGCTTCCAGAAAGTAGATAAACGGCCATGCTGTTCTCCTTAGCATTCATATGATGTGATAATTAAACGCGAGGATTTAAACACAAGTATAAAGAAAGGCATAGGGAACTTGGGTTAAACGCATAGCCCAATTTCTAGATTTTTCTTCCATTCATGAAGTTCTTGAGAAGGACCTATTAGACGCAGCCCACAAATCTGACCATCAACGCCCATCATCCACTCGGTTTCCTCAAAAGTGTGCTCGTACCAGACATTTCTGACTTTCATGCTCACGACTACGCCTGGGGAATCCCCTATAGGCAAAGCAATGGTCTCTTTAAGCATAAGACGGTCTCGCTCTAAAACAGCGATCTCAAGGTCACGAACATCTTCCTGACGGCGCCAGCGGTACATGAATTTACAATGAGGCAGTAGTTTAGCGAAGTCCATGAGGCCATCCTCTTTACCGTAATACTCTTCCTAGTGTATGGTCGGGCTTGTTTGACGTCAAAAAGGAGAAGAGCGGTGCTTTCACGTAAAGAACAGGACAAAGCGGGAATTTTATTACCAGAGCCCTGGCGCCAAAAAGTAGAAAATGTCCTCTACAGTGTTTATCAAGAGCAATGTGATCACCAGCAAAAGTCTTTCCAAGTCCATGGTCTCACCTACCCTAATGAGTTTTACCTTGCTGTTGGCCTTCTCAACCAAGACAAACTCGAAGTCGCTCCTGTCACTTACATTGTTAGCATGGATTTGGATGAAAAAAATCAAGATCCAGAGAAGTACCTCGACACTCTCATCGACTCCCTAGGTGTTTTCTTTGATTCTTATTTCGCTGATGAAAATTGGAATGACTACATCTGTAACTGGACAGAAGCCTCTTATAAAGACCTTAACTTCTTTTATAAAGTCAGTCGCGAAAACGTCGCCCTCTCTATTCAAGCAGAATACCTTCTTAATCAGTAGGCGAATGCGTCACAAGATGCCACTGGCATCTTAAGTGAACGCATCGCAGCCCACCTAAGGGAGTGATATAGGAGCAGAGCGACGCCCTGTCACGACCCAAAGGTAGCAATCAACAAGGACCCTTATGGTAAACTTCATCCTTATTACAATTAGCCTCATTACTTTAATTTCGTGTAACACCAACAAAGAAAAAGTGACTGCCTCCAAAGGAACGGCCTTGAAAAAAACGGAAACCATTTTTGCAAATTCAGCTGACATCAAAAATATCAGTCTCAACAATGATGCTGGTGAAATAGAAGTTCGAAACGGTCCAACCGCTCAAGCTCAATATGTAAAAGAGGAGTGGCGTGAATGGTGTATCCTCGCCCACAAAGAGGAAAGCGGTACCATCAAAATTAATGTGGAAAACACCAGCTTTACTGGAGATGGCGGCTGTAAACTCAAGTGGATCCTAACCCTGCCCCCAGAAGGTGTACTCACTCTAAAAATGGCAGCGGGCACTATTAAAGGCGAAGGCAAGCTTTCAGGATTAAAAGTTCAGCTTGCTGCTGGCAACTTATCTTGGAAGGATGGCTTTGGACCTGTAGTTCTTCAGGTCGCAGCAGGCTCCGTACAACTAGATAATATGTCCTTTCCTAAAGAGGGAAGCTCATCTATTGAGGTAGGTACAGGCCAAGTCAAAATCACCTCCCCTAAAGAAACTCTTGTCACCACAACAACTGATAAGGCCTTAGGTCAGGTGATAAATGATTTCCAAGAAAATCGTGAAGGTCACCAACTAAAAATCAAGGTTGCCGTTGGCCAAGTATCCCATAAAACTCTTTCTAAATAGCGAAAATCAGTAGGATAAAAACTGCTTCCTTTGATGGGACTCTTTTTATTGGCAGCACCCCCCTAAATAAATAATTGGGATAGCCTTTCTTAACTCATTAATTTCTGGGCTTAAGACCCATAAACCCCCGAAACTCCTAAATTTTAAGCATGAATAAGCCGATAATAGATGTACGGATTTCTGGAAATCATTGGGGTTGAGAATTGTTAAAAACTTTAATCATATCTTGGTGTCTTCTCTTCAACTTTATATCCATTACTAAAGTCGAAGCAGATCTTAATAGTGAATATTCATTCATTCCTACCATCGAGGTTAAGGGCTCAATTTTTGTTGATGATGCTCATGCACAGGCAGAAGCACTTAGCCTAGCTGCAAAATCTAAGAATAACGATATGGCCCAATATTACCTGCCAATGCTCGTCATGTTGGGTATAGGAGTCATGGCCATTTACATGATGATGAAGTTAGAGAAGAAATCGCCAGACTTCTATATGTTTCTCGTTGGCGCCGTCGTTTATCTCATCAGCGTTATTACAGGATGGAAAGATGAAAAGGCTAAATTTGCAGAACTTCCAGAAGAGATTTCAAAAAACTCTCAGGTAAGTGCGCTAGAACTTCAAAGAGACTCAATCAAAGAAGTTCTTGAGATGGTTAAGAAACGTCTTATGCTTCAAGGAGCTGCGACAGCTGCTTTTCTTGCTTCTGCCATAACAGCTGGTGTTTTATACGGAAAAGAAAAAGCGGCACAAGCAAAACTTCAAGCGGCCATAGCTGCTCAAATACAAGAGTTTTCTACAATTTGCCAGAGAATTCCCGAACTTAATGTTCCAGGTAGTATAACCATTGGAGCGATGACCTCAGTACCTATGTATCCCAGATGTCAGGTTATTGCGGCGGCAGGGCAAGCTTGTATGACAGGGGTAAATTCAGATGTCAGGAACCTCTTTCAAATCGATGAAACATTAAGAAGCGAAGCAGGCTCCGCAGCAATGAGCGGAGACCAGCAAGCTTTCTTTGAAAGTATTCAAGCCTTAAGCGCTGCTTGCTTTGATTCTATTATGCCTCCCCCAACAACAAATGATAATCAACGTGCCTATGTTTACCATCCTAATGAAGAGGCCATCAAAGAGGACATGCGAAAGTTTTATGTTGAAAATGGCATCGACATAAGAAGCGCAAAGGAACTCGTTATCATTACTGATGACGAAGGCTCCCTCGCAACCAAGCTAGCCGTTCGCCTTCTTAACGAAATTGTCTCCGAGGCCAAGGCCAATGCGCTTGGCGCGGTAGCAACAAGAATGGGGGCTGGGGAAACCATTGGATCAAGTATAAGTAGAATAGCTGGGGCAGGCGCAGGCTATGCCACTGGAAAAGCCCCCTCTCCTCAAGAAGTCTACGATCAATTTATTTCAGATAGTACTCAAGATCGGGCCACCAGCATGTGTATGAATCAGAGCGGTGGTTGCCCAGAAGGTGGTGAGCAAAGGTACCTTGCTCTCGCTGAAGCCGAGGTCAATGCAGCCTCCACAACCCTCCAGGCAGGAGCAGGTCAAGCTGTAGGAAATGTTGCAAATGCAGGAACAAGAGCGACAGGTAGAGCTATCGGTAGGGGTGCAGGAAATGTGCTGAGAAGATCAGGTAATATTACCTCCGCAGCAAATCGCACATCTGCCAGTCGTATGGCACAAAGAGGGGTCGTACGAAGGGCTGCAACAAGAGTTGCCACAGGAACTGCTGTACGTGTTGTTGCAGCAGGTGTTGCCGCAACCGCCGTAGCCCCAGTCGTCATCACTAGCGCAACAATTGCCCTTACGGCCTACACGGCATATGAAGTTGGTGGTGCAGCCTATCGGTGGGTTGTTGAGCATGACAAAGTTGCTTCCGAAAATCGCAGAAGAGCTATGGAAGAGGGACGGTGCCGGCAAACACGAAGAGGGATGCGCTGTCGCGGTGACGTAGACCTTAAAAAATTATTTAGTCCAGAGAAAACTGGTTCTCAACAAATGATGGCGAAGAATACTCCTAGAAAGTTTAATCATAGAGTTCTTGATTTTTTATCAGACTTTTTCATTGGCAAAGCAAATGCAACACTACCATTAGCGTCAATACTTCCTGGAATTTCAAATACAGCTTTAGGAGTGGCAGAGGAAGTAACAGAAGAGGCTGACCACGAAGCTGACATGTGGTTCTTCAATCCAAAAGTACGTTTAGTTCTCTACTCTGCCATTTCTGCGATTACGGCACTTATCACTTTGAACACAAATAAGATGAAAAAGAGACTCGAACAAGACCTCGAGCAGGTGCAATCGATAATCGATGAAATGAATAGCCTAAGTTCCAACAACACCAGCTTAGAAAGTAGAGAAGAACTCATAAATGATGAGCGATCACCCGCTCAAGAAAGTGAGGAGGACATTAATGGGGATCAGAGCTCTTTCTTTCCCCAGCCGAAACAACAGTTCAACTTTTTGTCACTTTTTATTAACAACGCCCAAGCGGCGAATAGGCCAGCTCTAGGTGTACTCCCATTTACTGTCCCCTGCATGGTTCCCTATCGTGGAAAATGTTACTCAACGACTTCTTACCTATCGCGGGCGACTAGAGATATAAAATTTGAAAAATTTACCAAAAGAGCAGTTCTTGCAACAGCAAGAATTGGCAACAGAATCCAAAGAAGAAATTATGTAACCCAAGAAGTCCTTAATGAGGCTAAAGTTCTTAATGACCTAAGACCTAGTTTAGAGCAGACTTTAAAACTGACAAAGAAAATTATTAATCAGCAAAGGGTGAAGAAATACAATCAAAAACCTATCCCATTTGAGAAATATGAAAAATCCCTGACTCAAAGATTTATGAACTTTGGAAAGAGGGCAGTCGCCAATGTGGATGACCCATCATCGATCACTTCTATTTTTGGCCCTGGCGTTTTTAATGACCTCAAAAGAGAGCCTAGGGGTCAAAGTGAAAATGAGGTCAGCTCAACAAACGCAATTGCTTTTAATGAAGGTGCAAAAACAGAGACCTCAAATGTTTATGCTCATAACGATGAAGCTAGACCTGAAATGAAACGTAAATATAAGAATGCAGACTTAGGTATTAATAAGAGAAAAGAAGACAGTATCTTTCAACAAATATCGAGAAGATACCTTCTTTGGCAAACGGCTCCTCGATAAAAGGTAATAATGTTAAGAAACCTCTTTTGTCTATTCTTTTTCACCATCCTGACTTTACCATCGGTAAA
Organism: Bacteriovoracia bacterium; assembly: GCA_030427595.1. Lineage (GTDB taxonomy): Bacteria > Bdellovibrionota > Bacteriovoracia > Bacteriovoracales > Bacteriovoracaceae. The sequence continues at coordinate 7,317 of JAUIBX010000036.1, read as the reverse complement.
CGCGGGCTTCCTTGAAAGGAGTCTTGGTTTATTTAACTCTTTCTTTGAGGAAGAAGAAACGAGAAGTAACAGTCTCATAAACTACTGTAACAGAAGTGATCTAAACCCTGACCTAGAAAGAAATGCTCAGTGCGCAGAGCAAATTTGTCAAAGAAACCCTGCGCCCTCCGTATACCTATCCACCGATGGTATCAATCAAAGGCTTAATGAAAATAGCTCACTCATTGAGGAAGAGTTTGGAGCAGCTCAGAACCAACTTGAAGAAACACTGAGAGGTTTAGAGGCAACTCAAAGGGCCCTCCATAATCATGCTAAAGAAAGAATGACGCAAATGATAGCGGCCATAGACTCAATGGAAGGAGAAGACTTAGCAAGACTTTCCCATCAAATTTTGACTCCCTATATAAGTAACTATCGTTTTAGCTCAAATAGTAGTAGTCCCTTCACTTACATCCCTGAGACTCTACCAGAAATGCATCATCAGGCGTTAAGAGAATTCTCTCAGCGTGCATGGAATATGAGAGACCAATATCCCACGACCATTCGACCAAGTGATAGCGTTGAAACCCAAAGGCAAAAGGCAAGAGATGCTATTAACGCTATAAAGGAAAATGCTAGTCGTTATATGACAGATCGTTCTGGACGAATGGATGACCTTCAAAGGGCAATAGACTTTAGACTACAACTCGTCTCTAGAGCTTCAGGAGAAGAACTTGAAAAGGTCTTAATTGACACCGACACGGTTCTTAAAAGAACCTTTTACCTATCAGGTGAGCTTAACCTAGTAAATTATGACAATATGAACTCTTGTGAAAGTGATAACTGCAAAGCAATGCTTAAGGAGCTAGTAAAACAAGATATCGATCAAAAAATTGCCGAAGCAACGGAGACTGATGCAAATGGACTGGTAGCAAATGCTATGATGAATTGTCGTTCTAGATATGGCGCCCACATCCTTGAGGACATGTCTGATTCAAGCGCAAGAGAAAGCTATGAAGAAGTCCTCAGAGCATATTTAGAAAATGGTCTTGCTAATTTTAGTGACCACTCAAAAAGGGTTTTTGAACAGCATGCGAACTCACAAATGGTTGTCGCGCAAAATATCACCAAAAACTCAGGGCAAGACTTTATCAATTACCTCAACCAAAGAGAACCTCCTCCAAGGAGGTTTGCCGATAACGTTCAAAGTCTCTTTGTAGAAAACGATTACCTTCTTCTCGTCATGACAGACACCATTAGGTCAAAGAGAAGTGAAAGGTTTAATTTAGATTCAGTTTGCCCGGATCCTGTCGATGCTGTTGGACTTAACCAATTCACTTCAGGTTCACAAACAGGCGGACAGGGCATCTTTAGAGTTGGCCAAGGGGTAAACCATCACTTTCTCCATGGTAAACAAGCTATTGCAAGAGAACTTACCTTTGTTCTAGTGGACTCGGTACAGCAAGGTGGTTGGAGTAGCGAAAGTTTAGAGATGTTTCAAGCTTTTAGAGGCTGTGCTGTTCAAAATTATGCTCCGGGTGAAGGTAACAACAACAGGTCATCTGGGCCTTATTTTGAAAATGACCTCTATACCACCAATGGAGATTTTGCGGACCTCATGGCCTTTAGAACTTACCCCAATGAACCACAACTGTATGGTTGTGGACTCTTTGAAAGTGTGAGTAATGACCGTGTCTCAAGTCGCTATCAATTAATTCATAATCACCCAGAACAGACTGACTCAACACCATTTATGAGACTCATCCAAGAGGCGATTCATAAAAATATCGATTTACCACGTGTATGCGAGCAGGTTATTCAAGAAAATAGTAACAGAATTGGTACTCGGTCATGTCTTTAAAGTTGCTCACTATACTTTTTATTATTACCTGTCCTTCCTTATTAGCAAAAGAGCAGAATATAACTTTAAGGGTTGAAGGCAAGTCCTATGTCTTCTCTCTCTATAAAGATCGAAAAATTTCTCTAAAAGAAAAAACCATAGACCTGAGTATTGAGAAAAAGCCTTGCAACACAAAACTCTTTTCAAAGCTTCAACAGAATATTCGACAACCTTTGCAAAAGTTTAAACAGTTCACTTCTCAAAATAGAATTGAAATCGCTAAATGTTCTAATGGAGGAGTTGAAAAAGAAATTTGTCTTTTTCTTAAGAAGTTTCCCATTACCTGTCAACAAATTAAAATGAAAGAGGCCCTCCTTTGCAAGAAAGGCACAAAAATGCAGTGAAAAAGCATCTCTAAGGCTTGATTCATCTAACTAGGCATTTCAAATAACAAAACCTCTCCTTTCCAATGACCATATTAAAATAAAATCAACAAGTTAAAAGGTCTTGCGCCACGCACTAGGCCGAATTAAAATATATTTACTCAAACAAGGTATGATTATGAGGTCTTATTTATTTTATCTGATAACTAGTGTGTCTCTTGTTCTAACAGGCACCTCTAATGCTACCGATACTCAAGAAAGCAAAATAAGAGAATTAGAAGAAAGGATTAAATCCCTAGAAAGCCAGGCCCAAAATAAAAATGGTCTAAAAACAAAGGATCTAAGGGGAAATACGGCTGATACTGATGACTCCCAAGTGACTAAAAACAAGGCAGCTCAACCAGAAATCTCTTTGAAAGAGAGAGAAAGGATTATGCAAGAGCTAGAAAAATACAAAAGGCACCGTGAAGAAGGTAAGAAGCTACTAGACCAGCTAGAATCAGAAGGGCTCTAATGTTGAACCATGTGAGAATTCTTCTCCTCCTATTTCTTTTAAGCTTCTCCTCAAATGCTTTCGAGATAGGCACAGGTGCCGAGTATAGATTCACTAGTGACTTAAGGACGAGCAAATTAGACATCTACGTAGCAGACTCCAAGTTTAATAAATTAAATATTGAGTATTACTTTTATTCCCAAGAGGGGATTCAGAAAATAAAGCTATGGCAACAATTTGAGCTTAGTCTAAACCAAAACCGTCTTATTGGAATTCGCAAGGGTTATATATATTCACCAGAGCTCCCTTCACCACAAATACTCACTCAAAAATATTATTCTGGTAAGAAAGGCATACAACTCAACTCCTTCCTCGGAGTGAATAAAGAAGATATAGAGGAGTACCGCATAGGGATTGAAAACATAGAAGTTCCTGCTGGATCTATTCGTGCCATCCATTATCGTCAAAAAGAGGGTAATCAAACAATAGACTATTGGATAAGTGACTTAGTTAAACCCATAGGTTTGGTGAAACTTATTTCTAAGGATGATAGCTCTAAAAACAACTGCTACACCATAGAAATGCAATCACTATTAAAAAATGTTAAAGCTAAAATAAAACCCTCTGAAGCAACTCGACTCAACGCTCTTGGAGAAAGCCTCTTTGGAACAAAATAGTAAGCTCTACTCTCAAATGATAAAAAAAAATTATCTCAAAAACTCCTCTGGCTACTCTCTTATTGAGGTGCTTATTGCATCTCTTATTTTAAGTTCGATGATTCTATTTATGATGAAGTTGGTTGAAGGTGTAAAAAGGGATCAAGCTAGAATTGAAAAAAGAATAGAACTCGTTCAACTATCAAAAGAGATGAGTTTAATACTAAAAGACAACAAAAACTGTATTACAACTTTTTACTACGTTGACTTTCCTGGCCATCAATCCTTTAAGGAAACTGATCAAAACAAAGTCAATCTTGAACAGCTCGAGTACCTTACTGAGCTTCAACCTGAAAAAGGATCAATGGTCTTAAGCGTCTTCCTGGATAGCTATGCTAGCTATTCAATTAAGCCTAACTATAGGCTCCTACCGGAAAGAGCTCATCAGGAATACACCTATACACATGATGGAATTAGTCAAATAATACATTTATACCGGAGATTTCCTCTTAAAAATTCCATTTACAAAGGGATAAGTGTTGAGAGCTATCAGCTCTGGAAAGGCCCTACTGATCATTACGAAAGAGACAATCTCTTTGCAAAATTATCGTTAATTGCAAATTTTAGACTAGGAAACAATGATAACTTTCCACCCGTACAAGCAAGAATACCTTTGTATTTCACTTTTGATGAAGAAAGACCCCATTTGGTTGTGGATTGTTCAACCTCACCGCCAAACTCATTTTAATTTTATAATGTTATAGTTTTGACCTATTCTTCAAAGCGAGGTGATGCAGAACCTTTGGTTTCAAAGGCAATATCTTGATCGTCATCATCACCGTCTTCGAGGTCATCAAAAGAATCCTCGTCAGCATCAATGTCCATTTCTTTTAAGATAGCAAAGAATGACTTCTCATCAGTTAAGTCACTGACCAAAGATTCGATAAACTTAATGGGGTATTTCTCAACAAGGTTTTCGATATAATCTTGGAGCTGACCCTCTTCAAGAATTTTTTGCTTCTTTTTAATGTCTTTCCAACCAGAGATGTAGTGAAAACGACAGTAGCCAGAAGTTGTGGCGGGATTTTCACAGCCACGGGCAAGACACTCATCACTATCAGACGTATAGAACTCGAGAGTTCTAATCGCATCAAAGATCTCTTTAAGACTATATTCATTGTTAAGGTCAGCAATCCCTTCAGAAATTTTCTCTTTGGCCTCTTGAGTGATGTCTTTCTTCTCTTTCTTAGTGAGGTCAAGATCCAATTGCTCAGCTTCTTCAGCTTTTGCCTTAGATGCCTTTTTAGATTTAACTTCCTTTTTGGGCTTAACTTCTTTTGCTGGAGTTGCTTTCTTAGCAGCTGCTTTCTTTGAAGATGTAGCCTTCTTAGCAGCAGTCGTTTTCTTCGTTACTTTCTTCTTAGCTGTTTTCTTAGCTGCCTTCTTCTTTGCAGAAGAAGTCGCAACCTTTTTCTTAGCCGTTTTCTTAGCTACTTTTTTCTTGGCCGTTTTCTTTGCTGTTTTCTTAGCAGTCTTCTTAGCTGTTTTCTTGGCCGTTTTCTTAGCTGTCTTCTTGGCAGTTTTCTTTGCGGTTTTCTTGGCCGTCTTTTTAGCAGTTTTCTTGGCGGTCTTCTTCTTAGAGGCCGTTGTTTTCTTCTTCGTTACTTTGCCTGCGCGACCCGTCGCCGTTTTTTTCTTAGCAGTCTTTTTCTTAGAAGCGGTAGATTTCTTCTTTGTAACCTTCTTTGCCGTTTTAGAACGGGTAGTTTTCTTTGCTTTCTTCTTGGCAGCTTTTTTCTTCGCCATACCGACTTTCTCCAAAATTTTCTTTAAGACCACAGGTGTCACCTCTGGACAGGGCCCACGACTGGCCATAATTGAAACGCAAGCTCCATTGGTAGCATTTAAGGCCTTCAAAGGCAAACATTACCAATGTTTATGTGTCTTTTTGAAAGGCTTAGCGCAGGTCTTTGAGCTCGTTTGCCGCAATCACCAGACGCTGAACTTCCGAGGTCCCTTCGTAAATTTCTGTAATCTTGGCATCTCTAAAGTGACGCTCCACAGGATATTCCTTTACGTAGCCATTGCCCCCAAGAACCTGAATGGCCTTGGTGGTAATCCACATGGCCGATTCCGCAGCGAAGACCTTGGCCTGAGCCGACTCTTTTGAATAGGGCTGTCCCAAATCCTTAAGACGACTGGCTTCAGCAATCAGAAGACGCGAAGCCGCAATTTTAGTACTCATATCTGCGAGAATAAATTGAATGGCCTGAAGGTCAGCAATGGGCTTTCCAAATTGAACACGTTCAAGAGAGTATTTCTTAGCATAACGGAAAGCTGCTTCAGCAATACCAAGGGCTTGAGCAGCAATACCAATACGTCCACCATCAAGAGTGGCAAGACCCATACTAAAGCCCTTCTTCTCTTTTCCAAGAAGGTTCTCTTTAGGGACCTTAAGGTTCTCGATAGCAATAGCAGTTGTTGAACTACCACGGATTCCTAGTTTGTCTTCTTTCTTTGCAACATTGAATCCTTCCCAAGCGGTTTCAACGATGAAAGCAGACATGCCTTTGTGGTTGTCAGTTTTTTCTGTCTTGGCAAAGACAATGGCGACATCGGCTTCTTTACCGTTTGTAATCCAGTTTTTAGGACCATTAAGAACATAGTGGTCGCCCTTGTCTTCAGCAAAAGTCACAAGTGATCCCGCATCACTACCGGCATTGGGCTCAGAGAGACAGAAACAACCGAGCCACTCCCCGCTTGCCATTTTAGGCAGGTACTTTTTCTTTTGCTCTTCATTACCAAAAGCAAGGATAGGCCATACGGCAAGTGAAGTGTGGGCACTTACAAGAACACCTGTTGAAGCACAGCCACGAGAAAGTTCTTCAACAATGATAGAGTAACTCATGTAATCCATGCCAGCGCCGCCATATTCCTCAGGAATATAACTGCCAAGAAAGCCATTCTCCGCAACTTTAGCAATAAGCTCAGGCGGAATTTTTTCCTTTTCATCAATTTCAGCAGCTAGTGGTGCAACTTCTGCATCACTAAACTTGGCCACTAATTCTCTAAGTTCTTTGTAGTCATCTAAATTCATAAGTCCCTCATCATTAACAGGTGACTGGTTTCAGGTATCGGGTTGTAGGTTTAGCCTGTCCCCTGTTACCTGTTCCCTGCAACCTGAGATTCTATTTTCCCGTAAAATTTGGTGCGCGTTTTTCAACAAATGCTGTCGTTCCTTCTTTCATATCCTCAGAGGAAAAGACGGCCGCAAATTGCTCAAGCTCATGACGAAGACCTTCCGCAACCGTGAGGTCATTCCCCGAGTTCATCACCTTCTTTGAAAGCTTGACCGCGTTGGGGCTAACTTTGAAAACATACCCTAAGGTCTTTTCAGCACCAGCAATCATTTCTTCTTTAGTTGTAAAGAGCTTAACAGCTAACCCCACTTGAAGGGCTTCATCCGCTTTCATATTGCGACCAGTGTAAATCAATTCTTTGGCACGGTTTCTCCCAATAAGACGAGAAAGTCTTTGCGTACCGCCAAAGCCTGGAATGAGACCAAGCTTGACTTCAGGTTGACCAAAGACAGCAGTCTCTGTGGCATAAATAAAGTCACAGGCCATGGCCATTTCACAACCACCACCGAGAGCGAAGCCATTAACACATGCAATCGCAGGCATAGGAAGTTTTTCAAAAAGAAGAGTCACCTCTTGTCCCAAAGCACCAAAGTCACGAGCTTGATCAACTGTCATATCCTGCATTTCAGCGATATCTGCTCCTGCAATAAAGGCCTTGTCACCGGCACCTGTGAAGATCAAGCCCTTAACCGTTTGGCCCTTATCTTCTTCTATAAGGTGGGTAAGAAATTCTTTAAGTTCTTTTAAAACTTGAGAATTGAGAGCATTAAGTTTTTTCTCACGATTAACTGTGAGGTAACCAATATTTTCTTTAACTTCAAAAGCA
>JAUIBX010000263.1 GCA_030427595.1 Bacteriovoracia bacterium | reverse complement strand
AGCTACAGATGCTGAGAGATATGAGCTTGCTCTTGAAGAAGTGATTCTTGATCCAGCTCAACTTGGAGCCTACATGAATGACTTAAATGTCGTTCAAAGAGCTGTTGGTAACCTTCTCCATGATGGTCATGTGGATGGTTTTTCTTGCCGCATCTCTGGACTTGATAGAGTTGAGCTCGTTGAGTTTGAACTTGGTCACGACGATCATGATCATGACGATGACCATGACCATGACCATGACCATGACCATGATCATGACCACAACCACTAAGGGTTAAATGATTCGAAGTAAGTTACTTCAACTATTCATATTGATACTCTCTGCCCACCCCTTAGCGTGGGCAGATTCTTTTTCTACCGGTGAAATCCTTATTAAAGGAGACTCACAAGAAAAAGAAACCTCAGTCGTTAAAACCAAGAGTTTTAAAACTGAACAAGTGGCCCAAGAAAAATTTGATGACCCTTTCAGACAAACCCTGTCTGACCTAGTAAAAGACCAAGTTGGGGTTGATACTCAAGTCTATTGTGCAAATTGTGGTGCCAAAAGGCTTACTATTAACGGCCTTAAGGGCGAACACACCTCCATTCTTATTGATGGCATCCCCCTCCACTCGGCCGTCTCAAGTTTCTATGGCGTTGATAATGTGCCTCTTCTAGGCCTAAAAGAAGTTCAGGTTATGAGAGGAGCTGGTGCCTCCCTTTCAAACCCCGAGGCCATTGGCGGAACGCTTAACCTTGTAACAGTTGACCCCCTCGATTTTACCTCTAAATTAAGAACAAGCTTTGGCGTCAATGATAAAGCTGATCGCCAATCACAAAATTATAATTTTCTCTCTGGAAAGACCTCAGAAGATAGAACCTGGGGCTTTATTGTCGGAGGTTCGTTCACCCGCAACGAAACGTGGGATGAAGATGAAAACCTCGTGGCCGAACTCCCCCAAAGAGAAGGAAAAAGCTTCATCGCCAAAGGCCGCGCCATCCTTTCGGACAAAACTGATGTCAGTTTGAGGCTGGGTTACTCAGACCTCGAAATCTTAGGTGGCTTTGTGAATCCCTCAAAGCCGACAAGAGTGCGCCCTGTTGCCGCAGGCCAGTCAGACTTTGTCGATGGTGATGTTCAAAAGCGCTATATTGGTGATCCCTTTAAAATCACTGACTGGATTAACCTTGAAAGAGTTGAAACAGCATTAACTGGCACCCATCAATATAGTGACGATCTTCTCATTGAGTTTAAGGCGGCCCATGCTCGCCAAGAACAAAAGGCCATCTATCAGCATGGCTTTGATTACTCCCATATCGACAACTCCTTCATTGGTGACGTCAATGCCCAGTACTTTTTTAATGATGAGCTCGGCCTTAAAGTCGGAGCCTTTGCCAAAGACGAGAGGTTGCGTTCGGCCTCAACCGCCCTCTTTGAAAAATACGCCCCAACAGATCCCAATGATATAAAGAAGGATAACTTCGATTACGGCTCTAAAGCTCTCTATTCTGAACTTTCCTACTTTTCAAAAGACTGGGAGATGAATTTCTCTCTTAGGGCCGACCGTATAGATATTAACTGGCTTGAACTCACCAATGAAATTGGCGAATGGGTGCTCGCTCCGCGATTTAACCTCATGCAAAATATTAATGAGCACCTCACGCAAAGGTTTTCATATGGACTAGGTTACAGGGCTCCCCTGACCTTCTTTGAATCCGGTCACGGCAATGAAGAAAATGGTTATGAAGTTGCCATCACAGACCTTGAAAAGTCTCATTCACTTGTCTACAGCCTTAGCTACAATACCCCCACCGGCTACGCGACCTTTGGCTCCCACTACACTCACCTGCAAAATATGGCCTATGGCTTTGAAGAGTTTAATGAACCTATTCGCTACCGAAATAGTAATGAGGACTACGATATCTTTGTTTTTGACCTTCTCCTAGGTTACAAGCCCCATCACGACTGGTTACTTGAAGCGACCTTTGAAGTCTTTGAATATCAAGGTGGCTACAAGAGACGCCTGCCTACTGCGGCCATTGAAAGAAGAGTCTCTTTAAGATCTTCTTATGATTGGGGCAACTGGAGTCACACTTTTAATGCTCAGTTTGTTCCGGGAAGAAATCTTTCAAATTATGGCCGCTATTACGATCATCTGCGTGTGAGAAACCAATCCGCAGAGCCAACATTAGATTCAAGCCTGCCCAAGAAAGGACAAGAAGCGCCGGCCTTCTTTCTCTTTGATACCTTCTTCTACTACAACTTAAACAAGGCCCTTAAGCTTAGCTTCTCAATTCAAAATATTCTCGACTACACCCAAACAAGTGATGGTGACTCACCTTCAACATGGCACTGGCACTTTAACCACGCCCACTATGACGGCCTTCATACATGGGGTCCAAACGCTGGCCGCCAATTTGCTTTGGGGCTTGAGTACACTTTCTAACATTTTTCGCTCTTTATTGGTCAAAGTACTCTTTCCAAAATTGCGTTCTTTCCGACTTAAAGGGAGCATTTGCCTTCGTTCCCCATATAGTTCCAGGCCAAGCCCTATCACCTTCATAGCGAGCGATAATATGGACGTGCAGATCTGAAACGACATTCCCAAGAGAGCCAATATTAATTTTTGATTCCGGATGCTCTTCTTTGAGGAGTCTGCTGCAAAGATCGATTTCCTTCATGAGAGTTACCTGCTGCTCCTTAGATAACTCAATAATCTCAGTCACCCCCTTTACTCTTGGGACCAGCATAAACCAATCAAGCTCTCCATCTTTCATGAGTCTTACTTGGCACAGCTTCAGGTCAATAAGAAATTCACTGTCTTGTCTAAATCTTTCATGACATTCAAACATCGATATTCCTTCATGGCCCAACTCATCATGATTTGTGAGGCAGAGTTGTTATACTGTCAGGCCATCAAAGGAAGTTTATCATGAAAGTAACACTCGTCATCACCTCACTCCTCACCTGGGCACTTTTATTTATGCCCTCATGTTCTAACACTAGTAAGAGTTCTTATAAGGGTCATGGGGGGGAGAGCCTCCCTACAGAGGTCCTCAAGAAATATGCTCCCAAGGACCTCAGCTTTGATATGGTCAAAAAAGTAAGATCAACCTTAGAGATAAACTCGCCTAGTTCAGGAGTTCTCTCTAATGATGGCAAGGAGCTCTTCTTTAATTGGCGGGTTACTGGCGTTAATCAAGTTTGGAAAGTTGATGGACCTTTAAAGTTTCCAGAACAACTCACAGGGGGAGAGGAGGCCACCTACCTCATAGGAATTAGTCCTGACGGCAAAACCATCTACCTCTCTCGTGACAGTAAGGGTGATGAGTACACCGGAATTTATGCCCAAAGTACAAAAGGTGGTCGCGTTACAAAGGTCTATCAAAAAAAGAAAGTCAAGGCCTCTTTACAGCATATTAGTTCCGATAATCGAACTCTTTACATTAGGGCGAATGAAGAGAATCCAAAGAATTTCTCTCTCTACAAGTATGACCTCAAAACAAAAGAGAAAGAGCTTCTCCTCGACAAAGAAGGTTACTGGTTTCTCGTTGAGGAAACCTCAAATAAAGACCTTCTTGTTGGTCGTATGAAAACCAATATCTGTTCCGAGTACTATATCCTTTCTCTAAAAACTAAAGAGCTTACGCCCATTATTGGTCAAGATGGTTGTGACAAATATAGAGTGAGACTCGGATGGCGTGCCAATGAGTATATTATTCAAACTGACCAATTTGGTGAATTTAGTGAGCTCTATGCCTACTACCCTGAGAAGTCCCCCAGTAAGAAATGGAAGGCACTTGTCCAAGGTGATTTTGAGGTAGGCTACTTCTTTATTGATCGAAAGAAGACCAAGATTTTCTATGGGACAGCAAAGGAAGGTTACTCCAATGTTGGAATGCTTAATGCTCGAACATTTGAAGGCCTCTCCCTGCCCCAGTTTCCAAATGCCGACCATATTTCATTTGGACGCATAACTTACAATGGCCGCTACCTCATGATCATTGAAGAAACGGCTAAGGCACCTCGTTCAAATTACGTCTACGACTTAAAAAACAAGTCCCTTCAAAAATGGACCAGGCCTATGGTCCCTGAAATCGATACAACGACCTTTGTGAAAGACAAACTTGAGTATTATGAAGCAGCAGATGGTACTAAAATCCCTATGTTTGTCACACGTTCTAAAAAGTGTGAGAAGGCCAAGAGTCCATGTCCTGTCATTGTTAAATTTCACGGCGGCCCTGAGTCTATTTCAACACCAGGCTTTAGCCCCCTCAATCAGCTCTTTCTTGAAGAAGGCTTCACTCTCGTTAGACCAAATGTGAGAGGCAGCCAAGGT
>JAUIBX010000262.1 GCA_030427595.1 Bacteriovoracia bacterium | reverse complement strand
TTCAAATCTTCTGAAGATCCCGAAATCTTGATTGTCGTGGATAAGCTCCTCACTGGATTTGATGCTCCACGAAATACAGTCCTCTATCTTTGTCGCGTGTTAAGGGAGCATACCTTACTACAGGCGATTGCTCGAGTTAACCGTTTGTATGAAGATGAGGAGACAGATAGCTTTAAAGAGTTCGGATACATCATCGATTACGCTAGCGTGCTATGCGCCATGGATAAGGCTCTAAATATGTACGCCCAAGCGGGTCTTGAGGGATTTGATCCGAGAGATTTAGAAGGCAGCCTAGCTGAAATAAGCGATGAAATTGCCAAGCTCCCACAGAAACACTCTGATTTATGGGATCTTTTTCGCGAAATAAAAAACCAAAAGGATGAAGAAGCTTATGAGCAGCTGCTCGCTGACGAATTCATTCGCGACAAATTTTATGACTGCCTCAAGGAATATGGCAAGGCATTAGGGATAGCCCTTTCATCCGAGAAATTTATAACGGATAGCTCTGAGCAAAAATTGCAAACATACCGACAGGACCTAAAAAGATTTGAGAATTTGAAGGTCGCGGTTAGGAGGCGCTACGCTGAGACCATCTGCTATGGCGACTACGAACCGAAGATCAAGAAAATCTTGGATACACATATCCAAGCAAGTGAGGTGATTTCTCTGAATGAGCCAGTGAATATCTTTGATCAGGATGCTTTCCAGCAGGTCAAAGAGGGGCATGAAATCATGACTAAGAGCTCTCAAGCTGCCCGTGCAGATACCATTGCTCACGCCACACGCAAAACAATCAGTGAAAAAGCGGAAGAAGACCCGGCCTTCTATGAGCGCTTTTCCAAGCTGATTCAGCAAGCCATTGATGACTTTCGAGCGAAAAGAATTAGTGACTTGGAGTACTTCAAGGAAGCGTGTCGCATTCGTGAAGCCGTTGTCCAGAAGGCTAGAGACGATGTCCCCACTGCTTTAAAAGATAATGAAGAAGCCTTAGCATTTTATGGTGTGCTTAAAGACGCCCTTGTTCCTACAGATTTACATGATGGACCACGAGAACAGCTTAGCACAGCTATAGCGCTTGCTATCCAGGCCAGCCTGAATAAGCATTGGAAGGTCCACTTTTGGGATGATATCAATGCACAAAATCGTGTTAAAAATGAGGTGGATGACTATCTCTTCGATGAGGTGCGAAAGGGCTTGGGCATTCCGTTAAGTGAAGAGCTAATGGATGAAATTATAGAACGCTCAATGAAAGTTGCGCGCTCTAGAAATAAAAGCTGAGAAACAACTAATGCTAAAGGTGACTTACCCTCAATCTAGAGCTAATCAAGGCTCCAAAGGGCTGCATTGACTACGTGATCGCACATGAGCTGTGCTCTATTCATCACGCGGACCACGGGAACGGCTTTTATAGATTAAGGGAAGAAGTTATGCCTGACTATCGAAAATAGAAAAATAGCTTAGAGCTTACCTTATCATGAATCAATCGACTTGACTCCAGCTCTAAGTGCGATTTACTCTCTGTCGCATAGACGCCATCTCAAAGCTCCTATTTTTGATGACTAGGATTCGAGTAGCTAGAGGCTACTGCTTAAGATTACTTTTTAATGTGCCTCCCATGGAGCGCGAAGGAGGAAAAAGAATGGGGCAAGCCAGACTTGAACTGGCGATCGACGGGTTATGAGTCCGTTACAATTCGACAATTCACAATCAAGTACAACGACTGACTGCAGAGAGAATACTCTATTAAATCATATCAATCAATCGTCAATATTGGTGTTTTGTGGTGGTTATTTGTAGCGGAGTGGTCCAAATCTGGTCCATGGACCCATTATTGAAGATCTCGTTGAGGCTATTTGGTTAAAATTCAATAAAGATATTGTTCGACAAGAAGTATTGTATCTATAGGATTTCCCCATATCTTCACTAGAAGAGGCTTATGGTTATTTGCTTACGAAAGATTCTTGTGATCGTGTATTCTCATCGCCTCAGCTAAAAAATTCATCTAGTTTCGGCTGATGAAGATCGAGTAGCTTACAAAGCTCTGACCTCACCAAGAGGAAGTGGATCCCGATGTTATATTTTTCAATAAGAAGGCAATCAGCTATCCACTCGTTCTGTCAACCGTAGATTAGATAATTATCTTGATGATCTAGGATTGAAAGACAAAGTAAGCCCTTACACGATCTAGCATACTATAGCCACCTACTGGCTGGAAAATGGGATGGATATGTAACTGTCAAATAAGCCCATCTTTTTTTTGGTAGGTTTCCTCTCTGATAAAGTGTCGTCCATCAACACTATAAAGGTGCTTTTAGGTCACAAATCATTCTCAACCACAACGATTTATGCTTAAGTGACAGAGAAGCTAAAAAAAGATATCTATGACAAGGCTTTTGCTCAGGAACTCCTCTAATCTCCAAAACCTGCTTAAGCTACGCTAAAGTTCTGACACAAACATCCGATACTTAAACAGAGCAATAGGATGATCTGTAAGCTCGGAGACTTTTGTTAACAAAATCTTAAACTGTAATTAACATAAAATAAATAATTTTAAGTTAACATTAAGTCAATTAAGTTTATTAAACAAAGTTGAATAAAAGTTTTTAGTAAATAAGATGGTAATTTAGACTAGGAATTCAAATGTCTTCTGTAAACAATACCAGGTGTATCATAGATAACCTAACCCCATTAAATCAAAGAGAACTTATAGCAAAATGCAACAATTTTGAAAGAAAACTTTTAATCTCCTCTCTCGCGAATCCAAATGAAAACAACCAACACCTCGAAACGATTATTAAAAAAATAGAGTCATTGGACGCGAGGAAAAATATTACAAGAAAAACAGATCAAAGGTCCAATATCGCTATACTGAAAAGAAAATTTAAGCATGCTCTAGATCAAGTATACTATTTTTTTGGGTACCTTACAGAAAGCAAAACTTTTTCATTGTTGAAATCAACCTCATCATCAACTCAATCAAATAAAAAAAATGTAACAGCCTCAGCGCTTCGAGAAATCTTAAAAGAGGAAAGAAGGACTAACCGAAATACACAAATCAACCTTAAAGAAGTCTTAACGAGACGTGGCTACTCAAACAAAATTTCTAAAGCTACGTTTGACAAGGCGAAAATTTTTCAAAGGGTCGACCTGGAAGATATTAAATTCATCAACTGCACCTTTGATTGGAGCCATCTAAGCGGATCAATCTTAAATAATGTGGAATTTAAAAACTGCAATTTAAGTAATATATCATTTATTAATTCAACATTAAATAGTTGCACATTTAGCAATTGTGAAATGCAGGAGGTTATGTTTACAGGATCTAAATTAGATGGAGTCTCTTTTAAATCAAGCAATATTACGGGCTGTAGCTTTGAGGACACAAACATTAACACATGCACTTTTATAAAAGTTGATATGCTAGCTACTCACTTTCTTGAAAGCACTGTTCGAAACTCTATGATTAGAGAAAGTCAATTGCAAGATGTTGTTTTTTTTGAAACCTTAGAGAAGTTTGATATAGATGATAGCTCTAAAAAAACCGCAGTCATTTCAGCTCCTACAACAGCAATACTTATAGACCCAGAAGTGCGAGGTATTACCTCGCCAAAAGCATATATGAAGCTTGATCAAACGGCACATACTATTCCACTTCGCATTAGCTTAAAGCCACAAAAGACAACATTAGAGAACATTAATCGTGAAACAGAAGCTATCCTCCAATTAATTGGTGAATATGACCCAGAAAAACCCCCAATAGCGCAACAACTACTAAGGACAATAGAAGAAAACCCAGAAGAATATCCAGAAAGCGCAAAAATTATAAAAAAAACTAAATTATTATCCACTCAGGTAGACTCTTTCTTTTTACCTGGAGGTGAAGACATCCCTCCTAAATTATATGGACAGGAACAGGAAGAGCATACAAATTGGGGAGGAGATTATCATCGCTCCATTCTTGAACTTGGAATAATTCAAGAATCTTTCCATAAAGGCATTCCAATTATGGCGGTTTGTCGTGGATTTCAAATGTCCAATGTCTACTTTGGAGCTCAACTTTTACAACACGTCACCGATCACAAAGGAATACAATCCTTTAGCCTTGATAACCAAAAGCAAAAGGGGCTATATTTTGACGCTCTAAAAAACTCAATTATTAGTGCATGCTTTCATCATCAGGCAGTACCTGCTACTACTAATACAGAGCACTTGGAGCCTTCTGTGATTTATCAGAATCTAATCAAGGCTTCGGAATTAAAATACTCTGCTGCCGCACCAATGATTTTACTTCAATTTCATCCTGAGTTTTATAATGCTCCT
>JAUIBX010000261.1 GCA_030427595.1 Bacteriovoracia bacterium | reverse complement strand
AAGATCTTCCAGAATATCTGGCAGTCTTGAAGCATCATCTATAGTGAGGGAGACAGCTACCTCAGAGGTTGTAATCATGTCAATGGACGTCTCATATCGCTCAAATATTTCAAAAATCTTCTTGAGAAATCCATAGGCCATGAGCATTCTCCCGGACTTCACTTTTATGGCAGTAATACCATCTTTTGCAGCGATGGCTGTAATCTCGGCTTTTGAATCATCACTTGAGATCAGAGTCCCACCCGCAGAAGGATCCATGGTGTTTTTTAGTCGTATAGGTATGAGTCCGCGTTGAGCTGGTAAGACACAAGAGGGATGAAGAATCTTTGCTCCAAAAACGGCTAATTCTGCGGCCTCTTGAAAGGTGATTTCGCCAATGGGCCGTGCAGCAGGGCAAAGTCTTGGGTCAGTGGTTGCAATTCCCGCGACATCTGTCCAAATCTCTAAAAGGTCAGCTCCTAGGCCTTCGGCCAGTAGGGCGGCCGAATAATCTGAGCCGCCACGACCAAGAGTTGTGGTTTCCCCATCTGCGGTTGCCCCTACAAATCCTTGGGTGACAAAGGTTTGGTTACCATATTTGGCCGCCAAGAGATGATTCTGACAGAGGTTTGAGATTTCTTCGATTTGCGGTACGGCCTTACCAAATTGGTCATCAGTTCTGAGCACCTGACGGACATCGAAGTTTTCAGTTGGCTTGTCTTGTAAGGATCTCAGGGCCACTGTCATAAGAGGTGAGCTGAGGCGCTCACCAAGACTTTGAAGGCGATCCATGACCTTTGCAGGGGCATCTTTAAGGAGGTGAATCCCCTTGGCGAGAGTTTCTAATTCTCCTAGCAGGGTTTCAAGGGCCTCTAGGTCTGCTTCTTCTGCTTTTAGGTCTGAGGCGATTTGCCTGTGATTTTCCTTAATAGATTCTATGATTCTTTCAGATAATGACCAATCATCTTGCTTGGCCACTTCTGCCAATTGGATAAGTTGATTGGTGGTGCCATAGGTTGCACTCACAACGACTATAGAGGATTTGTGGTCGGCCGCAATTTGTGCTGAACGAGTAATGGCCTCAGCATTTTTCATGCTCGAGCCACCAAATTTAGAAACGATAACTTTTAAAGAATCCACTTTAACACCTCTACCTCGACCCGCGGTCGTTCTATGGAACCCTCTAATTTTATTGAGGATTCATTGTTTCAGTTTTTAAGGAAAAGGACAAATGAGGGGGAGATTTTTGAGGGGTGCTGCACAAAATAGGTGCTTAGGGCAGCAATTCTCAGAAGCTCTCCACCATCAATTTGGTGACAGCCCCAGGGATTCAGCCCTGGTGACCAGCTATTGACTTGTGACAGTTGTCAAAAGCTTCGGCAAAGAACCCCTCTCGAAAAAGTCTCAGATGTGTCACCATCTCTTTTTTCGGTCCTGGTCAATGCACCTCTTCCGTAAGAATTACAATACCTGCTAGGGGGGCCATTGCCAAACAATCTTTGGCCTAACAGAATGAGGTGAATAAATTTTACCCGGAAGGACCCAGATTAAATTCGAAGAAACCAGCACAAAGGTGGAAGAGGTAATTTCTTATGGCAAATCAAAAGTTAAAAGTAGGATTCGTCGGTTGGCGAGGAATGGTAGGAAGTGTCCTTTTGGATCGTATGCGTTCAGAAGGGGATTTCGATCAATTTGAAACGGTTTTCTTTTCTACAAGTCAGGCAGGTCTTGAAGCCCCTGGTGAGTCATGCGAGAAAACTCTTTGGGATGCTTATGACTTTGAGGCCCTTAAGAAAATGGATATTGTTCTCACTTGTCAGGGTGGTGACTACACAAAGAAAATTCATTCTGATCTCAGAGGAAATGGTTGGAAAGGTATTTGGTTGGATGCAGCTTCAACTCTTCGAATGCAAGAGAACTCTTGTTTGGTTCTTGATCCCCTTAATAAAGGACTTATTAAAGATGAGATTCATAAAGGAACTGTAGACTTTGTAGGGGCCAACTGCACGGTGAGCCTTCTTCTTATGGCCCTTACTGGCCCATTAAAAGCAGGTTTAATTGATTGGGTCACTACTCATACTTATCAAGCGGCCAGTGGTGCGGGCGCTAAGAATATGAAAGAGCTCCTTAAGCAAATGGGTTACCTCTACAATGAAGGTGGCAAGAAGGAGCTCATAGAAGACTCTAGGAGTGACATCCTTAAATTGGATGAACTTGTGAATTTAGATCTTCAAGGGAAGACCCAATACCCCAAGGAGCTTTTTGGTGCTCCCTTGGCCGGAAGTCTCATTCCTTGGATTGATTCTCCGATGGAAAATGGTCAAACCAGAGAAGAATGGAAAGCGATGGTAGAGGCCAATAAAATCTTGGGACTCAATCAAGATGAGAATATTGCCATTGATGGTACCTGTGTCAGAATCGGGGCCATGCGCTCCCACTCTCAGGCCTTAACAATAAAATTAAAAGATGGTCTAGACCTCAAGAGCTTTGAAGAACTGACGGCCAACGCCCATGAGTGGGTTGATTTTGTTCCCAATACAAAAGAAGCTACATTAGAAAAGTTGCACCCTGCCCATTATTCGGGAACATTAAAAATTGGTGTTGGAAGACTTAGACCAATGAACCTTGGTAAGGAATTTGTTAATGTCTTTACCGTTGGTGATCAGCTTCTTTGGGGTGCTGCTGAACCTTTGAGACGTTTTTTAAGACTCTATCAGGAAGTAACGGTCTGATGATGTTAATTAATTGATCGGGTTTATAATGTCCGTCTTAAAGTTTGGACCATTTTCAGAGCACATCATCGATGCCATTATCATCAATACTAAGCGGCTGCCACGCTACGCTAAACTCAGCCATGGCCTTAGTATCCCAGCATCAGTGGGTCTTATTTTATTTGAGGTCTTCATACTGCCTCTTGCTTGGTACTATGACCTACGTGAGACCTCTTGGCGCCAATACCAATTAGATATCCTTAGTGATGACTTCATAAGCATGGAGAGTATTCCTCATTTCAAGAAGAAAGCTACGGATATTCCGAACGGAGATTTCTCTTTAAAAAAAGTAAGAACTTGGCGACAAAACATTCATCATTACCAACGAAGCAATCAATGGCATCAGGCCTACGAAGAGCTTCAAGTTTTAAGAGGAGAACTTTTAAAAGAGAAAGCGGCTTATCCTCTCCTTTATCACTTCCTTGAAAGTGTCCATCGGGGTAATGCCCTTACTATTATGGCCCTTGAGCGCTTTGTAGCTAAAGAGGTTGAGAAGAAGTTTTTGAGGTATAGGACATGGTTTCTCTTTTGGCAGATGGTGGGATTTGAAGGCGCCCTTTTACTTGATGCAATGGCATGGCCTTTGAGAAGAAGAGGCCTTCTCATCTTTGAACAAGATATTCCTTCAATACCGGTTCCAAAGCTTTAAATTTCTTATTTGCACATTTTTGGTCAATCTCTATAATCTACATAAATTTATTTTATGACTAAGGCACTTTCACTATGCAAAGACTTCAGCTATTACTCTTTTATTTTTTTCTAGCAATTCCACTATATGCTCAAGAGGCAGCTCAAGTGATTATGCTAAAAGGTTCTGTCCTCTTAGATGAAGTTCCTGTTCAAAAAGGGGAGAGGGTGCGCCAAGGCTCTACTTTGGTCACCGCAAAAGGCTCTTTCATTAAGCTTAAGTTCAAGGACCAGACCATTCTCTCTCTAGGTCCTAATAGTGAATTCTTCGTTAAATCGTTTAAGTCGGTAAATGAAAAACGTCAAAATAAGCTGCGCCTCCTCAAAGGAAAGATGAGGGTTCTTGTTAATCAGCACGCTAGAGATGGTGAGAAGATTGAGTTTACCACGGGCCAGATTGTTCTCGGTGTAAGAGGTACTGAGTTCTTGGTGAACTCAAGTCAGTTTGGAGGTGCGCCTTCTAGTGATGTTCTCCTTGTTAAAGGTTCCCTTAGAGCAACAGGACCCGGCTTCAATGCTTTTGATTTAAGTCCAGGCCAATATTTTAATTCTCAAGAGCTTATGAGGTCTGGGATGAGCGCTGTTAAAACATTGGGCAAAGAGGCCCTTAATAAAATTAAAGAGGGAGCGGACCTCTTCCTGCCAGATCTCAAAACTTCTGCAGGGCTTACAAACTTGGGACAGGCCCTTGGTGTTGTGGCAGGCGGAGTTTCCTTAGGAAGTGGAGTCGTTGGCGCTATGACTAAAGTGGCGGGGGCGGGCCTATCTAAAGATTCACAAAAAGAAAAGAAAATGGCCGTCCCTTCTAAGAATAAAGAATCTTCAAATCCAAAGAAGAAAGTGGCAGCACAGGCCAAAAAGAGAAACACCAAAGTTCAAGGAACTTTAAACTTTAAATATAACCTTAAGAAAGAAAAGTGGGATATTCGCGATGCCGTTATAAATAGGGCTCAGA
>JAUIBX010000035.1 GCA_030427595.1 Bacteriovoracia bacterium | reverse complement strand
AACCCATGTCAGATGCGGATAAAGTGTGGGACCTCCATAAGTCCATCTATAAGCACCTCAAGAAAAGGGCCCAAGGCCTTGAGGGTGGTGTATCCCGCGAACTTAAGAGCTATCAGCGCAATCAAAGAAAATACGCTAAACGCCCCTTTCAAACCGTTGAACCTGACGAGCTCTTTAATGCCATCAGAGATAGTCATGTCGTTTTCTTAGGCGACTTTCACAGCTTTGATCAGAACTCTCGTAACCTTGAGAGGTTGACTCGGGAGCTCATTAAACAAAAGAATAAATTTTCACTTGGTGTTGAGATGGTTCAAGAAAAGTATCAAGATAGTATTGAAAAGTACCTCAAGCATCAAATCACTGAACTCGAATTCTTAGAAGAAATCGAATACCACGACTCTTGGCGCTTCCCTTGGAGTTATTACCGCCCCTTCTTTGAAATGGCCCGTAAGCATAACTTGGCCATCGTAGCTCTTAATAGTGAAGGAAATCTGGAAGAACGTGACAATCGTGCAGCTGAAATTCTAGGTACCTTCATCCAAGAAAATCCTCAAGATCGAATGTTGGTGCTGATCGGTGAGCTTCACATTGTTCCCAATAAGCTCCCAAAGAAAGTTGCCAAAAAAGTAGAAAAGACCCTACCAGCTTATCAAGCTACCATTATTCACCAAAACCTCGATGAGGTTTATTGGAAACTTCACGAAATTGAAATTGAAAAACATAATCAGATTATTCAATTTAGTGATTGGGAATACTCTCTTCAAACAGCTCCCCCATGGATCAAATATGAAAGCATGATCTATTGGTATGAAAACTTAAGCGATGATCCTGAATTTGAACTTCATGACTATGTTCTTAACCAAGGTATTCTTAATCTCCATTCAAATGTCCCGGAAAACTTCATCTATCTTTGTGAGAAGATTCAAAAAGTTCTCGACTTTAATGTCACTGAAGAAGAGCTTGAAGACTTTAACCTCTATGAGCATCAAAACTTAAATATCGTTCTCGATAAAGTTGGTCGCCTCCCTAAGGCCACCCTAGCAAATTTTAATAAGAGGCTTGTAGAAGAGGGCCGGGTTTTTAGAATCCCCTTTTCTAATAATTATTACTGCTCAAGTTATTCCATCAACCGCATTAGCTTTCTGTGTGG
The DNA here is from genome assembly GCA_030427595.1 of Bacteriovoracia bacterium. GTDB lineage: Bacteria > Bdellovibrionota > Bacteriovoracia > Bacteriovoracales > Bacteriovoracaceae. The sequence continues at coordinate 21,880 of JAUIBX010000035.1, read as the reverse complement.
GTTACACCTTCAAGACATCTCGATTCGCAGAAAGAATATCAACTATGAATCTCTTCTGATGGAAAAGAATCTATCAAAGAAGTTTGTCCTCTTGGCCAAGCAAATCACAATGGGCTATCTCGCTAGTAAGGTCATTAACCCCTTTAGAAAGTGTGACCTCTACTTGGATCTTAAAGAAAAGCTTGCCTTTGAATTTACCCCAAAGGAACTCAAAGAAATCATTCAAAGCACCCTTAATATTATTGAAAGTGATGGCACTCAGGAATTCTCGGGTCTTTTAACAAAGAGCTCACTCTTTCACGCCCATGAAGTTGCGAGAAAACTTGGCTTTTATCTCGGGGATATTCTCTATGAGAACTACCTTATCAAGGGCTCATCTGAATTTAGGGAGCTCTTTAATTACCTCACCGATGCCAATTGCAGCTACCACACCTTTTTTAATCATCTTAGACAGCTACTGCCGCCAGCAGAGTATCCCGAACATAAAAAACGCCTCTTTTAAAGAGGCGTCCTTATCAATTGAAATTTTAATTTTTATTTAAGAGTTTTGGGCTTCTTGCATCTTTTTAAGAAGTTCTTTCTTTGTTGTCTTCTCAATGCGGGCTAGACGTCTCTTTGGAATCGATTTTTCTTGAGCCGCCACCGCCTCGAGAACAATTTGGGCCTTACGACCGACTTGGGCTCCATCTTCATTGGCCACATTTTCAAAAGAAATCTTAGCAGAGAAATCTTCGATAAGACTTTGGGCGATAGCAAGTTCAGTGTGCTCTACCATGCCAGTGGCAAGACCTTTGGCCTGTCTCAAAAACTCTTTAGAGAATTCACGTCCTGAATCAAAGAGATCAAAGAGAACAGTGCTGCCAAGTTTTCTCACCGTAAGGCTTAGGTACTTATGAGGATCATCAAAGTTGTAATTCTCAATCGCGTTAGTCATTAGGTTATAGAGGGCCTGCTCAAAGGCCTCTTGCTCGCCATAGACAATAACATCTTCAGTTTGAGTATCGAGGTTTATTCCTTGAGTAAAGATTTTTGAAGACACAAGATCAATTACATTAGTAACAGACTCTTCTAGAGAGAAGCTTGGTCTCTTAATTTTCTTATCGGCCTTGGCTTCAGTCTTAGGAGCTGCGGCTTCTTCATTCCAAATCTTATCAATTTGCTGTTTCTGAGCGGCTCCTGTTACAAGAATGGGCTTTCCTGCTTCGTCTTTATTGTTAGGAGTAGTGTCAGCTTCTTGCGGTGCACCTACTGCTTCTCCATTAAGTTCCCTAAGGGTTGAAACTTCATAAAGACGGGCCAACGAACGCAGCCCTAGACCTGAAAGTGTTTTAACAATGAGGTCTCTCACCATTGTGTGAGAAAACTCGGGAGCAGAAAGAAGTTGTTTTGCCTCTTTTTCTCCCTCCTCTAGGATATCTTCTTGGCGCTTCTGTCTGAAATAATCGAGACCGATAAAGAGAGGTACGATGGCGGCCACGACATAGAAGATGGAACCAAGCATGGCCTTTTGTGATTGGATTTGATTTTTTTCACTGGCAAGGCCTTCGTTGATTTGCTCTTTTTTAATTTCAAGCTTTTCAAAGCGGCCACTCATATTGCTGAGGATAACTTCTTCAGGAGAGCCATCAAACATGCCCTCTTCAGCTTTTGCTGTCGCCTTTTGATGAAACCAGCTGACGTCAGTTGAAAGGGCGTTGAGATCTTCAAGGACTACACCATTGGCCAGGTTAAGATTTTCATAAACTCTAATGGCCTCACCAAAACATTCCTCCGTGTTGGCCACAAAGGACTCGCTGAGATAGTTTGAACCACTACCAATTAAGCGTGCTGTGTAAGTGTTATGAACACGAGTGAAACAAGTTTGCAGACCTTCTTGAAGGGCCAAAACTTTTGCTCCCATGGAGGAGTAATTTTGAAGTCCTGCGCTGATAGCGACAAGAGAGAAAAGGCCTATTGTGGCCAATATTTTTGATCGTCCTTGAATCCAACTTCCCAGGTTAACCTTCATGGTTCCCTACCTCTGTTAATGGCGTATTGATGGGTCTTTTGACCCCTTAAAATATGTTTACAAGGAGCGCCATATTAGTCAAGAAACGGAATATTTGTCCCTTTTGCCCGACTATTGTGTATGGTGATTTTTGCCTAGTAATCATGGTAGGATTTTGAGGTGATTTTTCATAACCGTCTGCTTCAGGCCACTATTAACTCAGTCCTAGTTCATCTCTTTTTTTTCGGGATGTTACACCTACTCAACCAAAGACCAGGCATGAGCGCGACTCAAAAGTTGATTGATAAGGCCATCAATGTGGAGACCATCAGTCCACAACAGATGAGAAAATACCGGACCGTTGGCGTCAGAGGTGGCTCAAAAAAATTCAGCATGAAAACCCCTCGAGGTAACGGTGCCAAGAAAAATGAAGGAAAAGGTCCTCTAAGAATGCAGGCACCTGAAAAGCTCGACTCTCCAAAGAAAGCAGGCAAGGCCGGAGAAAACCTATCCCTTTCAAGTCTTCAAGCGAAGGTCAGTGAAAAGGATCTTCCCCCTCCACCGGAAGACCCACGCCAAAAATTTAAGCGAGATCAGGAACAAGCAGCGAAGGAAAAACTTTCTCGTGAGCAAAAGAGAGTCCTTATAAAGAAAGAAATTCAAGCGGCAGAATCAGGAGTGCCCTTAACTGCATTACGCTCCAATCAAGCGGTAGAAAATTTTCGCCGCCAAGAAAATATTCGTCGCAACCTTATGCAACAGATGGGCACTCAATCAAGTCGAGCAGAGGTTCTTAAACGCACTGGCTTTAACCTGCACTTTGAACCACCGGAAGGTGTGAGTGAGGATGAGCTCAATAGTGTAGAGAAAATTTTCTACTCCTTTCAAAAGAGAACCTTCACCACTTATGTGCAATCCTTTCTTTCCACCTATCAGCAAAAGGTCATCAATACGCCACAGCTAAGAAATGCCCTTTCCACAGAGAAGCATCTTCTGACTGGCAAAATTGATTTTGATAAGGAGGGCAATATCATGCGGATTAAAATTCTTAGGAGCTCTCAAAGTGATGAGGTTCACGAACTCTTTGAGGAAACTCTTAAAGGCATCAACTCACTACCTAATCCACCAAAAGACCTCGTTGAAAAGCGCGAGCAATTCACCATCTACTACCAACTCCACATCAACTATTAGGTACGTGGTACTTTAGAAAATAAAATAGAGGATGAGGGCGCTGGCGCAGGCCCAGAGAAGGCCTTTGGCAAAAGTGCGCGACATGAGCCCTTGAGTGAAGAATTCAACGAAGAGGCGCTTAAGAAAAGTGGGTCCCATCAACTTGTCATGATCTTTAAGGGCCTTCACCTTCTTCTTCCAAAAGTTGATGGCCTCTTTGATATCTGGGCGAACAGTTCTTGAGAAATCAGCTGGTGGCTGAGCATCAGGAATGAGGTCCTGAATGGTTTGCAATGTTTTTGAGAACTCCTGAACTTTTTGTTGGCAGTGAGAACACTCATTCACATGCCGGCTGTAGAAGGGCCCCGGCTCTTTATGAGGCGATTCCAAAAAGGCCAAGAGGTTGCGTGAGAAAACGCAATTCTTATCGTTGAACTGATCGAGAGTCTTTTGATAAAGGTCTCGATTACCTTTGGCGTAATAGTAAGTTGATTTGCTCACTTGACTCATAGAAATTGGCTTTCCTTTGGAGACATATCTCCAGAGCTTGCAAGGAGTTGGGCCCGCGCCTTATGAGTCAGAGCAAGAACGCCTTCCTCTCTTTGATTGAGAACCTTGGCCACAAAAGAGACTTCAAAGCGTCTCTTATCTCTTAAAAAGAGAACAACTCTTTCATCAAGACCAAGTTGATATATTGCCCCACCTTTACGGGCAGCAAAGTGCTGCTGACGAATGCGGGCCAATTCAATGAGGTGATAAACAAACTCTGTCTCAAGCTCATGAAGTTGCTGGTCATTTTTGCCATCAAAGTCGCAGAGACTTTGGGGGGCCAGCGCCATCATGCGAGCCACTCCATCAATAAGGAGTTGAGTTGCCATCAAATCGTCGGGCAACATCAAATAGGCCAATCCGTAATATTTATGGGTTAAGGCTTCCAATGCCTCTCTAAGACTATCCACCCTCCTATTTTAAGGGGGCAGGAGTGCTAGTGACAAGTTCACAATACTTAAGAAATCATTCATTAAAAACTTAATAGTTTCAGTTGGTTAGCTCTAATAATCCGAGTGTTTTCATCAGAGGTATCACCTCTTTATAACAACTCACTGCCAACTCAGAGCTAGCGACTCAAGAAATTTCCATAAAGTCCGATAAAGTTATCAGATTGAAGTCAAAAGAGGTTTGTCATTCATGAGGACAAAAGATTTGAAAACACTTAAGAAGCAGCTTTGGGCCCTGGCCATCGCACCTTGGATTATCCTTGGTTCCATGGCGTTTTTAGTTCCAGGTTGCTCTGATAAAACCACAAAGAACTCACCGACTTCAACGAATCCCATTACAGGTAATCCACCGGTTCAACCAACCGCAACTCCCATCAATCCTACTAATCCCACTCAGCCTACAAACTGTCCTTGGGGTAATGGCAATGAACCAGGTGTTGCTGATTCCGGACAATCGATTGAATATTACAAGCTCAACAATCCACCGGTTGTTGCTCATGGTGCTGGTTACGGAACTGTGATCTTTTCAACAGAAACGGATCTTCCCACGGCCTACAACCAAAATATTTTCTTCAGTGATGGCCGTTTCAATTTAAGAGTTATTCCACGCTACCAACAACAAGGCGTTGATAGTAAGGGAAGAAATTGTGCTTACAACCCGATGCCTTTTGAGAAAATGAACATCGGTATTCTTGTGCGCTCACGCCAAAGCTCACCAGGAGTTGGTGACTACTACCAATTCAAAGATGTGCCAGTTGATTGCGCTTCCAAGATTCACCAATTTCAGGTGCCCTCAACTTCAGACCCTCTTGTTATTGAGGTCATGAATGTGGAGTGGGATTATAGCTGTATCGATTATGCCAACCGTGGCTACCCTGATCATCCGGGAGTTTGTCCCTACGATGATGTTTGGCGTACAGAGTGTTTTGCCGTTGAGGTTCAGTTCTCTACTGACACAACTAAAGACATTCCCGGTACAAAAACTTACCAGTAAATTATCCTTGTCTCTTTTCTAAGTAACTATCCATGAGCTCGACGAGTTCAAAGGCGAGATTCTTTCCTACACCTTGAGACACTTCAACAAGAAGACCGGGACAAGTGAGGTTCGCCTCTTGAATAACGCCACCGAGAATATCAAAGGCCAACCAAGGCACGCCTTTTTGAGAAAACTCTCGAGACATTTTTTCACAGCGCGCTCTAACTTCAGGTTCAAGTTCAACACCGTGGTACTTTGCCCCGCGAGCAATATTTGCCAAGAACTCACCTTCAGGAGGAACTTTAATAATAGTCCCAAGCTCCTTGCCATCAAAGTAGAGGGATCTTAACTCCCCTTCATAGACGACCTTCATAAAAGGTTGAGCGACAACGGCCCCACCGTATTCTTGGCGTCTTTTATTAAAAACTTCAGCCGCTTCCTCAATTGACGTGGAAGCTTCAAGTTTTTCAACACCAATACCTTGAAAGAGATCGAGGGGTTTAAGAATCAGGCCTGAAAAATCATCCTGAGAGGACAAATCCTTGTAATAATCCTTAAAACCAGAAACAGAACTGCCCACATAGGTATCGAGTGCGGAATCCAATTCATAAGAGACCATCTTTTCATTGTGAATGGCGATCCCCTCGGGGTCGTTGAGAATTTTCAAGCCCCACTTTTCTTTCAATGCCCTTTGCATCCACAAGTAACGCAGATAGCGCGTATCAAAAGGAGGATCAATCCTCATGTGAAAGACGCAATGAGGGCCTATTTTTAAGCTCTTCTGATCACTTAATTCAAACTCCTTAAGGTAGGCACTATCTTTTTCAAAGGAGCCTTTAAAATCAAAAACTCGCCATGTAGGGGCTTCATGATTGCCAAAGAAGAAATCCTCTTCAAAAAGTAGATAAACCGCACGACCAGACTCTTTTAGGGCGAGGGCGAGTTGCAAAGAGCTGTCTTTTTTTGGGCTCAGCTTTTCTAGGGGGTCAATAAAAAGTACATGAGTGTAGGATGAATTTGTCATAGGGTTATTGGCCTTTACCCTTGAGCCAAAAGTCGGTGAAGCTCACTTCAGGGTCTTCTTTTTCATAATGTGCGTAACTTTCCTTAAGATTTTTAAAGAAATCCTTCAAAGAAAGTCCAAGTTTTTTATGGTGTTCTTCTATCTCATTTCCCTTGTCTTCGTAAGTTAAAAAAGCAGCTAAGGATGCGTTATTCCAAGCTTTCTTAACCCAATAACAGTTCTCTTCTCCCTCTTTCTCACACAGTTTTTTCATGGCCGGTTTCAATTCCTTTTCGAGGTATTCATCTCGAAAATTTTCCGCTTCTTTTGGGTTTTTAAAAGTCTTTTCAGCGTATTTTTCGTTCAGTTTATTAACAAGGGAAACAAAATAGCGATTTATAACGTCCTGACGTCGTTTCTTAGCGCTTCTAACCTGTTTTTCCCTATCACTTACTGAAAAAAAGTTTAAAGCCATTTCACGGGCAAAATAAGAGGCCAAAGCTTCATTGAGGTCAACTTCATCTTTGATGAAAAAAAGTGTGTGAAAGAGTTCATGAAAAACCAGCTCGGCCAACTGATCATCGGGATAGTGAAAGAAGCTCGAAAGAATGCGATCTTCAAAATAACCCAGAGTCGAATAAGCATAGACTGGTCTCACGTAGGTCTGCCATTCTTGCTGACTTTCCTGACGAAGGTCATCTGCGTAGGACATGGCCTTCTTCTGAGAGAAAAAACCAAGGTAGGGAAAGCAGCCCATGAAGGGAAAGCAATGGTCCTTGGCCTTAATTTTGTTATAGGGCGAAGCAATTACCAGATAAGTCACGGCCTCAGATTCTAGAAAGGTCGTTTCCGTATAAATCCCAGTGGGCTTCATATCCCAGTAGTCGTAGAAGTAGCTCTTATACTTTTCGATGCGCTCAATCTTATCCCGCGCCTCCTGGCTCACTTCAGGGTCTTTAAGCACTTCCTCGTTGGGGCGACTCTTTCTGAGAAGATTCATCTGGCCCCAACCCTGATCCCACAAGTAACCCACCTTCGCACACGAAGACAAAAACACCACCAACACCAAAACAACCAAATTTTTCATAACCCCATCATAAGCCCCAACCCAAGCAAGCGCCAGCGCACGGGCGCAGCCCCAGCCCGGCGACACCCCGAAGGGGTGAGCCCGCTACGTTCCGAAGGAACGAGCAAGCGAGGTTTCGAAGAAACGAGCCCTCCCCACGCAGAAATGTAACTCGCTTTAGTTTGCCTCAGATTTCGTTGAACCTGCGAAGCGATGAGTGAGGCGTACGACTGTACGCCGCAGCGATATCTCAAGTAGGTGATACGAAAGATGAGGTGAAATAAAGTGAGTCTAATTTTTCTTAGTTTGCTTTAGATCTCGTCAAGGCAAGGAGAAGTGAGTGAGGCGTACGACTGTACGCCGCAGCGACACGCCGACGCAGCTGAGGCGAGAGATGAAGTAAAATAAGGAAAATTAAAGGTACCAGGAGAAGCCGATGAGGTACTGGACATTGTCCCGCGCCCGATCAAAATCAAACGCCCTAAAAATCGTCTTCACGGACCCTCTCAAAGAAATCGTTCTTGTCAGCCTCAACTCAAGGTTAAAACTGCCAAAAACCGAGTCATCCCTAAGTTTGGTGACATCATCATTCACGATAAAGGTCGAGCCTGTGACATTATTACGAAAAGTGGCCTGAGTGGTGTCGCGGATAAATTGGCGCGCATACCCTAAACTTATACTTGGTCTAAAGCGTGCCTTGCGAGAGGCAAAGGCCTGACGGATACCGATGCCGTAAGAATAGACCAAAACATTATTTTCTTGGCCAATGAGATCGTAGGTTGAATCGATCGTCAGAACATTATTTTCACTGGTGATGGTTTCCGTTTGGGAATAATTGAGTTCAATGGCCGTGAGGTTGAAAAGATAGAGGGCAACGGAACCACCGATGGTCGTTGCCTCAATTTCATTCGTTCTATCGGCACCATATTTCTGAGTAGAGAGGCCGTACTCCCCGTTAAGCTCTATCAAGGCCATTGTTTGGGCCGAAGAGAGAAAGAGAAAAAGCAGCAAGAGGACTCGTTTCATACTCCCTCAGTTTACAACTTTCACAACCTCAAAATGAAAAACGGGAGGATTTTTCCTCCCGCTTGCGCTCTAAGCTATTGATTTTAAATGACTTTTAGTAGCGAGTAACATCCGCTCCCATGCGTCTACCATGGACCTTAAGGAGTTTTCCTTGGCAAGAAAAGGCCGTGGTAGAGGTCACTTCAACGTCTACCCAATGCCATTGGAGGTCTTGTTCTGCATTTTCAGGCAGGAAGTGAACGATGCGCATACAGTTCGTTCGTCCCTTCCACTTCTTTTCGCCCCCTTTGAAACCATGGCCATCGACCAGCACCGTAAAGCGCTTACCTACCAATTTTTGACGGATCTTTTCTTGGATCTTTGTTTGGTGGGCCTGAATTTCACGTAAACGGGCGCCACGAATATCATCTGTTAATGAATCCTCCCAACGAGAAGCGCGTGTCTTTGCTCTTTGAGAGTAAGCATAGGAATAGATAAAATCGTATTGGGCCTTAGTGAGAAGATCGAGAGTCGCTTGATGCTCCTCTTCTGTTTCATTCACGAAGCCCGCAATAATATCGGTACTCAAGACAATTTCAGGGTTGGACTTACGAAGTTTCTCGAGAAGTCCTAAGTAATGTTCAACTGTATACTCACGATGCATTCTCTTTAAACAGCTCGTCGATCCTGACTGAACAGGAAGATGGAGGTGACGAGAAAGCTTCTTGGCGGAGCCATGAACAGCAATCAATTCATCAGAAACATCATAGGGGTGACTTGTTGTGTAGCGAATGAGCTCTAGCCCATCTATTTTATCAAGCTCCACAATAAGTTGCGCCAGTGACTCACCATTATCCTTGCCGTATGAGTTCACATTTTGACCAAGGAGGGTGATCTCTTGAATTCCCTGATATTCAACAAGCTTGCGGCAATCATCCACAACTTCTTGTAGGCGACGGGATTTCTCCTTGCCTCTCGTGAAAGGAACGATACAGTAGCTACAAACTTTATTACACCCTTTTATGATATTGACGAAGGCCTGAGGTGAACCATGAGTCACCTTGGTTTCGATAGAAAAGTTTTGACTGCGGTCCCAGGTATTAATCGCGAATGGATCTTCCCCAGCGTAACTGCGATAAACCAACTCATTGATGGTATCAATAACATCCGTTCCAAAGGAAAAGTCCAAGTGATCATACTTTTTAATCAGGTCCTTACCTTCTGTCTGGGCCACACAACCACCAACGCCAACTTTGACGTCTGGATTCTTCTTCTTCAAATGCTTGGTGTCTCCAAGTTTTGAATAGAACTTTTGATTTGATAGGTCGCGAATCGCACAAGTATTAAAGAGAACCAGGTCAGCCTCTTCTTGTTTGTCCGTTTTAGAAAAGTTGAGATTTTCGAGATGGGAAAGAACCCTCTCCGTATCATGGTAATTCATCTGACAGCCAAAGGTGTGTATCCACACTTTTCTTGGTGGAAATGACAAATCACCGACTTTTACAGTCTTTTTTCCAGTTTCGGGGTCTACAACCCATTGCTCTTGGGGCAGGTCACTGGATCGGGAACCCAATCCGCTTGAGGTCGTCATAAAGGAACTCCATTGAAAAGGTTTATGTCGACGAAATATTCGCTAGTTGATGCGCGACAAAGTAGCAATTCTGAGTATTATTGGCAACTTTCTCATTTCGCCTCTCACGCCTTTTATAAAAATTCCTGGGCCACAAGCAGGACCCAAATTCTTCCCCAAACTCTATAACTTACTGAAATTGTGACTAAAGTCAGGTACTCTCAATCTCTAACCCATTGAAATCATAAGGAAAAATAGGACAAAATTCGGGAGAAAAACGAGGGAAAGTGAAGGGAGTAAAAAATAATGAAAAGTGACCCCCAAAAAAAAGAAAACCCTCCTTTCGGAGGGCTTTCGCATCATCTCACTCTATAAAAGTGGTGATTACTTCTTTTTCTTGGCTACTTTTTTCTTAGCTACTTTTTTCTTAGTGGCCTTCTTCTTAGTAGCTTTCTTTTTTGTGGCCTTTTTCTTAGTAGCCTTTTTCTTGGCTTTCTTAGCTACTTTTTTCTTAGTGGCCTTCTTTTTCGCTACTTTTTTCTTAGTGGCTTTCTTTTTAGTAGCCTTTTTCTTAGTAGCTTTCTTCTTAGTAGCCTTTTTCTTAGCTACTTTCTTCTTAGTAGCTTTCTTAGCTACCTTCTTCTTCGTTGCTTTCTTTGCTACTTTCTTTTTAGTAGCTTTTTTCTTAACAGCCATTTGACGTCCTCCTGGTTGTAATACCTATTAAAAGAATAAACACAAATTTGTTTTAACGCAAACAAAAATGTCACTTTATTCAAGTGTTTAGGCTTATCCCTTCTTCGCCATAATTAAATTTTTTCTTTAATTTAAATTAAAGTTTTTTTACAAACATCCGTGGCTAAAATGATGAAACACTCGATAGGCATTAGCGTTCAACGTTTTTTCATGCTTAAAAAAAAAGGTCATTTTTATAGGTAAAACTCTCTTTAAAAGAGGAGTTTTTAAAAGAATCAAACGTAAAAAAACATGAAATTTTTCCCTAAAAAGGGCAAAAAATATCCAATTTTTGACTGCATTTTGTGGCAGTTTAGGGCCCAAAACGCCAAAAAAAACCCTCCAAGGAGTGGAGGGTCTTTAAGATTTATGAATGTTTTTGTGCTTTATGCAGGCTCAAGTTCCTTCTTACTTTCAAACTCAAAGCCAAGCTTTTTGTCAGTACCTTCTTCATTAAGAACAACCTTTACTCTGCCTCCCTTTTCTAGCTCACCAAAGAGGATTTCCTGGGAAAGAGGCTTTTTGATCTGCTGATCAACGATTCTAGCCAAGGGACGAGCACCCATTTTTGGATCATAGCCTGTTTCGGCCATCCATTCCTTCACCTCATGATCCACTTCAAGGTGTACATTCTTAGCTGCAAGCTTGGTTTCAAGCTCAGTAAGGAACTTCTCTACAATTTGAATAATGTAATCTGTTCCCAGCTTATTAAAATGAACGATGCCATCAAGACGGTTTCTAAACTCAGGAGTGAAGAAGTTTTTAATGGCAGCATCTCTCTTATGGGTAGCCTCTTTTGCCAGACTACCGGAAAGACCGATACTCCCACTTTCCATTTCTTTAGCCCCAGCATTTGTTGTCATAATGATAACGACATTTCTAAAGTCAGTGGAACGACCCTGACTGTCAGTTAATCGACCGCTATCCATCACCTGAAGGAGCACATTGTAGATATCCGGGTGAGCCTTTTCGATCTCATCAAGGAGAAGCACACAGTGAGGATTCTTCTTAATCGCATCAGTAAGTAAACCACCTTGATCAAAGCCAACATAACCCGGAGGCGCTCCAAGGAGCTTACTGACCGCATGCTTTTCCATATATTCCGACATATCGATGCGTTCAAGGTGGCTATCGAGATTAAAGGCCAACTGACGGGCCAATTCTGTCTTCCCTACCCCAGTTGGACCAGAAAAGAGGAAGCTTGCCATGGGCTTATCCTCAGTTCCAAGACCAGAGCGAGACAGAAGGATGGCATCCGCCACTTTCTCAACTGCCTGATCCTGACCATAAATAGTCATCATGAGGTTCTTCTTGAGGTCTCGTAGTTTCTGGCGTTCATCACCAGCAACGCTGATCTTGGGAATCTTAGCAAGTTTAGCCACAATACTCTCTACATCTTTCTTCGTAATTTTTGAGCGCTTATTGGCCAAAAGTTGGGTGTAAGCACCGGCCTCATCAATGACATCGATGGCCTTATCAGGGTTTTTACGATCAGTAATATAGCGTGAAGAAAGATCCACCGCTGCCTTGAGGACAGAGTTTGAATACTTCACCCCGTGATGCTCCTCAAATTTAGGGCGTAGACCTTGAAGGATTTTAAAGGTGTCCTCTTGAGAGGGCTCATCCACATCAATCTTTTGGAAACGACGGCTAAAAGCCGAGTCTTTTTCAATAAATTTTCGATACTCCTCGTGGGTCGTTGAACCGAGAACACGAATTCGGCCTGAAGTTAATGAAGGCTTTAAGAGGTTAGAAGCATCCATACTGCCACCAGCAGTTGCACCAGCTCCCATGACCGTATGAATTTCATCGATAAAGAGGATAGGCTGTTTACCAATCTCGCCTAAATCAATAAGATCCTTAATCACACCTTTCAGGCGTTGTTCAAAATCACCACGAAACTTAGCTCCCGCTAAGAGTGAGGCCATATCCAAACTGAAAACAGTCGTTTCGCGAAGAACGTCAGGAACTTCATCTTGATCAATACAGTAGGCGAGACCTTCTGCAATGGCCGTCTTGCCAACTCCCGCCTCTCCTACCAGGAGAGGGTTGTTCTTGCGGCGGCGACAAAGAACTTGAATAATCCGACGGATTTCATCTTCACGACCAATGACCGGATCAATCTTTTCCTTGGCCGCAAGCTCATTAAGGTTTTGGGCATATTGCTCAAGAAACTTATACTTCTTACTCTTACCTTTTCCTTCAATCGTTTCTTCAGAGGCGGCACCAGCACCGAGTTCATTGACTTCGGCCTCTTCAATTTCCTTAGGTCCAGTGGTTTCTGGTTGATCAAGACCATGGGAAATGTACTTCACAACATCAAAGCGTTCTATGCCACGCTTTTGAAGGGTATAAAGAGCAAAAGACTCCTTCTCCTGAAACATAGCAACCAGAAGGTTGATCCCTCTAATATGGCGCTTTCCAGAGGACTGCACATGAATGGCGGCCCTTTGAATCACACGTTGTAGGGAGAGGCTTATTTCGGGTTGATAAGTGATACCAGATTCGCGGGCGAGTTTTCTTAACTCCTCGTCCACAAATTGTTTCTTACTAAGCTCTTCAACCTCACCTTCTGTGAGGATACTGAAATTTTCTTTGTCATCTAAGAAGTCTTCGAGATCTTTGCGAATATCTTCAGGGTTTACATCGCAACCCTTAATGACCTCAAGCACTTGTTCATCATCTAACATAGAAAGCAGCATGGCCTCTAAGGTCAGGTATTCGTGCCTAAGGGCATTCGCGCGGCGAATGGCCCCATTAATGATGACTTCAAGTTTTTTGGACATCATAGTTTTACCTCTTCCTTTCCATCCTTAGGGAGGACTCTTTATTCTGGTTCAGTGGTGCACTTCAAAGGATGGCCATTTTCCTTGGCCTCGCGAGCAACTTTGGCGACTTTACTTTCGGCCACCTCATAAGTGTAAACACCACATACGCCTACTCCTTCATTGTGAACTTTCAGCATTATGCCCTGAGCATCTGCTAAGGACTTTCCAAAGTGCTTTTGTAGGACATACACAACGAATTCCATCGTGGTGTAGTCATCGTTATGAAGAAGGACTTTATAACGGCGGGGTTTTTTGACCTTGGGTTTATTAATGGTGGCAACGCCACTTCCGCCCTCTTGATCCTCTTCTTCACTTAAGATGGGATTAAAAATGGCAACGTCAAGGTTAGCTTTCAATGTACTTCTCATAACTTAGACAGGCTCCTTCCTGTTCACTACCTTACCATTTTACCAAGATTCCGTCTCAAGTGATAGGGTGTCGGGCCCCCGTTAAGCATGGCAACATTGCGATATTCCTAAGGTTTGCCTAACATAAATCTCGACAGCGAGATCCAGGAGAAATACATGAGTTTATGGAAGCTTTTTACAGAGGGTCTTTCCACCAAAAGTGGTCAGGAGTTCTCTAGCCGTCTCCACGAAAAAATTGCCAAGCAATTCCCCGATAAAGATGAAGACTTTCAAGTGAAGGCCGCGTGCCTGTCAGGTCTCATGGCGAGGATTGCCTTTGCTGACCTCAAAATTGAAGAAACAGAAAAATCAGTCATCACCGAGTCTCTCACCAAGTGGATGGAACTCAGTCAGGAAGATGCCACTACCATGGCAACCCTTTGCTTAGATGAAGTTAAAGATCTTGCGGGGGTGGAGAATCATCTCTATTGCCTGCCTCTTAGGGAGAGCCTCCCAGAAAATGAGCGCTACCAAATTCTTGTGACCCTTTTTCATGTCGCTGCTTCGGATGGAAATGTGGAAAATATGGAAAGTGAAGAAATCAGAAATATTTGTAAAGGCCTTCTTCTTGAGCACAAGCACTTCATCTCTGCGCGCTCAACGGTCCTTGAATTCTTAGGCTCTCTCAAAAAATAGATGGGGAAATACCGAAGTACTTCCCCACTTCTTTTAATTGAGAAAAGTCTTCGCTAAGAGCTTTAATGCATCTTTACTGGTAAAAATCCCAGTAATCTTTCCTTCTTCATTATTGATCAACACAGAATTAAATTCTTTATTGGCCATGGTGAGGATGACTTCTTCAAGCTGAGTTGTCTCACTAACGGAATAAGGTTCAGGAGTCATAATATCTGCCGCTGTCATTTGGGTGACACCATCTGAGTAAGAAACAAACTTCACGTCACGATCGGAAACAATTCCTACCGCCTTCCCGTTTTCAACAACAGGAACATGATGAATGCGATGCTTTTGCATCATTTGATAGAGCTCAATCACTGATGTCTCAGGATTGGCGAGCACCAGTTCGTCTTTTTTAATGTACATATCCGTACGACATTCTTGGGATAAACTCATAATACTTCCTCGGTTATGGTTACCAACTTAGGCTTATTCTAAGTGGACCAAGGGTCGAGGAAGATGATGGGTATCAGTTTTTAAGAAGATTAAAAACGCACTTTAAAACCAACAAAGCCAAAGAGGATGTCGGCAAAGGTATTCACAGAATCGACGTCGGCTCCACCTGCCAAATAACCAAGACCAGCATTAATTTCAAAACGCTCATTGATCACATAATTCAGAGAGGTCCTAAAATCGATAGCATATCCTTGAGGGGCCCACGAGCCTTCCACTTCATTATCCCAGTAAAGCTTTTCAGTAAGGTTTATGCGTACACCGAGGTGAAGAAGAGGAACAAAGCCCACATTATCAAAACGAGATACCGTACCGTCTTGGCGAACAAGAGTGTAGGCATCTCTAATCTTTCCAGTAAAGCCAATGCGATAACTAAAACGACCAGTAGGCTCAAAATGATAGATATAACTCAAACGGTAGGAGTTGAATTGATAACCCGTCGTTGTGGTTTTCCCAGCAAGAAAAGTAACGCCATTAAAGAGAATATCTGAATCTGGAACAAAACTATTTTCATAAGAAAGAGGGGCAAAGAGCAGGCGAATTTCATGCTTCTTATTCACAATGGCAGAAAGGTAAACTCTAAGGGATTCAACACTTCCCTCTCCTAGATCAATTTCAGTAGCTGAATCATTACTAGGAATCTGAGAAGTATTATTGATAACTCTAGCAAAGCCATATTGAGTGTTAATGACCCATTCAATAGCAGGCTCTTTCTTTTGGTCTTCGGCCAAGCGAACATTCATCTTTTTAGTGGGAAGTTTGCCCTCGTTATTAGGAAGAGTGTTTGAGCTCAACTCCATCAGGTCGAGTCCGTTGACATCATCCACCTCAGACTCCAAGAGAAAGCTGGTGCTGACCTCACCCTCTTCAATAGTTACTCGGATATTTTCAGTAGACTTGGCCACGAGCTGAGTCATCATAAATAAACTTATTAATAGGACGAAAATTCTCATTGTGCTCATCGAGACCTCCTATGTTGAATATTTTGCTAAATTTGCTATTGGAAATGAGATAGCAAATTCATGAATTTGGTGCTCAAAAAGTGAATAAATTATATTAGACAATTCTTAGCTCACATATGTGAAAAGGGCGCAAAAACCTCCTAAATTTTTTCCCCAGAGCGAACTTCGCCATCCTTAAATTTGGCATAAAGTACAAAATAAAACCTAGGAGAGAATTATGAAAAAAATGATCACAAAAGCTATCTTAGCTAGTCTTATGGCCGTTCAGGCTCAAGCTGCCTGGATGCCGACTGACGGCAGCCTCGATTTCGTATGTGGTGATGGAAAAAATATTTTTACCTTCACGGCCTTTTACAATAATCAGGCTTCTGGTCTTGAACTCGCTTACGACATTTCTGTAACACAATTTCCTTTTGTTGGTTCTGAGCTCAATCCAGTTGCTCAGGCGATCCCAGGCTGTCAAGAAGCCCCTCTCGAGTTTTCAGAGACTGCTAATGGTGCTGAAGTTTATTTCGAATGTGCTGCTGATGGCGATGCTGGTTTTGGTACAATTGAAGCCGATTTCATCAACCTTAAAATGGAACTTGATATCAGCTTTCCAGAAGGTCAGCCTACGCTTCTGTATCCCTTTCTTGAAGATACGAATATGAAGCTTTCTTGTGATTTTAAATAAGAATTCTTAGATTAGGCAGGTCCACTAAAGTCTTGGTTGAGGGCCTGCTCTAATTTCTCTTGGGCCTCTTCCATAGAGAGGCCACCAACTTCGACAGGCTCACCATAGTAAACATCAATCGTTGTAAAAGGTTTTGGTAAACGAAACTTATCCCAGCTATTAAATTCCCAATATCGTCTTCCATAAGGGGCATAGGGAACAATGGGGATTCCTGCTTCTTGGGCCATTTTGATGATTCCAGGTTTGACCTTCTTAGCAGGTCCTTTAGGACCATCAACAGTGACAGCACCGGGAAGACCTTCTTTAAGGTAGCTAGTCATTTCTTCCATGGCCGCGCGCCCACCCTTATCTCTGCCATCCTTCGCTCGAGATGAACCCCGGGCCACTTGATGACCAAGATTTGAGCAAGTAAAGGCCACCGGTTCCGCATCTTTTGATTTGGAAACAATCACCACATGGCGCTTGCCTGTTTGAGCGAGAATTCCTTGAAAGAGGTTTTGGTGCCAAATGGCCAAAAGGTAATTACCCTTTGAGGACAAGGCTCCGGCCCTTTCCAGCATCTCATTGTTGTGGAAGCGATAGCGATAGGTCAGATCAAAGATCCGCACGATCAAATACATAATTCTCTTAAGCATGCTTCTTTATATATCGCTGGATATATCCATGGCCACCACAAGAAAAATCACTAACTAGGGCATTTTTACAACGACAGAGTGCAGCACAAGCAAACGAGTAAAAATTTTTTACCTAATGATTAGACACTTGATTAACAGCTTCCTATAACCTTTCCCAGCCTAAACAAATACTATCAATGAATTTCTAAAGGGAGAAACCATGAAATTGACCACTCTTTTGGCAACACTCGTGTTGGCCACTTCACTTCAGGCTCAAACCATTCAAGACGCCAATAACCTCTTCGCTCTTCGTGGTGAAGACACCAACAATGCTAAGAAAGCTGCTGATATCTACGGTACTCTCGCTGCCAATAGTGGTGACAAGCTTGAAAAAGGGAATCTTCTAAGCCAACAAGGCCTTTCTCTTTACTTCTATGCTACACGCC
Source organism: Bacteriovoracia bacterium (assembly GCA_030427595.1). Classification (GTDB taxonomy): domain Bacteria; phylum Bdellovibrionota; class Bacteriovoracia; order Bacteriovoracales; family Bacteriovoracaceae. The sequence continues at coordinate 4,312 of JAUIBX010000035.1, read as the reverse complement.
AAAAAAGTGAAAATGAGCGTGAGCGCTTACATAAGATTGCTTTTGGTATTGCTGACAATGCCGTTAAGACTCTCACAAATTCTAACGATATCTTTAACGATACTCCTTATACCAACACGCAAGAGGCCAAGACTGCACTTGCCCTTGCTCACTACACTTCGGCCATCAACATGGGTAAATGGGCCGAGGCCCGTGGCGTACTTGCCTCTCTCGGTCAATGGGGCAATATGAAGAAGCACCTTGATGCTGTTATCAAAAATGATGAAACAGTCGAAGACTATGGTGCTTACAGAACATTTGGTCGTGCCTGGCTTAAGCTTCCCTTTACTCACGGTGGCTCAAAGAAGAAGTCTCTGCGTGACCTTAAATATGCCTATGACAAAACCTTCAATGAAGATTATCTGACTTCAGCAAACTCAACGACGACTCTTTACTACCTCGACACTCTCGTAGCGAGAAATGTCACTGGAGATGCGTTCTGTGACGTTTACCTCGGGATGGCCGATCTTGCCTTTCTTAGCGATGAAGAGCTTGCGGAGATCAACCCCAACAAAGTTCCAGAATTCAAAAGTGACATTGTTGCCTTCGATAACGGTTCTGAGTTTGAAGAAGATGTTCATGATCATGCTAATAAGCAAGGTTGTCCTAAGAACTAATTCTTAAGTTTTTTAAAAGTTTTAGAATATGAGCGAGAAGCATATGAAGAAGTTAATCCTAGTCGCGGGCTTTCTTATGGGAGTCCCACTGTGGGCAAACCCCATTCAAACCCCCTTTGTCTTGCCAACTGCGCGAGTCTTACCAAAGGGAGTGAGAAACTTGTCCTATAAAGGTGCTTTAATCGATGCTTCTCGCAAATTTAATGAAAGTGGCCAAAATGTCACAATTGCCGAGCCTTTCTTTCAACCCCTAAGCTTTGGCAAAATTATGGAAGGTGAACAAGACCCGGCTAAACGTGGTCTCATTGAAGACACCATGAATGCCCTTGGGGCAGACCCCAACGATTCCTTTGGCCAAACCACTGGCCAAGTGAATGTAAAAGTAAATGCCCACGTGCCAGTGTTGGCGTGGGGTTTAACGAAGAAATTAACGGTGGCCGCCGTTGTACCTATCGTAAAATCATCCCTCAATGTGGACGCTGGGGTTCAGCAACAGAATGCGGCCCTTCATCAGCAAATGATTGGCGATATCAAGGCCAAGGGTGCCCCCGAAAAGGTGGTAGAATTTCTTGATAAGATGAATCACCCTGTTGCAGAAAAGATGGAGGAGTATGGTTACCAACCCCTTCAAAATGAAAATAAAACAGAACTAGGTGATATTCGCCTTATTTCTAAATACCAGGTTCTTAGTAACGAAATTAATCGCATCACTTTAACCGGTGCACTCACTGTACCAACTGGCCAAGACCAAGACGTCAATAAGGCCGTGGATGTAATTTCTGGAGATGGTCAAACAGACATCGCCTTTGGCGCAGACTACGACTACTTACTCAATGAGAATCTTACCTTGACGGTTGGAAGTCTCTATACCGTTCAATTACCCGATACCAATGCAGAGAGAATTCCCTTTCGTGTCGATTCAAAGCTTACTCCTGATATAGACCCCAATACCGAAAGGAACCTCGGGGATATTTGGATGGTGGCCGCCGCCACCACTTTTACCTACAAAGGATTTGTTGCAGCAGCAGGTTACAATTTTCAAACTCGTCAACGTGACGAATACGATGGAGACATGTTCGCTCCCAACCGTTACCACTGGCTGGCCGAGGATACCAAGCAAAAGATGCACACCGCTTTGGCCTCTCTTGGCTACAATACCATCCACCTTTTTAGACAAAAGAAATTCCCCATTCCTTTAGGTGTGAGCCTCACTCACACCCAAGTTTTTGCGGGAGAAAATGTTGTTAACGATGCCCTAACGGCACTAGACCTGAGTATTTTCTTTTAGGGGGCAACATGAAAAAAATGATGAAAACACTACTTACTATTCTTATCCCTCTAACAATTCTTTCCTGTGGCCGTGAGGCCGAAGTGATTCCTGCACCAAAGTCCTTTAATGAAGAAGTGGCAGGTCTACAGGCCTTTTCTTTTGAAGCGGGTAAGATGGACAGCACTGTGCGTGCCTTCACTCTCCTCTTCTATCCCAGACCAGAACATATCAAAGACTTCAGTTATGAAGTTGATGAACTTTCCAAGCCTTCTTGGGATGCCGTCCTCGCAACCCTGCCCTATGGGGATCGCGTATGGCGAGAGTACCCCCTCGATATTGATCCCGATATGAAAGTTCAAAAAATGGTGGCCGCAATCCAATCCATTGGTCGTAGTAGAGACAATGCCTGGCGTGAGATGTATGTCTACGACACTCAAATGAAGTCCATTGGTGCCCGCCAAATAGAGATTCAAGAAGAGATCAAGGCCCTAGAGCCCATTATCAATTGGCGTGACTTTACTTGCTTCTATAAGAAGCGCCCAAGAGGGGATGAAAAATACGAGTGTAAAGTTGAAAGAGACAATCAATATAGAAGACGAAAGAATCCTCGTGGTTGTGATGACATTCTGACCTTTCAATTCATCTTTGATAACCCTGAAGATGAGCAGAGAGTGAATGAAGTCGTCACTCTTTGTGAGCAGGTCACTCCTCAACTTGTTAAGCTTGAAGCTGAAATGGAATCTTTAAGAGCAGAGTACGATGCCACTTATGCGAAGTACGAGCCTCTTGAGTTTATCCGCAAGGCCGGAGAGAGTATTGTGCTTGATCTTTTACAAACAGCAGAACGCTACACCAAGGAAGAAGGCTTTCCTCAAGTCTACGTGGCCACAGGTTCTTCAGCAGAAAAGCCCAATAACCAAGACGTTCTTTCTGAAGTAAAAATTGATTTTCAAAAAATTCTTGATCAGGCCCTCCTTAAAGAGGAGCTTGAAAGAAAGATGGCCGACCCAACAGTTAACTCTTATGAGTTTGCTAAGCTTAAAGAACAACATGATGCTGTGGTTGAGTACTTGGCCGTGGGACATATTGAGAAATTTTCATTATGGATTGAGTTTGGTCTTAATTACTCAGGTGGCACTCGTTCTCAAGAGTACTCTATTGCTAACGGTGGTATCCAAGACTTCGAGTTGGTCTTCAATGACCTTAGTCCAGCCTTTAATTTTAAGATTGTCACCGATGACTTTTGGATCGATTGCAAGCTTGACGTCACTAATGATGATGAGGCCATGGGTTACCGTGCTGTTGGAGAAGTCTTCGCTCACTACCCAGACGGCAGCGTCACTCGTGGTGGTATGAAGCTCGAATTCAACACTTTAAGCTCCAAGTAGTTGGAAATATTAGTTAAATTTTAACTAAACAAGCTGAGGTTTTTACAGACAGGCAAAAGTTTGAGCTGGCAAACAGGCCTCCCTTTTGCTACGATGCGTTCCATGTATTATCAACCCGACCTCAGTCATGCCAATAGACTCTTCAAAGTCTTCCTAGTGGTGAGCATCCTCGTTCACGCTGGTATTCTCTTTTATAAGAGATCTCAAGCGACTTTTATGATTGCTGGTCTTGAGCCTACTATCCAGCAAAGCTTCCAAATTAAGCTCCAAGAAATGGTGAGACCGAAGCCTGTCTCTAAGCCTAAGCCCGTAAAGAAGGTCATCAAAAAGGCACGTAAGAAGGCCATTAAGCCTGTTGAGAAGCAAGAGGTTGTCGAGCAGCCCCAAGAAAAGGTTACGCCCACGGCTCCCCCAACAAAGCCCTTTGAGTCTTCCATTCAAAACTACGTCAACCCTCACTACCCTCGCCTTGCTCTAAGAAGAGGAATCACCGGTACCGTTCGCCTCACTCTATGGGTGAAAGGCAGTGGCCAAATCGATAAGGTCATCTTGGCCCAAAGCTCGGGTCACGCTAGCCTAGATAACTCGGCCCTGAGTGCGGCAAAACAGTGGACTTTCAAGCAGTTATCGCCCAAAGAAGATGATATTTATAGGCTATCTACGACAATCGTTTACAAAATCAACTAAAAGTTTGACATATCAAACTCGTGTTTATAAAACCCTCTCAACACTAAAAAAAAATAAAACGAAGCTTCCCAAAAGGCTTCTAAAGAGAGGAATTTAATGAAAGCAACTCTAGCGATTCTCGCCCTAGCTGCAACCCCTATGGCCTCTGCAAATGTTTATACTCAGGCCTTAGAAACCCTAAAAAATGCACCTGCCGAAATTAAAGCAGTAACAGATACAGCTCCTGCAACTTACGAATTCAACAGTAAGTTCACGCGCTCCAGCTCCGTCGCTTATAGTGGTCAGGTTTTTCGTAACCTTCTTATGGAGGA
>JAUIBX010000034.1 GCA_030427595.1 Bacteriovoracia bacterium | reverse complement strand
CCTCCTTTTCCACTCTTTAGAGGAATTTGTACATGGATAAGGCAAAACATCTCGTTGATACATTAGAGTCTAGTGAGCTGAGTCATCGTTTTTCAAATATGCTGGCCGAACAAGAAGGTCTAAGCCCAGAAGGGCGAGCAGAAATTGAAGCCTACTTTAAGGCTCGCATCAACTCCCTAGTCTCTTCAATAAATGACATTGTCATTAATGGTGACGAAGATGAGATGGTTGACCTTCTCAATCTCATTTGGCTTGAATGCCGAATAGAGTGGAATCGCTACAATTCCCAAATGCAATATCAGACCTTTACTCAAGGTCAAGCTGACCCTATTCTCATGGCCAGAGGTGCTTGCCTATCAGGTATTGTCGAGGCCATTGAAAAAGACCTCGACTCTCAAAGTCTTTACTGGGTCATCAAACTGGCCGGTGGTCCTGTCGATGCCGTCAGCTATCGATTAGAACAAACTAAGAAACTTATTGAAAAAACATCTAGCTATAGTGAAATTTCACAAAAATTTATCAAAAGCCAAATTGAAGTCCTTGAACTCCTAAAGAAAACCAATGTTGAGCAGGAGATCATCGACAAAGTCGAAAAAACTATCAATATGAATATTGAAACCATTGAAGAGTCGGGCTCTTTAAGCCTTGAAGACTTCTCTGATGGTATTGAGGGTGCTGTTGTTAAAGGCATGAAAAAGAGCTCTCTGCAATTTCAAGTCAATAATGACCAAAAGAATTTAGATAAGGGTGTCTCTCCCAATGTGGCCAATGTCATTGAGGGTATCATCTCAGAATATATCGAGTCTGTGGTTTTAGAGTCTCTGGAAAAAGACCCAACAGAGCGTGAAGGGAAGTCATCTTTTGTTAACTTTGATTGGGAAATCTCTATTGATGGTGACCTTATCAAGTTTGTCATCAAAGATGATGGGCTTGGAAAATCAAGCTGGCAAAGCTCAGTCACTGAATTTGGCAATCTCAAGTTTGACTATGGTCTAGAAAATCAAGAAGGAAAGGGCAGTTGCCTAACTCTTCTCTTTAGTGAATTTTCGGTGCAAAACTTTCTTGTTTTTTCTCTGACTGAGGGAGGGGATCGTTTTGCGATACCGGCCTCACGTACGGTTCAACTTATTCGTGATGGTCAATCTCCCTTTAGTGCTGACGAGGGAGAAGGTGAGGCCGTAAACTTCCTTAAGTGGCCTCAAGTTCTCGTTAAAAATACTGATCAATTTGGTAATGATATTGTTTTTCAGACGGAAAATGGTGCCTACCATGCACTTCCCTGTGCACAATTTCATGGATTTTGCCAAACTAAAATGAATAGTCTTCCTCCTAAGGTAATGGAACGCCACCTTTACTTGGGATCATTGCAACAAGATGATCACGTCGTAAAGGTTTTTAACACGGAAACGTTGGCAGGAGAATTTGATGCAGACGAAAGAGAGCATAAGCTTTTATTACGGGCTAGCTAATAAGAAAATCGGCATTGACTCATCTTACAACCTAGAAAAAGTTGAGGCCGCCTACAAGAGACTTCAAAGCACGATTGAAAGTGCCAAGTTCCCTATCTACGGTGTTCACACGGGATGGGGTCATAACGTCAAAGATGAAAAAGACCCCAAGAATTGGCAAGAAGATCAGCTCGAACTCTTGACCTACCTAAAAGTAGGAGTAGGGGAAAAGCTTCCTGAGAAAGTGGTTAGAAGGGCCCTACGTATTCAGGCCTTAAAAGTAAGCAAAGGTTTTTCAGGAACAAGCCCAGCAACCTATCAGGCCTTATGGCGCTTGGCCGAGTCTCATAATATTCCAGAAGTTCCTCGCTATGGCAGCCTAGGTGCCAGTGGTGATCTTGTTTCCATGGCCCATGCCATCTCACCTCTTTTTGAGCATAAGAGACCACAAGGTCCAAGAGATGTTATTTCTCTCGTTAATACCAACTCCATGATGACCAGTTGGTCGATTGAAAATTACCGTCGCCTACAAGATATGACTGAGCAATTCATCAAATTCATTGGTCTCGTGAGCGTGGCGCTTGATGCCAATGTTGATCATATTGATCCCACGGGATTTACCATGAATCCACAAGAAGAACCCCTCAATGTATGCCGCCTCATTCTTCAGGCCCGCAATGGTTTCTTATCTGAAAATGGGATGGAGCCTCGTAGAGAAAAGACTTGTGTGCAAGAGCGCTATTCATTTAGATGTGCTCCTCATATCATTGGCCAAATCTTAAGAAACTTTCGTTATGTTCAAAGGCTCTTGGAGGATGAAGCGACCATGGTAAGTGACAATCCTCTTATTCTAGAAGATGGGACGCCATGGCACGGCGGCCACTTCTACGCCATCGGCGTGGCCACAGCTGCCGACCTTATGGCCGATGCCTGTGTACGGATCTCTGAGCTTATTGATCGCAATGTCCTTAACCTTGTGGACCCAGAGACAAGTAAAGGATTGCCTACCAACTTAAGAGTTGGCCCCTATGATCATGCCAAAGGCATTCATCAACTTCTGAGTTCTCTTCATCAAAGAGTGAAATCACTCCAAACTCCATCAGCTCAGATGAGCTTTAGCTGTGAAGGGAATAATCAAGATGTTGTTCCCTGCGGAATGAATGCCCAAAACCAAGTAAGTGACCTTCTCGATCTCTTACAAGAGAGCTTAAAAGCAGGTCTCTTCTGTGCCTACCGAGGTGCTTACCAAAGAATAGGTGAGCCTATGCCCGCACGCTTTCGTCTCAACAATTGGGAAAACACAACTTATGAATCCTTTATTTAATCTCTTTAAAGAAAAGTTTAAAGGCAAAGGTGTTCCTGCTCTTATTGATAGAGAGAATGGTGACACCTTTATTTCAGCCGCCAATATCTACACTTCCGTAGTGGACCGCTCAAGAGAACTGAAGAAGAAAGGTTTTAAAGAGGGAGATGTCCTCATTGATAAACCTTGTGGCCGAGAGGCCATCATTAACTTTTTGGTGTGCCAGTATTTCAATGCCATTTATTTCCCTATGAACGACCAAGAATTTGAAAAAGTCCTCAATAGTACCGGTCAAAAGAGTAATGAGAAGACAAAAGATATTTATACCCTCGAAGGAAGACAAGGCACTTACAACTTCGACTTTCTTGAAAATGGAAAGAGTTATGCCCTTATTCTTCAAACCAGTGGCACTTATCAAAAGAAGATGGTTGGCCTGACGGCCGAAGGACTTCTTTTTCAACTAGAAGGTCATGAGAAAATCTTAAAGGAATATCCGCACGAACATAAATTAAGCTTACTTCCTAAGTTTCATTGCTTTGGTCTTATTCTTGACTTACTCGTTGGAACCTTAGGAGGGGCCTATATCACACTCTACGAAAAGGGTAGGCTAAGCCCTAAGGCCATGCGCGAAGTTCTTGATGCGGATGAAATCGACTTTATAACCGGTGTTCCTAAACAGCTTGAGATCCTTATTCGCATGGCGGAGGATCCCCAAAATAGTGACCTGAAAGAGACATTTAAAAAGATCACCTTCTATGCTGGCGGCGCTCCTGTGAATGAAGGACTTGAACGTAGAGCTCGTGAAGTGTTTAGAGACTTGATCATCGGCTATGGCCTCACAGAGGCCGGGCCAGGAATCATGATGAATCATAAAGTTCTTCCTGGAGTCGAGGTAAAATTTATTAACGACTGCCTCCATTTTCGCTCGCCCTCAACAGGGGACTACCCAGAAAAAGTTATCGTCGATGGATGGGTAAAGACGAACGATATTTTCTCACCTGATACACCCAGGAGGCCTTTAGGAAGATCCGATGATTTTGCTAAGTCTGACTCCGGCCTTCTCCATCACAGTACACAAATTGAAGAAACCCTAGATAAACGCTTTGGTGTTAACGCCTATATCCTCACGGGGACTCATGGCAAGCATGCCCTTCTTGAAGAGTGTGAACAAGCACAAGAGGCCATAAAATTTCTGAAAAAGGCCTTTCCAGAAATGGTCAACATTGTGGTGATTAATAAGTCAGAGGTTCTTCCTCTCCTACAAGAAAATCCAGGGAAATCTGCTAAGGATGTCCTAAAAAAGAGATATTTGGCCGGCTAATTGACCAGATATGTTGCTAAAGCTTCATAAATTGAAGCTAGTGCCCACTTCTAAGATTTGCCCTTCTCCTTAAACTTCTCGAAATATTGGGTACTTAGGTGGGTAAATCCTACTATCTACAGCAAATTTCGGTTCACCGTTATCATAAACACATAACACCACATCACAAACTAGGATAATTACATGATGACTAGGTTAAGAAATGAAAGAGGTTCTGCTCTCTTCATGGGTCTTCTCTTTGTCGCTGTCATTGGCGGCGGTGTCTTCACGATAATGAAGAAGAATAAAACAATTACTCAATCAAGTAACAAAGACGTTAAGTTTCTCAAAGGTAAAGTTGAAACAAAGAAAATCTTTAGTGTGGCCGGTTTTCTTATCAGTAATAACCTCATCCTTTGTAAAAGTGAGGCCTGGAATGATGGAGTAGATAAGAATCAATGCCGATGGTTTGGCCAGAAAGAGGAAGACAATTATCAACCGGAAGACTTTGGTCTTCTCAATCTGAGATATGAGAATCGAAAAGGAAAGAAAGTCTTAGTCTTTGATCTCAAGTCAGAAGATTCTCAAAGAAAGAACAATAAAGATGAAGAGGCCATTTCGAAATATCCTGGCACAGTGAGTTTTCAACTCATTAACAGCGATGATGACCCGGCCATCAAAGAAAAAATTGGCGAAACACCTGCTGACATCAAAGTCCTCGATAAAGATAAGCACCTCGTTCAAGTCCAAGCAGAGATCAACATTCCCATGGGCGGTGGCAGAGAGAGTAAGTCCGTTTCGATGTCACTCTTTAAAAGACCCCTTGCTGTTCCTAAGGTGACCTTTCTCAACTCTTCATGCCTTAGTCAATGCGATAGTCTCCAAGGAGAACACTCTTTTCCAGCATGCCGAGGCCCCTTCTCAATTGATGGTGAATCAACTACTGATGTCATCGCCTACACTTATAATGAAGGGCCTGGGGTGATCTATGACATGCAATATGAAAAGAGAGTGACCTTTGCAAAGGACGCGCAAGGAGTGACTCCTTCGGCCAATTCAGCCGTTAAAGTTCCTCTCCAAGAATTCCTTGGTGCAGGTCAAACTGTCGAATGGGTGGACAAGGTCAAGTGTGCGACTTTCGTAAAGAATGTCACTCATAATGTCACCAAGGTCCAAACAACAACCAACTGGAGTCAACAAGGGACCACCAGTGAAGTTGTCGATGAAAGCACTACCGTTAGCCAGCATTCAGAACCAGCAGGCTCAATCAAATACGTGCTCAACTCGGAAGAAAATCTCAGTCGCATGGAACCTTTTAGACTCATGAGAAAGGTTGCCAGCTTTGAAGGTGATATTGGCGGCAAAGAGGAACTGAACGAGAAAACTGTTGAGACAACAATCACCATATATGTAGACCCACCCCATTAAAAAGTAATGAAAAATATATTTGGACGAAGATAGGACGAGAAATGAAATTAAGAAATGAACTTGGAATGAGTTTTGTCGAAATACTCATAGCCGCTGCCCTTGTGGGTGGTGGAGCTTTAATTCTCACCAAAGGCACCAGCATCCTCACAGGAAGTAAGGTGGCCAGGAAGTCCAGCATTGGTCTTCAGCTTCTTAACGAGGACCTCTTATCAACAACAACCGGTCTTCTTACGGGGGTCGCCAACGAAAAAGGGGAGAAGAAAAGTGGAGTCTGCTCCATGGTGTCTACAAATTCAAAAACACCTGGTGTTGCACAAATTTTTATTAATGTTAGTCGTGGTTCTCAAATTTTTAATAACAACACCTGGAGCAAAAAGTATCGAAATTGGGAAGTTCAAAGCGATAAAAGGTGCAAGAAGCTTTCGGGCTGGAATAAATGTTTTCGCCTCAAAGAAGGTTCTATTAATGCCGGTCTGACCCCAAAGCAAATGGCCGATCTCGACTTGGCCGCCTCAGTTGAAGTTATACCAGTAGGCATGAACCCCTACAAGTCACCTACTGGCAAGCTCTTCTATAAAGTTAATGTCGACAATAATAAAAATATGGATGTAAAAGACATTTCTTTTAAAGTAAGAACGACCCTTTACTACAACAAACTCGATACCCCTCAAAAGAAAATTCAAGAAGACCTCATTTGGGCCCCCTCCGTAGGAACCTGTGACGGTAACCTTGCTAATAAAGGCAAGTCGCCAGTTAAGCTTTCTCTTTCAGGCATGGGGGCTTCAGACCCTACAGGACGTACAATTTACAATCGCTCTGGTTTCACAGGTAACGAAGAAAACCCTGTAAGAGTCAATTGGCGTCGAACCGTTGCTCAGGCAGGTGTCGTCCTAGAAAATGGCCGCTACATCACAACAGATAAAACGAAAAATATCTACGGCAGTTGTAATGAGGTGACCTACAAATGCCCTCAAATTGCCGCAAGAAAGCGCCAATACGGCCCCATCAATATGATCATGAACCTGACCCTAAACACGCAAAGTGTTTTAGGAAAGAACTCTCTTGTTAAGGCCAAACCCAAATTCTCAATTAAGAGAGGCGAGTCTATTAACCTCGTTAATGATGATCATGTGAACTTTATCGTCGATAACCGTACTCAGATTGGCAAAGATGAAGACCTTACTATTAGCGGTTCCCATTCTGTCAATATTAATGTTCAAGAAACGTCTCGTGGTAGCACAAACAATCTCTGTCGCAAAGTTTGTCATGAAGGCAATGGCTATAATCAAACAGGTGCCACCTACGGTGATAAGTATTCTCCTTATCTCAATCTGGATTTCTATGAGTTTGACAAGAGTTTCAATTATTCATCCAACCAAGGGCTAGGATGTACAGCGTGTTATATGAAAAACTGTGCCCAGTTTGGGCTTGGAACTTTTGGTCCCATGCATGAAATGCCTGGCCAGCCACAGGATGCTCCAGTTCCAGAATGTCATCAACATGAGCCACCAATGCCGAAGCTGAGTCCCTTTTACTTTGCCAAATTTAAGCTAAAGAATGCCCCCAAAGCAGATACAGACCCAGCCTGTATCAAGGCACGACTTGACCCTTCAACCAATAAGCTCATCCTCGATACTGAAAACTGTGCCAAAAAACTCCCCGTCATGTGCTTCAACTTTGGCCGCTATCTATTGGCTAGGGATGTTTTTTCTCAGCCAGAATCCCTTTCAAGGATTAAATTTGAAGAAGCCCATAGGAGATGCTTTGAAACAGGACGAGAAGTTAGTGATCCAGAAAAGTTAAGGGAGTTTACTGGTAACCCCAGTATAAACCTTCCCCTTAATCAAGATGGTGACTTTGACTTTTTCAACTTGGCGAATCAAGGCTCTTTCTTAGCGCCTCAATTAACTAAGGATATTGAGCAATTTTCTCAATGGATGAATCAAAATGGTTTATCCACAAGCACTTGGTTTTGGATCTCCATGGTTCGAGATGGAAAAGGAAAGGCGAGAGTTCTTCCACCAAGAGTGACAGAATTTAAGGGCAATGATGTGAATGCTCTATTCTACCTCCCCAGTCGTAACCTCCACCTTAAAAAACACAATGAGGTTCTCAACTTTAAAGATGACCCCGGGCTCAATAACTTCCTTCTTACACACCATGTGAAGTTTAAAGGGCTCATTCCAGTACGAAATCAAGAACCCGCAGGTAACCGCAAGTTTCCTTTCCTTTGTCGCAAAGAAGGAAATAGGGGTGAGCTCTTTATATCCAAAATGCAAAGTACGAAACTTGAAAAAGGTGAAGAGGCCTGTAAGAAAGAGAAGGGACTCTTTCTACCACCCAATTCAACAACTCAATGGGTTGTGGCCTACAACCTCATTAATAAATTTCATGAACAATATGCCTTCCCTAATCCTTGGCAAGATTAAATCAGTGACATTCCTTTTGCTTGGGTTGCTTTAGAGAGTATGGATCCCGGGTTGGAGAAATATAATGAGTTAAAACTTCCTAATGTTTTTGATTATAAGAAAATAGGTGAGGTGAAAAGCTTTGTTCCAGACTTCACAACTCAAGATGTTATCCTTGTTAACGGTGATGGCCACTATGTAGACCCTCGCGCTGTCATTGAAGGGAAGAAGCTTAAGCCTAGTAAAACGACAGATATTAAGATTAAAGATGGTGCTTACTTCAAATACACCCTCAATACCAGTGATTCAGAAAAAGTGGTCCTCAATGATACGGGTGCTGAAATAAAAATGACTCTCAATGAGATCGTCGACAAAATCAACGCCAATATGTCCAAGGCTAAGCTGACCATTAAGGATGATGGTGGTGATAAGATAGTCACTCTTATTCCTAATGCTACTTACACAAAGCAGCGTCTTGAGATTACTGGTCCAGTTGACCAAGAGCTCGGTTTTAAGACCAACCATGTTGAGAGAAGCCCAGACTTCAACTATCTATGTGTCAAAGAGGATGGCGCTATCAATAGGGTACCTGACGCTTCTATTTGTAATGGTGGTTTTACGCCTCATTTTACGGAGGTTCAAGATTCACTTGATTATCAAATTGGCTTTAATCTCATGGACTATGACCGCAACATACTCATAGGATTTAAAAATAATTAAAAGACGAATAAGGATTATTCATGAAATTAAGCAATGAGGATGGCCTTACCCTAACAGAAGTCTTGATGTCTGCGGGACTACTTGGTCTTTTGGCCCTTGCTATTATGCAAGGAACCACCATGATGAAAAAAATGAAGGCGAGATCTAATCAAACTCTAGCAGTTCAAAGTTACTCCTCTGAAGGTCTTAAAAAGCTCAAGACCTCAGCAGATGGCGTTTCTTGGGAGCGCCTCAACTTTGAGAGAACCTATACCTTAGTGAATGAAAGTGGAAAGATTGATCGTGTCGACTGGGATTTCACTGAAATACCTGATCTATCCAATATGAGCGATATTGAAGTGGAAGTAAGGGACCCTTCGGGTAGCAAAATTAAATTCACAAGAGATAGCCATACCCTCATCTCAACGAAGGGTGGCAAAATGCGAGTCTACTTTTCCCGTTGTGTTCCCATTGGTGACTACGAAAAGAATATAACGCCCCAAATGGCCGCTAGTTATGACAAGGTTCCTTTTGTTTCTAAAAAAGATAAAGTAGATGAAATTTACTGCTGTAAAAGGGGCCTAAATAAGCTTTGCAGCTCCAAGATTGATTCACCAAAAGATAAATTTCGCATCATGACCTTTGATCTTAGAGATAACTCTAATTGGAAAGTCTTTCCCGTTCCAAGTGAGAGAAAATACCTCCTTGGTAATGGCTTTATCTTTTTTACTAATCGTTCAAGAAGACCTAATGCCTTTGTTGCCTATCACTTCACTCTCACCAATACCTGTTTTACTGATGATGATAGGAATAATTGTGACAAGAGAGGTAAGGTTAACAGTACTCCTACAACAGGAAGTATCTCAACTCGCTCAGTCTATGATAGTGGCCAACTCATTATTCAATAAATCACAAAAGGTCATTTATGCCTTAATGATTCTTCCTCTTATTCTTGGTACCAGCTGCCAAGATCAAGGAAAGTTTAGAGAAAGCCCCGCCAGTCTAAGTGAGCACCAACTTTATCGATTCAAATTAGAAGAAAAACTCGATTTTGAACTTCCGAAAGTGAGAAAACTAAACTTTGCTAAGATCCTTGGAAGAACCCCTAAGATTAATGAGGTAGAGCTTGGTCGTATGCTTTTTAATGATCCCATCCTCTCAAGAAATAATGATATTAGTTGTGCCACTTGCCATCTTAGTAACCATGGTTTTGCCGATGGAAACACCCTTACCGTCGGTGCTGGTGGTGAAGGAGGCCCTGACGGCAATAATGTGGGGAAGATGTTTGGAACAGGCCAACTGAGCTTAAGTCGTAACCTAGGCTCCTTTGGTTTTGGTCACTCGGCTCATCGCTTTATGTTTAGAAATTCTTTAAGTACTTTAAATGTTGCCTACAGAATGGATAAGGCCAAGAATAAAGGTCTCTTTTGGGATGGCCGCTTTGGAGATCTTCTCTTTCAAGTGCTCCTACCTATACACACGCCTGAGGAGATGTGTGGTACAAACCCTATTGTTAAAACAGATTCAGGAGATAATCCTTTTAGGAAGGGGGGAGCTCTCTTTCCTAGACCTATTACAATTTTCCATACAAATTCCTATGACGAATTCACAGGTAATGACACGGGAAATTTTAATAGCCAGCCGATTACGATAGAGGGCATTCCCTACAGAAGAAAGAATAACCAGATCAGTGTCCCCAATCGTAATGAATGCCTGGCCCTTGCCATCAGTAAGATCTCTCAGAATAAAGCCTATCAAAAGCTTTTTAAAGAGGCCTTCGGTACTGACTCTCAAATATCCGACAAGACTTTAGCGATGGCCCTTCAATCTTTCATTGTCACCCACGTCGCCAATGATACTCCCTATGACAGAATGCTCATGGGTGAAGCACTAATGAGTAAAAAAGAACTCAAGGGTATGGTGCGCTTCTTTCTCCCTGCCAATGAAGTCCTAAACATTAAGGGGCAAAAAATCAAAGGAGCTGGCTGCTATAAATGTCATGATAGTGCCCAATTTGGGGGCAACTCCTTTGCCTCCCTAGGGGTAAGAAGTGACCTTAGGTCAGCGCTAAGCCGTAATCAAAAAACCTCTAAGAAAAATTCCGGATTCTTTGATAAGCATCGTACCCAAAGGGGACTATTGCCCTCATGTCACATTGAAGGCCTCTCCGTCTCCTCATCAGGTTATGCCCCCGATATTGGCCACGCTAGTGTGAGCTTAAAAAAAGCCGATTGTTTCAAAATGCGCGTGCCACCCCTTCGAAATGTCATTGAAACCTTTCCCTATTTTCACCACGGAACAGCGAATCTTAAAGGAAGAGAAATCAAAGACCCTATCAAGCGCTCTCTAGCGGCGCTTGATGAAGTAGTTGCCTTTCATCTTGAAGGACCACGAAACGTCAAACAGCTAAGTCGTCAAAACCCACTTGATCCTTTTTACGATCCCTACCAGCAACTTGATTATTTGATTCCCTACTATAGTGTCTACGATCCAGAGGACCCGCGCTTTCTCAAAGTGAATTTCGATAAAAATGAGCGTGAAGAAATTGTTCACTTTATTGCCTTTTCTTTGTGGGATCCTCGCGCCACTCAAAGAGGTGAACTTGGTAATGACGTCAGTCACCCCAAAAGAGTCCCAAGCGGCTTAAGTCCCTCTATTACACGGGAAAGCGGTACCCAACTAGATACCTTAAACTTGAAATAATTTAAGAAAAGTTATCATTAAAAAAGGCCATCTACTAAATCGTTTTATTTTTGATCAATTCACAATTCGAAGAGTCTCCAAAATCTATTATTTTTTGCCCTAGGCCCTAAGTACCTATATTTTCACTAATGTCTCCTTAGTTAATGAAAACTTCGTGAAATCTCGCTACTTTGGCGTCCTCCAGACTGCTACAAAAGTGTCATTGCACGAAATTGATTTCATCTGGAGATAAGACATGAAAACGAATGCAGCTAATTATTTAAAGACACTTCCCCTTACGGCAATGATCCTCCTTATGGGATGCTCAGGTGGGGATGATCCCGCAGGTGTTGATGGGGTTGTGCCTGCGACCGCCCAAACATACACCTATGAATATAGTGTCAACTCTTGTTCGACTGGAGAACACTCTTTCAATTCTCTTCAGGACTATTGTACAGGGCTTCTGGAAGAAGAGAGAAATAATGGCTGTGCTCTTTCTATGAGAAAGATGGCCTACCTCAATAGTTGTGGGGATGAACTTCCCGTACGTTTTTTAAGCCTCAAAAAACAAAATGAACTCTTTAGTAAGGCGATTGATGCCAATGATACTAATGAAATTCAAAGGCTCATTAACGAACAGGCGAAAATTCAACTTGAAGAAGATGAAGGTCCCGTTTTTGAAAGTGTGACAAAAGGTAAGGAAACTATCGCCAAAATGCTGATAGACGAGGCCCTCAAACGTGACAGGGAGGATGTTTCCTACGTCTTTGGTGCCATCGTTGTTTCGTCGGCCAATAGGAACCTCATTAATTATGTTATGACCCAATATAGCTATCAACCAGAAAGCAGCAACCTCAACCTTGTAGCAGGGCTACTACGCTCTGGAGACGTTAGCTTAATGAAATGGGGAGAGGATGTCTTTGGAATTGATTTTGCCGACCTCAATATTGATACCTGGGGACGACTAAGCCCGTATTACTTTGTTGGCTCAGTTATGCACAAAGAAGTTTTTGAATATCTTAGGAATGACCTCAAAATCGGTGTTATCTACGATGAAATGGGGCTAGATCATAGCACCAATATTCTTCACAGAGCTCCTTACTTTGTCAGTGTGGAAGTTGCCCCTCTGGTTGTTCAGGCGGTTGTGGAAGACCTCAAAGAGAGAGGAATGAGTCTTAAAAAGTACAGCTTTAGAGAGAGTTCTATCGACGGTACAGTTTGGGACTTGATGAGACAGGCCGTTAAAGAGGGGAAAAATGAAGCAGGAGTTCGTGAACTTCATAAACACCTTCTTGAAGCCTATAACGCCGAGTAAGACTTATTACGCGCCCTATCCTAGGGGAGGGGCGCTCTTCTAACAACAGGGATAACTATGCACCTATTTTCAGATGGCATTTGCAACTTAAATAGTGATTTGACGATCTTTAATAGTGTCAGGATTCCCGCTTTAGAAACAAAGAGGCTCACTCTTGAGCCTCAATCTACAGACCATGTGGATGAACTTTTTATCAAATTTCAGGATCGAGAGCTTTTTCATTATATGGATAGAGAACCTCTCAAAGATCATGAAGCGTTTTTGGCAGCAATTAAAAAGCTTAAAAGTAGAATTATTCCTAAACTTTCCGAATACCGCTTTAATTGGGTTCTCAAAGACAGGAAAACTGAGGAGATCATCGGTCAAATGGAGGTCTCTCAACAAATCAATGAGAATATCTTCTACCTTGCTTACACCGTCTTTAGAGACTACTGGCGCCAAGGTTTTGCTAAAGAAGCATGCTTAGAAGTCTTGGCCTATATGAGAGATCAACATAACTGCACTCAATGCATCCTTGAGATTGATGAAAGAAATAGCGCCTCCATAGCTCTGGCAAGGTCTCTTGGAGGAAAATATCAGGATTCACTCGATCGTAAGAAAAAGATTAAGGGTAAGCTCACAACGGAGCTTACCTACATCATAGAAACCTAATTAAATCTTAGTCTTAAAATCAAAGCTTCTAAAATAGAGATCATTTTCAGTATCGTTACGAAACTCATTATAGAGCCTCACTTGATAGAAAGATCCGTTAGGATTAGAGAAGTTGGGAAGGATTTCGATACTGGGAAAACCTGTGAGAGGCGTATCCAAAATTCCACATAAAGAGTCGGCGCTGAATTCAACCATAGGGGCAGTTGAAGGCTCTAATACTCTAAATTCTTCACCAGTTACCCATTGTTGTAAGTTGAGATCATAGAAACGCTCTTGCGCAACATAAGTTGAAAGGTGACTCAACTCGATGCCAGGAATGCCAGAAAGGTTGGAAGTGCACCGGTTGAGATAAACTTCTCTTTCTTCGTGACCGAGAAGATCAAGATTACGGTTATAAACTTCAAATACCAGTTTATACAAATTCTTATCAAAGCCTTCAATTGGATCTATATTAAATCTGAAGAGATTTCCAGACTTGGGTTGCCCACTGGCATCAAAGACAAAAGTGTTAAAAGTCACGTCCTCTAGTTGGCCTCCACTTAAATACTGAAAAAATCTTGCTTCATCATTAATACGTTTCTCAAGAGTCAAACCTTTTTGGACTTCAAAGGCAGGAAAATCCTCATTCATAATATTAATTTGAGGAGTATGCTTGATGCCCAACACATGACCCAATTCATGAAGTAAAACAGAACGCAAAACACTTTCATAATTTCTCTTAACATTTGTATCAACAAAGAAGTTAAAAGCTGGCGGGAGGTTATCCTGAGTCATCTGATCATCAAGAATAGCATGGTTACTCCAGATGAGGTTCGCCTGGCCACCACGAATTCCAGAATACTGTAACTTACCTTTATCTGCTGCTAAATAAATAAAGCCCTTTCCTCTGTAGTTGGCTCGGTCGTATTCTGTAAGGACAGCGAGTCCTGCAAATCTTTTGAAATCAGCTTCACTCGTTTGTGAGATGACCTTTTGAACTTTTGGATTTTTGACGTTTCCAAGAATAATTTCGAGGTCGGCCTCATCACAATTTGAAATGTACTCAGCTTGATCACTTAAAAAAAGAAGCTTACCACTTGTGTAATGGTCCTCCTCATACTCCCAGACCGGGCTAAAGTAGGATTGATTCTCATCAGAAAGCCATTCAAGCCCAGCAATCCGAAAAGAATCCGTACCATTGAGATTTCGCTTTTGAACACCACGAAAAAAATTTGGCACAACACTCTTTATGATTTTCTTTGCCTTTTCAAGGGGTAGAGAGAACTGTTGTGGACCACCATGGTCGATACAATATGTGATCGCTTTCTTCCCTAGAAACCATGGAGAATCTTTTGGAATTTGACCACTACTCACATCAATAACAGGAGTAGATGTCTGTTTTCTCCCTACTGTAACGTTTTTATGATCAAGACAAGCCTTTCCTTGCGCATTTAAAAGTAAAAGAAAGGTTGCGACAATGGTGGTTCTATTTTTAAAAAACATTACTTAACCTCCATTGGGTAAGCCTGAATACTTCCATACTGGGGTGACGGAAAACTCAGAGCAAAGGGCGAGTCAGATTCATCAAAAAGAGTGATTTCTACCTGTGATAGACCGTACATTTCGGGGTTATGAGTAAACTTCACCCATGGCATATCTTCTTTTATATTTAAGTTTAGATTGAGCTCAAAAGTAAAAAGATTCATCATCGTCATCTTTGCACGCTGAACTTGTCCATTCCCCTGATTGATAATGTAGCGAAAGCGACTTTCACTTAAGTAAGTCTTTGAGCTTGCTCCCATTAATCCTTTCTTTTGAAAATAAAATGAACTTTCAACATTGTTAACGGAAAAGATAAGCTTCTTATTTTGAACACCTTTAATTTCGAATACCTCAACTTTTCCCTTATGTGACGTTACGTTATTAGGGTTACTTGAGTTTAAAAGAGGAGTGAATTTTATAATAATATTTTGTGACTTCACTCCTTTCCTTTTAAGCCAAGCTGCAAAGTCATCATACTCATGGGAGCCTTCTGCGATGTTGAGATAAATCTCAGTAATATCCTTGCCTACAGTTGTGGCCTCTAAGATAAAATCAGAGTAATGGTGGTAATTATCTTTAAACTCTAATCCTTGAATCGCCAGCCTCTTCGTAAATGAGGTGTCCATGACAGTGCCAGAAATATTGCCAAGACCACTTAGGTGCCCAAACTCTTGAAATAGAATGGGTTTAAGCACGCCCAAAGTGGCTTTCTTGAGATCATTCGGACGTTGAAGTTGGTGAGGGCGAAGTAAGACTTGATTTTGAAACTCCTCTGGAAGAGGAATACCTTCAACGAGTTTCTCATGAAGATTCCAAAGAGTATCACTCTTAATATAAGGCGCTCTAAAGCCTGCGTAAGCATGGGCGCCCTTATCCGCTGCCAAGTAGATAAAGCCCTTACTTCTCAGGTTAAGCCAATTATACTCCGTACGCTTGGTAATCACGACTTCGTTTCTAAATTCTTCGAGTCCTCTACGGTTGATTTCATCTTGAATTGGAGCAGGACTGATATCACCAAGGCTAATAATCAGTTCGGCCTGATTACAAGCAACTTCTTCAAAAGCAGTTGTCACAAGGAGGTAATCCCCATCCTCATAACCGGTTGGGTTTCTGGGAATCTCCAAGAACTTTTGAAAGTCTCCGTTAAGAATTCCACTATAAACCCCATAGAGGAGACTAACTTCTTGAGTCCCAAAACGGTTTTCATAAGTATTGTAAGCACCATACTTATTGCGATACTCAATTTGAGAAAAGAAGTCTTTAATCGTCTCTTTAATGACTTGGCGTGAGCGCTCTAGGCTTAATGAGAAGTTTTCTTCAGAGTGGGCCACACAATACTTAACCGCTTCTCTTCCTAGAAACCATGGGTTTTGCTGATAAGTAATATACTCACCATTTCCAGCACCGTTCATGCCGCCTGAATCGCCTGTACTTAGGACGCTGCCTTGATTGAGAAGATCAAGAACTGGTGGTTCCCCCAATTCATCGAAGACATCAACGAGGCTACCAAGATCTGGGTTTTCACCTGAATTAGCGTGAGGACTGCGTAGGACAGGGCCAGAGTTATCATCATCTAAATCATAATCAACCGGCAGTGGGGTATTTTGCGCCATAAGGTTGAGGCAAAACCCCAATCCAAGCATCACTAAACATAATTTTCTCATAGTTATTTATACGATTGAAATCATTGGAATCACAGCGAACCTGTAAAGTGTTTAGGGACTGTTATTTTCCTAACATCTTGTCGTTTTTGGGCACTTGAGACCCCATCAGAGGATTTCCTTCCGGGAAAGAATCACTCAATTATGAATTTCCTTTTAGTGGTTTCTGACACCCTTCAAGCGTAATTTAGACCTACACAACCAAGAGGGTTTGAAACAAAGACTGGTTTTTGAAAAGCAAGGTTTACCAATAATAACAAACACTTAAAAGGGAATAGCCATATGAAAACATTAGTAAAAAGAGTACTTTGGGTAGCATTAGCAGCATTTCTTACCACCGGAGCAAGCTATGCTCAAACCAGCATGGGGGAGGGTGGACCTCAAATGACGACAGGTCATAGAGCACCTGCGGGGATTGTCGGCTTTCATGAGTATGCCATTAACCGTGAAGAACTTGCGGCCAACGAGGAAGAATTAGCTCCACTGGAAGAGGTCGAAATTCATCTGGTAGCACTCTCTAGCGGTGCCCTTGGAGTGGATTTTCTTAACCCGCTCGAAGAAGAGGTTAAATTCTTCGATGATCTGCTTTTTAACTTTCTCGTCACTCGCGAAAGTCAAAATAAAGTGCTTCTTCTCCTCAAAAGGGATATCCACCTTGTGGGCGTGGCATAGGCTGTCCATAAGCTTCATATAAGGAGTCGTTAAATACGACTCCTTTGGGAGAAACATATCTTTGATCTTAAGCTTAATCTTATCGTCTTTAACTTCGATAATTTTCAGACGTTCAAGTTTTCTTAAAATCTCAGAGAACCTCTCCTCGCGGATATTAAGCTTTTCGACGATGAGAAAGGGCTCTTTACGGTATTTAGGAATGCTTAAAAAGACATGAACAACCGAACACATGGGATCCATGTAAAACTCAGTTAGACCGGATTCACCCAGTTGTTCAGTGCTTACAAGAGAACCTTTCTGGGCGGATCTTTTAATAAGATCACTTTTTTCTAGTTGAATAGCATCTATCTTCTCAGTCAGGACCTCTTTACGCTTTTCAGAGATGGAGCGCTCCCGCTCAAGAAGGAGGGCCAAGTACTCTTCTTCCTCGCGATCCATTTCTAAGGATTCACACAGAAGAAAGAGCTGATCTGTATTAAAGTCTGCCGTCCCGTTAAGAACCTTAGAAAGATAAGGAGGCTGGATCCTCATTTTTTCAGCGAGACTGGTATTGGTCACAGAGCGGTCAATGGACTTCACGGCTGCAATCTTTTCACGAAGGATAGTTCTGTAGCATTCTTTAGCAAAAATATTCATATCTTAGGTGTAACATATTTTTTCCTACAGGGAAAATCGAAGTAATATTTGAGATTCCTAATAGTTCACAATTTTACAGGGCATTTCTCTCAAAAATTATTCTATGGTAGTTTTTTTAAGAACGTAAAAAAGGATTTCCTTATGCTTAAGCTTGACCATTTCTATCTTGCAGTAAGTAGCGATAAATTTAAAGAACTCCTTTCTCGTGATGAAATTATTTACTGCCTTTAAGTAGGCACTTTGAGTGTGCTCAGCAAATCCTCTTAGGACTATTTGTTCGGCGAGTTTATCTTTTAAAATTCCCATAAATTCTCCTTTGTTCGGGAAAAGGAGAAGAATAGGGTTTTTATAAACAAAGGCCTAGATTAAGCGAGTCAAATTTCTCGCTTAATAAATCCAAGGTTTCTAGCAGGGGAGTCCTTAAGAGTATTTCGTCTTTTATTGTATGATTCGGTGGTTTTAACAGAAGAGTGGCCCACGTCTTTTGAAACCTTCAAGAGATCTGCCCCTCCTTGAAGGCTTGAGCCGATATAGGTAGCTCTAGCAGAGTGAGGGGAGACACTTTTTGTTATCCCAGCTAATTTGCAGTACTTTTTAAAAATATAGTCAATTGAGCTTGGAACAAGTGGACGTGTAACATTACTTGGGTTTTTCGGGTTAAAACTTGGCTGAAAAATCCAGTCATTATTATGAATCTCTCGACCCAGAGACTTCATGTAATGAATATAGTCCTCAATGGCCTTGGCACATTCTGGTATTAAGAATTTGAGAAGTTTCTTTCCCCCCTTGGCACAAATCTTTAGGGTCATCTCACCATTAATTTCTTGAAGATCGCTAAGTCTTATTTCCAGAAGCTCTGATTTTCTAATTCCTGTCGTAAAGAAGGTAATAAGGATGGCCCGATGTAGGGGAGAAGCGGCCTTTGAGATCACATCAAAAAGCTGAACCACTTCATCATCTGTAAGATCATTCGTCTCTTTTGAGACATTTTGCTTAGGTCTTCTTACACCATCAGCAGGATTAAAGTCTAAGAAACCTTTTTCCATTAAGAATTGAAAATAACTTGAAATAGAACTCATTCTTCTATTTATGGTTTTAGGGGTATAAGATGAGTTACTTAAATACTCCTTGTAAGCGACGAGATGGAGCCTTGTGCAGCTTTTTAGATTCTTAAGCCCCAGGATGCTTCTATAAAAGTCTATAAAGCTTAAAATATCTCTTTTATATGCCTTACGTGTATGAATAGATTCGAAATTATTCAAAAATTCAAACTCAAGCTCTTTCGAGCTACTTTTTGAAGTTGGAGTTATTTCTGTTATGGCCAATAGGGTAGTCATTAAAAATATCTCTTTTATTGGTGATAATTTCTTATCGACGAGATTTAAAAATTCTTTAATAAAAATGACTTAGAAGTTTTAGATAGGGGAGTTATAAGGGATAATTGCTATTATCCCTTATAATCAATATGGGCAAAAAGGTATCAATCAGGAGATGTCAAAAAAGATCATTTTGTATTTGAAATAATGACCTTTATTTAAAGGTCCTTTTCGATTTCCTGCGACCTTGCTTGCACTTTTTGCCACGCACCAACATATGCAAACAACTTGGCAGGAACTGCCGGGATGAGATACGAAATAATTTCACATATCTGTATTTTTTGTTTCACTCATGAGAAAAACGACCATGGAGTAACAATAAAATCCTTGTTTTTTTTAGGGCTTATATTAGTAGCATATTCATCTATTGCCGGAATTACAGGCTCTGAACTTAATCAAATATTTTCAGCCTCCTGTTCATCTCAAGGATCCTTTACTCAGAGGGCGCTCGCTGACACAGACTCCCTGATCTCCATTATTGAAGGTTTAAAAGACGATGACAATTGTACGAGCGTTGCTAGCGCAATATCCAATTTAAGGGGAGTTAAGGAAACGCTTTCATCTATCGCACAAACAAATCAATTAAATCAAGAGTTCGAGAGTTTGTTGGCCGAGGAAAATCAAATAACAAACCTTATTCTTTCGACCACGGATCCTAATGTCATTAACGAATTGAACTTCCTATTAAGGGATGTCCAAATTAGGAAAGCTCAAGTTCAATCTGAAATTGATGGTCCTTTTGGCTTTGAAAACTCTAATGAAGCGAACCTCTATGTCTATCTAGTTGAGTCCTCAGAATCGATCATTAACACAGTCAGTTCTAACTCTAACTGTGTTACTAAAAATCCACAGATTCTTTCTTCCTTAGCAGCTCTTTCTGGTGGGGTATCGGCCATCACTTATGCTTATAACCCTGCCATGGCGTTAGGTTTTAGTGCGGTTACCAATATATTTGGCAATACGATTGAGTATTTTCGAAAAAGACCTCATCGACGCCTTATTAGTCGAATCTCTAGAGCTACTTCGGAGCTTGAAGGATATAAGTGTGCCCTTGAATCCCTTTCTCATACCTGGTGTATTAATGACGAGGCTCAAAAAATAGTAGAATTGAAAGCTAGCCTTCTTACAGAAAGTTCAGATGAAGTTCATTCGACGGAAAAGGCGATTACGATTAACGACAAAGAAGTCCCTATTTTTCTTAGTTGGCTTCAGGCGGTAAAAGCAGGAGCCGCCCCATCTTCCTCATCAGAGGCGGAAAGGCAAAGTCGAGTGCTTTTTAGAGAAGCCTCAGTTGAGTCGGCAGAAAGGACGGGCTTAGGAACCATCCAAGAAGAGGAGCCTCGCTTTAATAACGCCCCACCAGAATCTAAGTACGACGCATTAAAACTTGTGGTTTTAAAACTGACTAATAAATCATGTGGGCAATCCTATAATCAAATTCAGTCAGATAGTCCTTTAATAGAAGTTTTTGGAGGCGACACAAGTAGAGCCTCCTATTTTTTAATTGGAATTGATGATGATGTTGTTGATGCTAATGGGAACCTCATTGATTTTTGTGTTTTTCGCCCTAGTCAAAGGTCAGGGTATACACCAGACTACCAAATTTTGAGAACTCGTTATTTAGATTGGATTGATCGAGCGAGAGCTATTGTCGCTGATGAAAGAACCCGAATCATTCAACCTGATCCTCTTTCAGTGATTACTCTCTCATATGATCCTAGTGGGAATGAATTTGGTCTTGCTCCTCTTGATGCTGCGACAAGGATATATAATTTTCTTATTACTAATATAGATGAGAGTTCCTTGGAAGAAAATCGTGGCTTTCGCCTTATCTATAACGACACCATCAGCAGACTTAGGTCTATCATTGAAGCTATCGAAAGTTCAATTTTGATGGATAATACTGACGAGATATCTCAGGTACTTATTGAGATTTCTAAACTAGCACGCCTTGACAACGGTATTGTTCTCTTTCAAAACCGCTTGGAAATGATCATAAGAAATTCTATTCAAAATTATTATCGAAATCATATTGGTGATAATGATCCGATCGTTCTCCAATTGCTTGCCGCCAATACCTTTTTAGATAATTTAAAATTTATAAAAGGAACCGATAATCTTGCTTTGATTATGAGTGATATTCAAAATGCAAAGAGAATTACATTAAGTAATATGTCTGCACTTCTCGATGTTTTCGGTAAAAATATAAAAAGAGTCTTAAAGGATAATAAAAAAGAAATTGAAGAGACTTCGGACGGGGAAATAAGGAGAATCTATCAAAGAAACACAGCACATTTTTGTCTCCTTTTAGCCTCTATGCCTTCATGGCCCAAAGATATTCCTCTTCAATACTGTCTCAACACGAACCTTCCCTCTGTTATACGGGATGGGCCAACGTCTCCAAAAATTACTGAGCGTTATCTTAGTGGGAGTTTTTCAAAAAGAAGCTGTGGCTTTAGAAAGTACATTCAAAAATCTAAGATCTATCAAAAGTGGGGGATACAATTTCCCCGATAATCTTTAAGAACGTACTGCTGACCTGACCTTCTTCATTTTACATCGGCGAGAAAATGGTTAAACGTAAAGGTAGGCCATGCAAAATAATCGCTACAGTAAAGAGATAAATATTTCAAAGCAGAGAAGAATATACCTTATTTAAAAGGGGTTTACTGCATGTATATAGGGACTTGAGACTTGTGCACCTCTTGCAGACAAGAGGAGCGTAAAGCTCTTTTTCTTCGTGATGTCGAAGTGATTGCTCCTTAAGAAATCATTCTAATGTAAGTTATCTCTTCTCGGATTCACGTTCCAACGTTTATCCGCAACCCTTTAGGGTGGTTTAGTTCAACCATAGTTATCGGGGTTAAGTGCTTGAAATTACTGCGCCTTTAAGCGAAGAAGAAATTTGAGGGGAATATGAACTCGGCGGGCCCAATCCGCTTCCGTGTGATTGGTATCCTTAAAAACTCGATAAGTAATCTGACCTTGGGCCAACCCTCTCGCGAAGAGGTGTTTTTTAAACCTTTGAAAGTGACGACCAAATTTTTGATCACCACCCCGCGTACCATGATCGAGATAGAGCTCCGTACTTGTCATCGGTAAGCGATCACTTAATCGAAAGAGCATGTCCTTAAAAAAACTGGCATTAAAAGACAAGCCCGCCACTTTGCCAAAAACTTCTGGATGGCGAAAAGCAAGGCTCACAGAGATGGCCGAACCATAGCTTGAACCCATAAGAAAAGTATGATCTCTATCTGGAAGAGTTCTCAGATTCTTATCGATCAAAGGTTTAAGAGTTTCGACAATAAATTTGCCATAAAGTTCACCGAGGTCTTCATCATTATACTCTCTATGGCGTTCCTTATGAAAAATGCCAACGACAATCGCTTCCCTCACCTTCCCCTCATTCTCTAAGCGTGAAAGAACTTCATCAACTGACCAATCAGTTCCAAATGTTGATGTCTTGGGATCAAAAACATTTTGACCATCATGCATATAAATAACGGGATAACTTTTATCAGAATTTTTATAGTTTTCGGGAAGACGAATATGAAGGTCGCGAATATTACCCAACTCGGGTGAGTAAAAGTTTTTAACGACCTGAATATTTCCCGTAACTTTTAAAGACCCCTGGTCTTTCCAATTACGAATATCGACAAAGATAGGCTCATTGCCTCTTCTATGAGAGAACTCAAGATTAGGAAGAAGCGCTCCCCACGAATTCGCCACTTCTTGGGCCCAAGACCCACGGGTTATTTTAAATTTAGTCCCCTCCTCTAACGGTAAATCCACTTTAAATTGGTTTTCTCTGACACGATTCAACTTGATACAGTCAGGTCGCCAGTTACAATTCATAAAATCTCCTGTGATAAACACGTCATCACCAGGAGGTGTATTGAAGGGAGTAATTACAATAAGAGTCGTAAGGGCGGTAAGGAGGATTTTCATTTAAAAATCCTTTCACAAACACTAATGA
>JAUIBX010000260.1 GCA_030427595.1 Bacteriovoracia bacterium | reverse complement strand
CGGATTAAGGGCCCTTCACTGAAGGGCCTTTTTTTTGGAGATTTTATGGAAGAGAAGGTTTTAGGAAGAGAAAGTGACGGTGCCTTTGAGGTTATTTTAAACCGACCCAAGAAGCTCAATGTGCTTGATGAAGAGCTTGTCGGCGACATGCAAAGAATTATAAATGAATACAAAGAGTCTACTGAAGGACTTCCTTTGCTACTTACTGGCGCGGGACCAAAGGGCTTTTGCGCTGGTGGGGATGTTGTCTCTGTCATTAAGGGAATTGCTGAAGGTCGTCCCTACGACTTCTTTTTTAAACAGGAATATGCCCTTGATCAAAGTCTATATGAAATAGAAAATCTCATGGGGTTTGCTCACGGTATCATCATGGGCGGCGGCATGGGGCTTTTGATGGGATGTAAAACTAAGATCTGTGAACCACAGAGTCTCCTGGCCATGCCAGAAGTGACAATTGGTTTCTTTCCAGATGTTGGTGCCTCTTACTTCTTCCAGAAGCTAGAACGTAGGTGGCGTCTCTTTCTCACACTCACTGGGGCTCGTCTTAATGGAGTTGAGGCCTATCGCTTGGGACTTATTGATCATCTTATTAGCTTTGATAAAAAAGACGAATTCACTACATTAAATAAGGAAGATGAGACTAAGGTTAATTTAGAAAAATTTATGGTCGAAGATAATGAGTTTTCGACTAAAGAACAGTGGATGGTCTCTTTACCGCAATGGCAAAGTCTTATTGAATTTGATAACTGGGCCCATGAGGAATCTCAAAAGAAAGACCTCGATCCTTGGGTACAGGTCAGCTTAGGTTTCTACTTACAAGGAAGTCCAGTTTCAAAAGTTGTCACATGGGAGCTTTTTAATTGGTGTGAAGATAAGGCGCTATCGGAATGCTTTTCTAAGGATCTCGAAGTTGCCGAGATTGTCTCCCTTCATGGTGACTTCAAGGAAGGAGTCAGGGCCTTATTGATTGATAAAGATAAGAATCCTCAGTGGCAAGATGCTTCGGTAAAAGAATCTTATGCAAGAATTGAAGGGGCTTTAGGAAAAGTCTTTTAGAAGACTCGCTTTAGACCATGTTCTTTAAAAAGCTGTAATGAGGCCTTAAAAGGTTCATAGGCATTGAGTTGGGGCAATTCGTGATTGTTGACGAGGTATTGAAGAATATGGAGAGTTTCATTGTCTGATTTTAGAAATGTTTCTCTACAGCGGGGAGGAACAAGAGTGACAAATCTTTGGTACTCCTTTTGATAAATTTCTTCTAGGACTTTTAATTTTTTCTTCCATACTTCTAAGTGGATCGCACTATTGTCTTTCTCATAGAAAGTAGAGGCGTTAGGTAAGTCTAGGACATTGGGGCTAAAGATTTTCAAATTTTCCTTTAGGCCAAGCTCGTGGGCCACCAAAGAGTCCTGTATATGATTGGGGTTTCCGTATTCACCAAAAGGTCCATGTGTGAAAATCCTCTCAGTTTTATCACCCAAGTTATTTTGAATTACCGTTTTTAGATCTCGATAAACAAGGGGCTCATCGTAGCGATCTGGTAAACTCTCATGTTTAAAGGAATCAATTCCAAAAAAGGCCATGGCCTTTTTAAATTCGAGGGCCCGCTTCGGTCCACGGTTATCTGCATTACCGTCTGTGAGGCAGAGTACGTGGATGTCTTGACTAAAGTACTCAAGAACTGAGGAGAAGAAGAGCACTTCATCGTCAGGGTGGGCAACTATAAGCAGGTTCTTTTTCATCTTGGTTTAAGCATAGTACCGCACTAAAATAGAAGCAATGGAAATTGTGATTCAATCAAGTGACCATCTTGACCACTATTTAATGAGTCTATTTAAAAGGCTTCACGCTGAGGGAGTTTGCGATTTTCTTATTCCTGCTGGCGGGACTCCTGAAAGCTTCTATAAGCTGATGAGAGAGCAGTTCAAGACTCTGAAAGACTCTGATTTTAGTCAAATTCATCTATGGCAAATTGATGAAATCCTTAATGGGAACAAGGAAAACCACTTTCATGAATTCTTTAAAGAACACCTTGGTCCATGGATGGGTCATTTTCACGCTATCCGTGACTCTGATGGTGGGCCTTTTGGTCGCTATGCTTCTTTTTTGGGTCTTGGGGTAAATGGACACGTGGCCTTTCACGAGCCTCATATTCCCTCAAATTTTTCTTTGGGTTGTGTTGAGTTAGGTCAAGAGACTTGTGAATATCTTGATCTAAATAAAGGGACCTGGGGCTTAACTTTTGGTCTAGAAACTTTCCTAAAGAGTGAAAAAATTATTCTTATGGTAAAAGGTCATCATAAGGCACAGGTTTTAAAAAGGTTCATGGAAGATGATCAAACCTTACCAGCAGTGGTATTAAAAAATCACCCTGGTCTTATCTTATTGGCCGATAAAGAGGCCTTTTCAGGAATAGACTTTAGAGATTCCTCGTCGGCCATGGATGAAGGCCAATCTAAGAAAGAAGCTTGTTAGGCCTTACACTTATCCCAGCTTAATGCGAGTTTAGTTTTTAGCTCTTTGTCTTCCCAAGGTTTTACAAGGTATTCAGATGCACCTTTCTTGGTGGCGAACAACATACCTGAAACGTTGTCATTTGCAGTAATCATGAGAAAAGGGGTTTTTTCATATTCTGGAATTTTCTTAATTTCTATGAGGAGGTCAAGACCTGATAGCCCCGAAAGATTCCAGTCACTTATAATAAAATCAAATGGCCTTAAGATACCTTTTTCTTCAATACTCTTTTGGCACAATTCAAGAGCATGCTCAGCACTATCACTGATCGTAATTGCGCCTTCAAAGCCAAACTCTATAAGGTTGTCTTTGATCAGCTCAGCAATGTCGCCCTCATCTTCGACGATGAGATAAGAGATTCCTTGGGGAATTTCAATTTCATCTAGAAAAATGAGGGTACCATTTTCACTTGTTTTCATGAGATCATTTTAAAAGTATCCTAATTATTTTCACTACATGCCGCACAATTAAATCTCTTTACTGTTGCTAAGTCCTTGATATTAAGTCTATAGATCAGCATGAGCTATATTCTGGTGAAGTCTGATCGGGTTTATGCCGAAAAAGGACCTATGGAAAGTCTAATGAAAAAGAAGCCTTGGGTTTCAGCACTTCTCTTTGCTATTGCTTATCAAGGGCTTGTTGTTGGCCTATATCAAAGCTTAGGTAATAGGCCATTTATTGGGCGCTTTTTGACTTTGTTGGGTGGGGACCTCAGTAACGGTGGCATCATTCAAGGAGCGATTGTCTTCTCCTTTTTCTGGGCCTATCTAGAAATTAAAAGCTTTAGAAGAGAAATTAAAAATGAGTTTAAAGGCCTGTGTCTTAATATCTTGCCGACAAGTGAGAAGCATGTCCTACTTCCTATGGACTTACCACAAATAGAAGGAAAGTTGGCCAAACTTAATGGTGGGCAAAAAGACCTTCTGGTAAAACGCTTACTTTTGGCCGCCATCTCAAAGTTTAAGTCAACGACCTCCATGGGAGAGACTATTGAAATTATTTCTATTCAAAGTGAAATTATTAGAGACCTCCATGAATCAGGTCAAAGTAATATCCGTTATCTTTTGTGGTTGATCCCTAGTATTGGTTTTATGGGCACTGTTATTGGTATTTCCCAATCCCTCTCCATCGCCCATACCGGTAAAATGGATGCGATAACCGCAACTTTAGGGGTGGCCTTTGATACAACTTTAGTTTCATTATTTCTTGGGGCCATCGTCACAGGTCTCTTTTATCGCCTCCAAGAAGAAACGGATCGTCTCCATGCTCACCTCAAAGAATATGTTATTTCTAACTTTGTTAATCGCTTAGAGTTAAAAAAGTTTCCTGCACCTATGGATAAGAAAAAGGCCTCCACTTCTGAGCACAGAGAGAAGGTTGCTTCTCGCCCGGAGAAAGCGCCTACTAAAAAGGTGAGTTAGGTTATGTCTCGCCGGCGTGAAATTCCTGGTCTTAATATCGCTCTACTAGACATTCTCACTGGTGCACTTGGGGCCGTGATTATTCTCTACGTGGCCGTACCTAAGGGTTCTACCAAAAAGTTTGAGGTCGAGGCCAAGGCCACGATGACTGTTCAAGAAAAGCAGATAACAAAACTTCATGCCGAGTTAAAGAGCAAGGAAGAGAAGGTCAAAGATCTTCAAAAAATTGTATTAGAGCTTGAAGGAAAGAATAAACTCCTGCAACAAAGGGGAGATGAGCAGAAGGTCGAGCTTGAAGGACTAAGAAACCTTGCCAGTCTTAAATCAGGCCCTCAAGATGCAGAGAAGCCAAATGAAAATTGGCGCGGTAAGGGTCTACCTGTAGATGTTGGGTTTAAATTTAAAGGGAAGAATATTGTCTTTATCATTGATGTCTCTGGGTCGATGCATAGAGAGGATCGCATTGGTCAGGTGAAAGCAGGGCTGAAAATGT
>JAUIBX010000259.1 GCA_030427595.1 Bacteriovoracia bacterium | reverse complement strand
CTCATGCCCCTCTATCTTTTAAAAATTGAAGGTTTTAAAATGGTCTTGTGGCCATCATGAGATCTTTTACAATTGAATACAGAGTTACCCGTCAAGAGCACCAGACGCCTGAGATACACTTAAAGAGCTTGAGAAACGCATTAAAAGACTTGAGCGCATGCTTGGTCGAAAAACCGAAGAAGTTGAGCTTCTCAAAGAAGCCGTGCGAATTGGACGTGAAAAAAAACTGATCTCGCGCAAGCCCTTGGAAGGAGTCGAAGGTTTTCAATAGCCTTCATTTGTAAAACTTTAGAGGTCTCACGATCCAATTACTATCAACGCCAAGGAGAAGATGCAGTGAGAGAAATAGAGAAAAAGCTCTCTGATGAAGAGCTTTTAAAGTATATAAAAAATGTGACTGATGAAAGACCAACGTATGGTTATAAAAGAGTCACAGCAGTTCTTAGAAAGTCCATTAGAGTTAATCATAAGCGCGTTTACCGGGTCATGAAGGAAAATAATCTCCTTCTTCAAAAGTTTGGAAAACGTCCTACAAGAACCCATGATGGAAAGGTTGAAACGATCGCTAGTAACGTTCGCTGGTGTTCAGACTCATTTAAAATCCAATGCTGGAACGGAGATAAGCTTGAAGTGGCCTTCTCACTGGATTGCCATGATCGAGAGGCTATTAGCTGGGTTGTCTCCTCTAAAGGAATTAGTGGAGAGCTTGTAAGGGATCTTATGACTGAGACTTTTGAGACTCGTTTTAAGAATAGACCCAATTACAAGGTTCAGTGGCTCTCAGATAACGGGTCAGGCTATACAGCAAGAGAGACGGTCTTCTTTGGTCGATCACTAGGCCTTGAAATCTGTACGACAGCTCCTTATAGCCCTGAGAGCAATGGGATGGCAGAGGCTTTTGTTAAGACCTTTAAAAGGGATTATGTTTATGTAAATGATCTCTCGAGTGCTGAGCGAGTTTTAGCTCAGCTTCCAAGTTGGTTTAAGGATTACAATGAAAATGCGCCTCATAAAGCGCTTGGCATGCTCTCGCCGAGAGAGTATTTAAAGTTAAACCGAGCTAGCTAGCCTGTCCGTTTTTGAGGGGCAACTCCACACTCTAAGGGTCTCATAAAATGGACCCGAATAATTATTAAAAAACAAGAGAGTTCCAAAGAAGGATTCAAAAGAAAAAAAGAAGTCTTCTCTATTGCCATTGAAGTGAATATTTATGTAATCCAATAATGCAATTATTAATAAGCACGGTAAAAAAGCCGAATAAACTCTTGTGAACCTCTTTATGAGGTAAGTTGTAAAGGTCTCGCTTGTTCCTTTTTGTGCTCCATTTGCAAGTGTGTATGCAATTAAAAACCCCGAGACTACAAAAAAGATAAGTACACCTATATTCTGAATTTCTGGGAAATAAGGCGCCCTATACGATTTGGCGATATCAAATAAGCTGAATGCATGACCTACACACACCATTTGTGCGCTTGTCCATCGGATCAGGTCTAGCATGAAAGATGTATCATTGTGCTTTGGGTTTAAAGAAAAATCAGAGGAGTCTCTCATTAGCTATCCTTTAAAAGGAAGATATACAGTCTTTAACTAGGCTATTTATATTTAATAGCTGTTTATAGAGTATTTTTGGGGGAGAAGTAGAAGTTAGGATTATTTTATGGATATCTTTTTCAGAAACTAAGGGAATATTCTTAAAGTGAACACTTGGACAGTATTTAAAATCTAGCTGGAAAACATGACAGCCTAAAATATTTGCCTCATAAAGGCACGATGTATTTACCCCTATACAAACTTCACTTTCAAAAATATCTTGCTCGAGACTACCTGTACTCGTTTCAAATCCAAGTTTGGAAATAAGAGACTTTTCTGATACTCGGTCGACTCCATTTGCTGACGTTTCCCCAGGGTGATATCTGAATCTTATATAGTATCCATGTTTTTCTTTTAAGATTTTAAGCTTCTCAATGAGAGCTTCTCTAAAACGTCTTTCTTCAGCAATGAATTCATCGTTAATTTCAGGTGATGTAGTTGCTCCAATGTCATAGGTTGATTGAGAGAAGAAAGTAATTAACTTTTTCCTAGAGTATTTTTTTTGAAAATGAGAAATTTGTTTCTCATCATACTTTGGATAACCACAGACTTTTAGGCGAGAGGTGTCTGTAAATTCAATAGTATTGTCGTAATACTGTTGCGACCAAACATATAGTATATCAGCATTTTCCGGGACAACATTATCTGAATATTTTAGGGAGTGCGCATTTACACCGTGGCAAATTTCTTTGCTCACTAAGTTAAGCTTTTTAAAGGCATGACAAAGAAGAATTTCTTCAAAACGGTCACTGTAGGCAGAGATATATTGTGAAATGTTTGAAGTCTTAATCCACTCAGATAACTTATGAACTTTCTTTGTTAAAGTTTCCTCAAGAGAAGTTAATAAATGAGAGTACTGTTCCCAATTTATCTTTTTATCATTACAAATTGCCTCAAATAAAATTTCATGAAAATCATTTATTAATTTATTCTGGTCTTGAGAATAAAATAAAGTATCAGCTCTTAGAGTATAGTTTCTGTTAACATTAGAAAGTTGATGAAGGTTACTTTTTGTTACAAGCGTAATGATATTGTAGTTTTCTAAAAGCCTTTTATAAAGATAAGGGAAGCGGAAAACTAAACTAAAAGATATTAGTATTTTTTCTTTTTTATTAATCTCCGATCGCGGCCAGGTTAAATATTTAAACAAATTTGTAAGGAAACGAGGTCTTTTAAAAGAACGAAAAGAGCTATAGTTACTTAAAAGTGGGTGAGAAACTTTATTGAAATCTCCTATGTTTTTTCTAGATATTTGGCGCTTTAAAAAATCAAAAGCCAAGGAGTAAGCAATCGGATAATTTACCTCAAGCTCACCGATATTGCGCTCAATTTCTTTTCTGATTTGAAGATAGTTCATAGATAACTTGAAGTATATTTATCTTCTTTTAAGATTCCTTCAGCTTGTCTTAGGTCTTCAGGAGTATCAACTCCGACTGTCTCTATTTCTGTTTTAACCGATTGAAGTGTTAGTCCATGCTCTATTACTCTTAGCATATCCACTGACTCAGCAATCTCTAAAGGTGTTTGACTTAACTCTGAAAACTGCTTTAGAAAATCTGCTGTAAAACCGATGATTCCTGTTTGCTGATAAACTCCAGTCTCACCGTTATTTCTGTGGGGACTTGGTAGCATTGAGCGCGACATATAAATGACTGATGAGTCAGGCCTCGTTACAACCTTAACAGTGTGGGGGCTATGAAATGTATCCTCAGTATAAAGACGACTAATGAGGTTAAGAGCGGGAGCATTAGTTGCTTCCATTTTACCAATAATAGTAGAAAGCATGGCTTCATTTACCAATACTTCATCACCTTGAACCATAATAACTAAGTCATCGCCATTCGGGGGATTATCTAACTTTGTGAGAGCCTCTGCTACACGATCAGTACACCTTTCATGAGAATCTTTTGTCATGACAGCCTGTCCACCCAAAGAACTAATTTCATTAATAATTTCTTGATCACAAGTGGCTACAATAACCTCGTCAAAACCTTTGCAAGCTGAACATCTTTTAAAGATGTGACCGATCAAACTCAGTCCTAAAAGTTTCTCTAGGGGTTTTCCAGGAAACCTTGAAGAGGCCATTCTGGCAGGAATGACACAAATTTTTCTACGGTTCATGATTTTCTATCCTTTAAAAACTTGTTCGCCTTTTTCAAGGAAGAGAGCATACAAATAATATCTGTTCCAAAAGCAAAAAAGTTAAAACCTTCTTCCTTCTTTTTCATGAGTAATTCAGGGTCTGGCTCTACGACATGTATTGCGAGAGGTGTTGAGTTTTCTTGGCATACTTTAATCACCTCATCAGAAATTGCCTTAAACTCCTTCGAGTCAAATTCGCCAGGAGTTCCTAGAGATGCACTAAGGTCATAAGGACCAAGAAATACTCCACTTACTCCAGCACTAATGATTTCACTTAAATTATCGACACCTTTCTTAGATTCAATTTGAGGGATAATTATGGGTTTGAAGTTCTCCATATATGGCTTAAAATTCTCTCCCCAATTATTAATTCTTGCTAAGCATACGCCTCTTTTTCCCTCTGGCGGATATCTTAAATTTTCACAAAAAGCTTTAAATTTAACTGGATCTTCAACCATTGGGATCAATACACCATCAGCAC
This sequence comes from Bacteriovoracia bacterium, assembly GCA_030427595.1. Taxonomy (GTDB): domain Bacteria; phylum Bdellovibrionota; class Bacteriovoracia; order Bacteriovoracales; family Bacteriovoracaceae. Next base: position 224 of record JAUIBX010000259.1, on the reverse strand, counting down.
CGTAATCAAGAGCTTTTCTCCCTTCAATTTGATCTAGCTGACTTATGCGTACAAATGCTTTCTTTTTATGAAGATGACAAACGGTAAATATTTGTACCATTTCATTTGGAGTAAATGCACAGTGCTCGCAATCAATGGCAAGCCAGTCGTAAATATCAGAACTCATTAAAGCTTCTGCAATTTGTGGATGGCCGACAGTTATCCATGCTCCTATAGAATTTTTT
>JAUIBX010000033.1 GCA_030427595.1 Bacteriovoracia bacterium | reverse complement strand
GGACTTTACCGGTCAGCAACACAGTGCAAAAACCAGCTTTTTTCTTGTGTCCCTCACAGCCTGATTTACAATAAGAAGTCTATTATGAGCTTTTCAAAACAAAACCTCGTCAGCCTCATCAAAGTCGCCGTGGATCACGGTGCAAGTGATGTTCACATTAGAACGGAGGAAAAGCCGTGCCTTAGAATTAACGGTGAGCTTGTCCCCATTCAAACCAAAGAGTTTAGTGCTGACGATGTAAAGGAAATTGCCAAGATCATCCTTCAAAGAAAGGACCTAGTAGAAAAGCTTCCCCGCTTGAAGGAATATGACGGTGGATTTGCCATCCAAAATCTTTGTCGTATTCGTTACAACTTCTTTCGCTATGATAAGAAAATTGGCATTGTCATGAGAATTGTGAAGGCCAAAATTCCTACTCTGAAAGATCTAGGTCTTCCCAGTATTTTGGGAAAGATTGCCAATGAAAGACGTGGACTTATCTTAGTCACGGGTCCAACGGGCTCTGGGAAGTCTACAACTCTGGCCGCGATGATTAATCATATCAATGAAAACCGTAGCACTCATATTGTCACTGTTGAAGATCCTGTGGAATACCTCCACCCTCAAAAGAAATCTCGTATTACACAAAGAGAGGTTGGAAAAGACACTGATGGCTTCAACACGGCTTTGAGAGCGGCTTTACGCCAAGACCCTGATGTCATCCTCATTGGAGAAATGCGAGACCCCGAAACCGTGCAGATTGCACTTAAGGCCGCAGAGACGGGTCACACAGTTTTTTCAACAGTTCACACGACCAATGCTCTCGCAACTATGGGTCGTATCATCTCCATGTTTCCCCCTGAAGAACAAAAAGATGTAAGAAAGCGTCTCTCTGTTAACCTCTTTGCCACTGTCTCACAAAGGATGCTTAAGCGGGCAGACGGTAAAGGTGTTGCCGTTGCTCAAGAGATCATGGTGACAACTCCAGGGGTAAAAGAATGTATTGAAGGTGACGAACCGCTAGAAAGGATCGTCGATATTATTGAAGAGGGCTTTGGTCCCGGTGGTAATGGCTCTCAATCCTTTGATCAACACATTATGTGGCTCTTTGAAAACCGTATCATCAATAAAGAAACGGCCCTCAGTGCAGTGAGCTCCCAATCAGACTTTATTCAAAAACTTGATTTCAATTAAGATTTTCTAGTCATCAATGTAGAGTGCTGTTCCTGCAATCATATCGTGTAAGCAGCGAGCTCCATCATTCTTTAGACCAATCAACACACCAATAAGAGAAGCAACAGATAGTGGTTTCAAAATCAGTTCGCGTGCCAGTATGGCCTTCTTCGTTGGTCTCTCTCCAATGGTGGCATGGCCAATGCGAATATTCATCATACTCTTTCCGGGAGTCTTGTGAGAAAAGACCGCTGGAAAGAAAATAAAGAGAATTGAACCAACAAGAGTAATGGCCCCCACAAGAAGTTGTTTTAATTGATCGGGTGGTAGTGTTTGATTAATGCCTTTTTCAGCAAGAAGATGAACATATTGATAACGAATATCTTCATAAAAGTAATAACTAAGACCAAAGATCAAGGCGATAAGTCCATAGTCAATAAGAGTGGAGAGAATGCGAGAAATTGGTCCTGGTGGCATGAGCTCTGCGTACTGTTCAAGGGCAGCATCACGTCTCGCGATTGCCGCTCTTGTCATTTTCGTTTTACGAACACTTTCTACTTCAAGCTTTCTTTTCTTCTTCTTGCTATTGATTTCATCGGGAGAAAGAGCTGCTGCTCCACCGGACGCCTTTACTTTCTTTCGAGGCTTTTGAGAGGCCTTGAGATCCTCTTCGTCGACCTTAAAGTCCCAACCATCATTCTTCTTACTGGAATCGCCCATACCCCATCCTAGAGTTTGTTTATTCTTTCAACAACGCTCTCTACCCTTTTTTGGGCCTGATCACATTGTTTCTTCCACTCTTCATGATCAAGGTTTTGATCTTTATTGAGAAGAAGTTGGCCATGCTCCCTAGTGGCATCGTTGAACTCTCGTAAAAGCTCCACTGCCATCGTCTCGTCTTCCAAGTCTTCTAGCTTGGCCAATACTTTCTCTATTTCAGTATTATCAATTAGGTCTTTCATCCTACTCAACCATACTAAGCTTCTTACCCTTTGTCTGGCGGATAATGTCATCCATGATGAAGAGAGTCTCCTCAATCATAGGGTCCATTGTAAGAGACTTAACCCAGTCTTCTTTTCTCTGTTCGAAGTCTTTCTTCCAACGTTCCTTATCTTGCTCACGAACATTTTCATGGGCCATAAGACTTTCTTCAAACTTAGTCACAAGAATACTTTTATTTTCCTCTTCATTCTTAAAGGACTCAGTTATCTTCTTATTTTTTTCATCTTCAGCGAGAACCGCTGCTAGATTAAGGCTGACCTCGGTATCATCCTTTCTCTTTTTTAGGTAATTCACACTTTTTACAATTTTTTCAAAGCGCTTATTCTTCTTAACTCTGATATTTGATCTCTTCGTCAAAACAGGAAGCTTATAGGAAAACTTCTTCCACTCATCATACTTAAGAGCTGGAACGGTATCCCAAGGAATCGCATAATCGAGATCCTGTTCACGGTTTTCAGCATAGCCCATCGGATCAGGGAGAACGATATCAGGAGTTACCCCTTTAAATTGAGTTGAAACTCCTGTGATGCGATAGAACTTTTGTACTGTCATTTTCATGGCGCCAAGAGGCTTATTTAAGAAATTCATCATGGGGCTTTGGCTGAGGTCTAAGATCGCCTGAACAGTTCCTTTACCATGAGTGTATTCACCACCAACAATTACGGCTCTCTTATAGTCTTGCATGGCCCCCGCCAAAATCTCTGAAGCTGAAGCGCTAAAACGGTTCACCATAACAATGAGTGGACCATCGTAAGTGATATTCGTATTGGTGTCTCTCAAGACATCAATATCTCCGTTATGGCTACGAATTTGAACAATTGGCCCCTCCTTAATGAAAAGACCTGACATTTCTTGTGCATCCTGAAGAGCACCACCACCATTATTTCTCAGGTCAAGGATCATACCGTTGATATTCTCTTTCTTGAGCCTTTTGAGCTCCATAAGGACATCTTGGGTACAACTTCTCTCAGCATTATTAAAGTCACGATAGAACTTGGGAACATGAATATAACCAACTTTGATCCCCAGATCCTTATGCTTGAGAACAGAGCCCTTGGCATAACTAGCCTCAATTTGAACGACATCACGAATAATAGGAATCACTTTTCTTGAACCATCGGCTTTCTTTACTGTCAGTCTGACTTCAGTTCCTTTCTTTCCTCTAATGTAACGAACAGCATCGTCTACCCTCATATTAACAAGGTCTGTGGGCTCCCCTTCGGCCTCAGCCGCGTAGAGGATAATGTCATCAACTTCTAATTCTTTTTGGCGCCATGCTGCTCCTCCAGGAACAATGCGCACGACCTTGATATAGGGACCGTCTTCTTGAAGAACAGCTCCAATCCCCTCTAGCTGACCAGAAATATCAATGTCGAAGTCCTCTTTTCTCTTAGGAGGAAAGTACACAGTGTGTGGATCGTATACACCAGCAACAGCGTTAAAAAATTTCTCGAGGTGATCCATGCGACGGTCTTTTTTAAGACGAGCAAAGAAACGCTCATACTTTTCGTTAACAGACTTATGGGCCTTATCACGCATCTCTTTATCTGAGAGAATTTTCTTTTGCTTCTCTTTTTTCTTCTTCTTATCTTTTTCCTCTTTAATTTCTTTTTTGAGGTCCTTTTGAGACTCTAAAGAAGCAATGTACTTATTAAGGACAGCATTCTTGTAGATTTTTGACCAATGGGCAAAGAGCTCTTTCTTATTCTTAAAGTAATCACGCTTTTCAGGATCGAGTTCTAGCTTTTCTTTTGTCTTAAAAGAGAATTTCTTCTTAAAGACTTCTTTTCTGTGAGCATCGAGTTCATCAATACGCTTCTTATAGATATCAACCGTATTATTAAGAAGCTTGTGTTCACCAGAAATCATTTGGTCGTCTAAGCGATACTTGTATTTCGCCAATGACTTCACATCACTCTTTAAAAAGAATTGGCGACCAAAATCAAAACGCTTAATAAACTCATCAAAGGCTTTTTCAGAGAGGCTATCATCCAGTTTCTTTTTGGTGTAATGGAAGCGTTTAAGGCGAGCACGAATGAGATTACCAATAAGGCGCTCAACGCTCTTATCAACTTTCTCTTCAGTAACCGCCGAAGACATATTTTTGTCGGCCCAAGACGAACTACCAGTCAAGAGTGCGCTTAAAACGACAAATGCAAACAATAGCTTTTTCATTAATTCTCCAATTCTCTTCTTTAAAAGTTCAGAAGGAACTAAGGCGCAAAAGAGCGGTAAATCCTTAATTTTCCTGAATGTTCCACCTTATTATCATAAGGGATGCCACGATCTGCTAAAAGGGTGAAATATCCCCCTAGTGACCAGGGAATTTATATCTTACCAAAAAGGACGGTCTGATGCCTTGTTGTAGGGCATAACTTTACTAGACTTTTACAAACGGATTACGCCTAGCCCACTAGCGAACCCCTTCATGATGACTAAAGCGCCAAGCTTTTGCGGCATTTTGTCGTTGTCAGAACATGTCCTCCTTTTAAAATACCAGTCTGACAAATATAAAGAGGACTATCTATGACGCTAATCAACAGTGCTTATTTAAAAAACCCGACCCTAAGAAATGACACGATTGTCTTTGTTACCGATGACGATCTGTGGTCAGTGAGTCGCTTAGGCGGAGATGCCAGACGCTTGACCAACTTACATGGTCTTTGCCGTGATCCTCACCTTAGTCCTGATGGAAGCCAAGTGGCCTTTCTCTCCAATGAAAAAGGTCAGTACGATATTTATGTCATTCCTACTCAAGGTGGAGTTCCCCAAAGACTTACCTATAAAGGTATTAACCGCCTCAATGGTTGGAAGGATAAGTCCACTCTCTGCTACTCAAGTAACACCGATACTTTTTCTCCTCGAGTGACCTTCCTCTATGAACTTAATCTAAAGACCAAAAAGGAAACACCTCTCAACCTCGGCCATGCGAGCTGCCTAGTCCAAGAGGGAAAGAAGCGCATCCTTGGTCGCAATATTGGCGATCCCGCTCGTTGGAAACGTTACCGAGGAGGAACAGCAGGAACCCTGTGGATCGATGAAGGTGAGCGAGGTAAAGATAACTTCAAAAAGTTTCTACCCAAATTAAAAACGAACCTGGCCAACCCCATGTGGATTGATGGACGTGTTTACTTTATCTCAGACCACGAGGGAGTCGGAAATATCTACAGCGCTCTTCCCACAGGCAGAGGTCTTAAAAGGCACACCCACTGTGACCCTTACTATGTGCGCTCCTTTTCTTATGATAACGGCCTCATCAGCTTCCAATCAGGAGCTGAAATTTTTCTTCTTGAAATCAAGACCGGTACCATACAAAGAGTTGATATCAGAGTTCCCTCAAGCTTTAACCAATCAACTCCCCGCATAGAAGAAGCCGAAGACTTTCTCCAAGAATTTACACTTGCACCTCAAGCGCAAGAGGTGGCCTATATTACGAGAGGGCAGCTCTTTCACAATGCTCCCTGGAATAGCGCTCCTCTTCATAAAGGTAATAAAGAGCGCCGCTATAAGCTGCCCCTCTATGTAGAAAGTAAGAAAGACAACAAGGGAAAGAAGAACAAGAAAAATTCACTCAAGCTCTTTGCTGTAGAGCTTAATGAAGAAAATGAAGAGACGACTAAAATCTTTTCTCTGAACAATCAAACACTTGATCACTCTGGAAAAACCATCGCGACCAAGCAAGACTGGGGAAAACTCGTCGCTGGTGCGGCCAACCCTGAAAATGATAGTATCGCTCTCTCCAATAACCGTAACCAACTCTTTCTCTTGCACACATCGACGGGAAGAGTTGATAAGATTTCAGAGTGCCCATACGGGGCTTATTATCAATACAACTGGTCTCCCTGTGGCCGCTATCTGGCCTACTCACATTACGTAAACCGAGACCACCTCGCGATTTTTCTCTACGACACCAAAACAAAGAAGTCCCGAGAGCTCATGCCCTCTGTGTTACATGACTTTAGCCCATGTTTTTCTGAAGATGGTAGCTATCTCTACTTTCTAGGAATAAGAAACTTTCACCCTATTTATAGTGAGACTCATTTTGAGATCAGCTTTCCACTTGCCGTTGAGGCCTTCGCTCTTTGCCTGAAAAAGGATGTGCCCTCTCCCTTAGACCTCTATCACAACTTTGAAAAAGAGGAAGAAGAGGATGAAGAAGAAGATAAGGCAAAGAAAACCAAGGCCAGTGCCAAAGGAAAGAAGGAAGAAAAGAAAGAAGATAAGAATGATGAGACTCAGATTGACTTTGATGGTCTAGAAAGCCGTATCATTAAGCTACCTATGCCAATGGGTGGGCATCGTGAACTTGCCTGTGCAGGAGATAAGCTTTTTATCTTAAGGCATCACCTTTCGGGTAGAGATGGTGACCCTACCCTTCAACGAATGCCCTCTCCTTCAACAGACCTCTATTGGTATGACCTCAAAGAAAAGAAGTTTGAAATCTTTCAAAAGCACTGCACAGGCTTTGAGGTTTCTCTTGATCAGGACCATATTATTTTAGATTCTGAAGATGGCCTTCGCCTTGTCGCTACAGACTCTAAACCTACAGACGGGGAAGGTACAAATAAGAAAGATGGCTACCTTACTCTTGATCACCTCAAGCTTGAAGTGGATCCCAAAAAGGAATGGCGTCAGATGTACCAAGAGGCGTGGATACTCCAGCGTGAGCACTTTTGGACAAAGGACATGAATAAGGTCAACTGGCAAAAGGTCTATAAAGACTACCTTCCTCTCTTAGAAAAGGTGCATACTCGTTTTGAATTTAGTGACCTGATGTGGGAAATGCAGGGTGAGCTAGGAACAAGCCACTGCTATGAGTTTGGTGGGGATTACTTTAGAAGTCCCTTCTCTCATCAAAACGGTGACCTAGCGGCCGATCTAAAATGGAATGAGAAAAGCAAAAGCTACACCATTTCCAATATCGCACAAGGCGACTCTTGGGTAACGGCCGCTCGCTCTCCCCTTCTTGCCCCCAATGTGAGCCTTAAAAGCGGCGATATGATTATAGGTTATGAAGGTCGTCCTTTTGAAGAAGCAACGGACCTTCATAAAGTTTTAGAAGGTCGTGTAGCAAAGAAACTTTCCTTGACCATTAAGCGTAAAGGATCACAAAAGAGTGAGTTGGTTGAAGTGAAGCCGCTGAGAAATGCTCACCTTACCCGCTACAGAGACTGGGTAGAGGCCAATAAAGACTATGTTCACAAGAAGTCAAAAGGTAAGCTTGGCTACGTTCATGTGCCCGACATGGGCCTTCACGGTTTTTCTGAGTTTTACCGCAACTTCCTCACTGAAGTTGGAAGAGAAGGTCTTATTGTAGATGTCCGTTACAATGGCGGAGGTCATGTTAGTCAGCATATTCTCAAAATTCTTACTCAAAAGTTAGTAGGCTTTGATAAAACCCGCTACATGGATATCGAACCTTACCCGCAATTTGCGGTCAATGGACCGGTTGTGGCCCTTACCAATGAACATGCTGGCTCCGATGGTGACATCTTTTCCCATAGCTTCAAGCTTATGGAGATTGGTCCTCTCATTGGTACACGCACCTGGGGCGGAGTTGTAGGCATCTGGCCTCGCCACCCTCTCAATGATGGCACTGTCACAAGCCAGCCAGAATTTAGCTTTTGGTTTAAAGATGTAGGCTACGGTGTTGAAAATTACGGAACAGATCCTGATATTGAAGTTGAGCGCATGCCTAAAGACTGGAAAGAGGGCAAGGACCCTCAACTTGATCGCGGTATTTCAGAGGCCTTAAAACTTCACAAAAAGAACCCACCACTAAAACCAAACCTCAATCAAGATAGACCCAACCTTAAGGCACCCAAGCTACCGAGGGCCTAGGACTTCTTCTTTACCCACAATGTTTTATTAACGGAGGCGACCACCTGGTCGTCTTCGTTTTTTATATCTATTTTAAACTCTGGCTCCCACTTACCGTGCTGATGAACAGCGTCCTTAATCGCTTGGACCTCCTCTTCACTAATATGAAAAAGGGCCTTCACTTTTCCTTTGCCGGGCTTTTTAAAGTGAATGAAGGCCAACTTATCCCAAACAATATAGTCTCGCCCTAACTTATTCATAAGGATCAGCATGTAGAAGGGATCAGTCATTGAATAGAGTGAACCGCCAAAGTGAACGCCGACGTAATTCTTATTGGTCACCTTCAAAGGCATAGAAACTTCAAGACTCAATTCCTTTGCATCCACTAGCCGTATTTTTACGCCGGCCCCAATAAAGGGAGGATAGAAGTTCATTAAACGAACCATGGTAGGAAACGGAATTTTTTGAAGCTTAATCATGCCTTAATCGAGAAGCCCACCTGGAAGGGTAAACTTTCCATCTTCACCACATGGGAACTCAAAGACCTTGTTGATGGCATCGAGATTAAGGTCCCCATAAATATGAGGGAAGATCAGACCTGACATAGGCGCTTCAAGTGGTGGCTCATGCTTGACTTCAGGTTTGATACTTGGCTCATAAATTCTTAAGAGGAGCAAATCATCTCTGTCGTGATAAAGGGAGTTTGCCACCTGAACAATCTGATCAGTGTGACTGCAATGAATAAAGCCCTCTTTTTTAAGAGACTCAGGAGAATACACTCCATGCTTTTGAGCCGCTTCCCAATCAGACTTTGGAATGATGTGAAAGATATTTGCCATGGGTTTATTCTAGAAGCAATTGGGAATTTGGACAAGCTGGGATTTGGGTAACTGATGGCCTAAGGACTCTCTCCTTTCCCTAGGCCATCGTTAACCTGTTGGGATATATGAACTCTCTCTCCACAAAAGATCAATTAAGCGAGACACTCACCTATCAGCATAATAAACATCAAGGTTAGGGTCATACAGAAAATAGCTGACGCTATCGGCGTCGTTGTCGGCTTTTCCATGCAACAGTTATGGCCCTTTCCCTCTTTGATGACCAATTCCCCTGCAATTAAGTGCACCACGTGGCGCGAGGAGAAGATCCCTACATGATTTCAGGCAGTTAGAGTATCGAATACGCACCATGTGGCCTACAAGACCTACCCATTCTTGGCCATTTCGACGATCATAAACCCCAAACTCAAAGCCCCACAGGATTTCTTATGAAAGTCGAGAAAATTGAAAGCTTACTGAAGTCAACTCCCTACAAGAACCTCACCATAGGTGATGACGATCACACCCTTCACTTTCTCAAAGACCAAGACGATGGCAGCAAGCTGCTCTACAAACTCGACCTCAAAGAAAGTTGTGACCTTGAATCAGCAAAGCTACTTCTCGATGAGGATTTTTCTAAAAGAACATTCTTCAATATCTTCTACTCTGAAATTCATAAGAAACTTCTTATTGAATCTGATCAGGCCTTTAATGAAGAGTTTAACCTCTACTTTGTTTCAAAAGATCATTTAGAGACCGTTACTGATGAGCCCTTTATTGGTGTCTTTGGTCTAAGTCCTGAAGAGGAGCTACTCGCCTTCGCTTCTCGCCACGGAAAGGATGAAAACGGCTATCTCAGTACTTTTAAATGCAAGAACCTTCTAACTGGAGAAGAGGAAGTCCTCTTTGAAGATCGTGATTTAGATTATCGCCTTGGCTGGGGCAAAGCCCTCTTCTTTGATGACAATAAGAAACTTATTATTTCTTGTGATTATAAAAGCCAGAGAAGAAAGAATAACTTTCTTCTCTTTGATAGAGAAACAAAGAAGGTAGAGTTCCTTATCCCAGAAGAAGAGCAAGTGGCAGGCATGATTCTTTTGAGTGGCACTCAAAGCGAAAAAGGCTTCAACTACATCAGCGATAAAGAAGGAACTGATGCTATTTATTGGTATGACTTTGAAAAGAAAAGTGTCACTAAAGTTTTTCAGTGTAAGGACGATGCCCATAATTTCCACTACTCAAAGAAGAAAGGCATTTTTGCGGCTTCAGTGGCGGATCGACGAAATAACTCTACCACGATTACTCTCGTTAGGCTCAAAGGTCCTCAAGCTGATGTCATTCAAGAAAAGAAATTTGAGGGCTCTGTCTATATCAACAAATTTAATGACCTTCTATGGCTGCACCACACCTCTATCACGACTCCTGCCACTATTACCGCTCATGAAGTCGCTGAAGACCTGCCTCAAAAATACAAGATTCCCTTTTACCAGGAGGAAATAAAGAGCATCATCAACTTCGATTATGAATACCTCGAGTATGAAAGCTTTGATGGCCAAAAGGTCCCGGCCCTTCTCACCTTGCCCCAAGGAGAGATTAAGGCCGTCAGTATCATTTCTTTTTACGGCGGAGATAATATTTTCTCTAAAAAGATGGCCTTCATGGCCCAAAATGGTATTGCCGTTCTCAGTCCAGGGGTTCGCGGTTCATGGAACTATGGTAAAGAGTGGCGTGATCAAATAAAAGGAGACCTCGGTGGTGCAGAGGTTGTCGACCTTATATGGGGGGCGAAGTTTTGTGAAAAACGCTTAGGCCTTCCCCCTCAAAAGATCGGTCTTGCCGGAGGTAGCCATGGCGGCTATGCCACCCTACGAGGTCTGACTTTTCCTGAAGAATTCGAAGGAATTGATACGAGTTATGAGTGGGGCTTTGGAATATGTACCGCAGGATTTGCTGACCTGGAGAAATTCTATAGTGAATCTAATATCCCAGACTGGCTTGATGATATGCTTGGTCGCTATAACGAAAATATTGAGAAGTATCGCGACAGAAGTCCTGTGAATTGCTTTGACAGGCTCAAATCTCCGACTTTGATTGAACATGGAACCAATGATGCCCGAGTTCCCTATTCAACGATGGAAGAGTTTGTCACCAAACTACAAGAAAGTAACATTCCCCACGAGATCATGATCAAAGAGGGTGCGGGCCATAACTTTGCCTCCATAAAAGAAGAGGCCGAAGTTTACGCCAAACATATCGCCTTCATTCTCAAGCATATATAAAAAAGGCCCTCAAAAGAGGGCCTTTAAGAGCTTTTTAAATTTTCTTGGGACTACTTATCCATAAGGTTTCTAATAGTGTATTGGAGGATACCGCCATTTTTGAAGTAGGCCAGCTCATCACCAGTATCAAGGCGAGACTTCAGAGTCGCTGTCTTGGTTTCACCATTGGGGTATTGAATGGTCATTTCAAAGTTCTGACCAGGCTTCAACTCGCCGTCGGCCTTGATTGAAATTTCTTCATCACCCGTCAGGTTATACGTCTTACGGGACTCCCCTTCCTGGAATTGAAGTGGAAGGACACCCATACCGATAAGATTTGAACGGTGGATTCTTTCAAAAGACTCAACCACAACGGCCTTCACACCTTGGAGGAAAGTTCCTTTGGCGGCCCAGTCACGTGAAGAACCTGTTCCGTATTCTTTACCACCAATGACAACAAGCTCACGACCTTCAGAAACATACTTCATGGCCGCATCGTAAATTGCCATTTGTTCACCAGATTCAATATGCTTGGTGTAACCACCTTCAACACCTGGAACCATTTCGTTACGAATACGGATATTAGCAAAAGTTCCTCTCATCATGACTTCGTGGTTACCACGACGAGATCCATAAGAGTTCCAATCTTTACGCTCAACACCGTTAGCGGTGAGATACTCAGCTGCCGGACTACCTTTTGCGATAGAACCAGCTGGGGAGATATGATCTGTCGTTACCGAGTCACCCATTAGGGCAAGGATGCGAGCTTTCTTCACTTCAAAACCTTCTTTGATTCCGTCTTTCATTTGATCAAAGAATGGAGGGTTTTGAATATAAGTTGAAGACTTATCCCAATCGTACATCTCACCTGTTGGTGCATTCACTTTTGCCCAATGCTCGTCACCTTCAAAAACATTCGAGTAACGCTTCATGTACATCTCTCTAGAGATATGCTTGAGAACAAGCTCATCAATTTCTTTCTTAGAAGGCCAGATGTCTTTTAGGAAGACATCATTACCATCTTTATCCTTTCCAAGAGCGTCCTTAGAAATATCCATCATCATATTACCAGCGAGGGCATAGGCAACTACAAGTGGAGGAGACGCTAAGTAGTTTGCTTTAACGTCAGGACTAATACGCCCTTCAAAGTTTCTGTTACCAGAAAGAACTGAAGTCGCAAGAATATCATTGTCATTAATTGACTTAGAAATCGCTGGAGGAAGAGGTCCAGTGTTCCCAATACAAGTAGTGCAACCGTAACCAACAAGATTAAAGCCTAGAGCATCAAGATCTGCTTGCAATCCTGACTCAACCAGATAGTCAGTCACAACTTTTGAGCCTGGAGCAAGAGAAGTCTTGACCCATGGCTTAACCTTCATGCCAAGAGCATTCGCTTTTTGAGCTACAAGGCCAGCAGCAATAAGTACTGATGGATTAGAAGTATTGGTACAGGAAGTGATAGCGGCAACAACAACATTACCGTTTTTCATTTTGTAGCTTTCACCTTCAACATCATACTCTTTTGAAGCGAAGTCAGCTGAGTACTTAAAGGTTTCTTGAGCCGCTTTTTCAAAGGCACCTGCAGCATCACGCAGCTGGATCTTATCTTGAGGACGCTTAGGTCCAGAAATACATGGCTCAACCTCATCCATATTAAGTTCAACAACGGATGTAAATTCTGGCTCAGAGTCATCACCCCACAGGCCTTGCTCTTTGGCGTATGCTTCAACGAGAGCAACAGTCTGATCGTCACGGCCAGAGAATTTCATGTACTCCATGGTTTTCTCATCGATGGGAAAGAAACCACAAGTCGCACCATACTCAGGGGCCATATTGGCGAGGGTTGCACGGTCAGCGAGAGAAAGATCTTTCATACCAGGACCGTAGAATTCAACAAATTTTCCAACCACACCATGAGCACGAAGTTTCTCTACCACGTTGAGAACAAGGTCAGTGGCCGTAACGCCTTCGCGTAACTTCCCTGTTAGCTTAAAGCCCACAACTTCTGGAATAAGCATGGTCACGGGCTGACCAAGCATCGCCGCTTCGGCCTCGATACCACCAACACCCCAGCCAAGAACTGAAAGTCCGTTAATCATTGTGGTGTGAGAATCAGTTCCTACACATGTATCAGGGTAGGCCCAAGTTTCTCCGCCTTCATCTTTAGTCCAAACAACATCAGCAAGGTACTCAAGGTTTACTTGGTGAATAATCCCTGTTCCTGGAGGAACAACACGAAAGTTTTCAAAGGCCTGTTGGCCCCACTTAAGAAACTTATAACGTTCCATATTTCTTTCGTATTCAATTTCAACGTTTTTCTCATAGGCATCGGCTGAGCCAAAGTGTTCTACCATCACCGAGTGATCGATAACGAGATCCACTGGTGAGAGAGGATTAATTTTCTTAGGATCACCGCCAAGGTCCTTCATCGCTTCACGCATGGCCGCAAGGTCAACAACCGCAGGTACACCTGTGAAGTCTTGCATGACAACACGAGCTGGGTGGTAAGCAATTTCACGTGTTGACTTCTTTTCCTTGAGCCAATCATTTACGGCAACAGCATCATCCCAAACAACGGAAGATCCATTCTCATTTCTTAGTAGGTTCTCTAGTAGAACTTTGAGGGAGCGGGGAAGTTTGTCGATATCACCAAGGCCTTGTGCCTTTGCTTCCATTAGACTCCAGTAAGTGTAGGTTTTACCGCCTACATCAAGGGTTTTCTTAACCTTGCTCATAAATAACGCTCCTCGAAATAACTCTATAAAATGTTTGGCGCGAGTTTACCTTTTTTTAAAGGCTTCGTCATGAATTTAGAGGTAGGCAAAAGACTCTGAACGACTTAGAACCAAGGCGTCATTATGATTTGCGGTTCGTCATCAAAGTCCAACGGCCACCGCCGAGAGATTTGATGATAAAACCGTAGCTGTCGATTTTACGCCTCAAGTTATAAAGATGAACATCCAAAGTTTTAGGGTGAACGGCCATGCCCCCCCAAACCTTTTCTAAAATGAGGTCGCGATCCACAATGCGGTCATCCTGAGTGTTAAATAAGGCCAACAACTTCTTTTGCTTAGTCGTCAGTCCCTCAATGACGACCCCATCAATGGTCACATTGGGCTTTACTGGTTTACCAAACTTTTGATGACTCTTGAGGATCGTTTCTATTTTGACGAGAAGTTCATTTTTTTTGAAGGGCTTAGTGATGTAATCATTGGCCCCCTCTTTAAAACAAATGCGCAGAGACTCAATATCGTCATCAGATGAGACCACAATGAAAGGGACTTCCTCACCAAGGCCACCATGAAATTGAGTTGTGAGAAAGCTTAAGAAGTTGCCATCATTCAGCATGAGGTCAGCAATAATCATGGAAGGTTTGACGGCCTTATTGCTGGCCATGGCCTGATCATATTGATCTTTAAACTTTTTAATATTTTCAAAGTAAGTCGTTTGGAAATGCTCTTTTAGAATTTGCTCATAAACAAACTGACAACCTTTGTCGTCTTCTAAGATCCAAATATTGGGTTGTTGTTCGTTACTCACTATACTTTCCATACAACATACTAGTTAATCACTTCTCACCTTTTGATTCAAGAGGAACCAAAATCTCAATAGAATTTCCATCGGCCAGGGGTTCAAAACTTAGGAAGTCTTCTTTTTCGACAATGCACTCCTTAATGAGGGTCACACCTTGGAACTGGCGAATCTTACCCTTCTCTGGCACGACACGATCAATTCTTTCCGTTAGCCAGCTTTGAGAAAATGAATTCCCTTTGGTTTCTATTTTCAGTCTTACAAAGCGGCTATTTTCATGCAAACAACTAAGGTGAAAACTAAAACCGTAATGCTCATCGGGGTCAGTAGCGCGCACTTCATCTAAAAAGAGCGAATAGAGACCAAAGAGGACATGGAGAAGCCTGCGACCATTATTCTTAATACGATACTTTGCTAGCTGCCCATTGGTTGAAAAGGCCACCCTCTCAACAATGGTGAAGTAATGATTTTTAAGGAGCTCAAGTGCCCCTTCATAGACTTCTTCAATTTTAAAGGAATGCTCGTCATTAATATTAACTTTGAGTCCTCTGCGGTAGGAGTCTACAAGTTGAGAAATAAAGCGAGTGGAATCGTTCATCCGCTTAAGGTATTCAAGTCCTCCCTTATCCACATGATCAGAAAGTTCATCCAAACAAAATTGCAAAACATGAAGCTGAGCGCTCAGGTCATGGGCAACAACTGAGGAAGTATCGGCCAAGGCCCTGAAGTTGCGCTGATTGTTTTTATCGAGGTCTTTTTCCATTTTTTCTATAACACTTATTGCATCACATTAAATAATGTCTATTTATTGTGGGGGAAGATGGTAAAGACTTCAAGCAAAAAACTTCTGCCCTTATTAGACGAAGCTCTTCGGCCAAATCATTAACTATTGGTCAGAGTGCGTTAGGTTTGCTAATTCAAAGGCTTATGAAAAATGATCAAAAAAGTCGTGATCAAATCTTTAATTCTCCCCAAGAGAATATTGCTCCCTTTGAATTTAATCAAAAGGTCGCTGCGGTTTTTGACGACATGGTGGCCCGCTCTATTCCCTTCTACCAAGAAATTCACCGTCTTATTGTCGACCTCACTCACCGCTACTATCGGGGAAGAGGAAAGGTCTACGATTTGGGTTGCTCAACAGGAACCACTATTGAGCTATTAGAAAAGAGTTTTGGTGAAAAAGCTATTTCCTTTGTGGGCGTCGATACCTCGGCACCGATGCTAGAGCTCGCCAAAGAAAAGTGCTCACAAGTGCGTGCCGTTGAATTTCTCTTAGAAGATATGATAAGAGTTGATTTCAAGGACGCCGAAATTGTCATCTTCAACTACACTCTTCAATTTCTTAAAGTGGATAAGAGGGCTGAGCTTTTAAAGAAGATCTATAATGCTCTACCATCTGGTGGTTGCCTCATCCTCAGTGAAAAAATCAAATCTCCAAGCAAGAAGATGGAAAGCTGTATAACAGACCTCTACTACGACTTTAAAAGAAGAAATGGTTATAGTGAACTGGAGATCTCTCAAAAGAGAGAGGCCCTTGAAAATGTCTTGGTGCCTCTTACCCCCAAAGAACAGCTGACCATGTTAGAAGAGGTCGGCTTTCGCGAACCAGAAATGCTCTTTCGCTGGTACAACTTTGCCAGCTACTTGGCCCTTAAGGAATAGTGGGAAAACGATGAGTAATTTGAGCTACCTTGAGCCCTATAAGAAAGACCTCCCTTGGGAAGAGCTTTGTGCTCTCAAAGAAGAAAGAGAGAGCTGGTGGGAAAGATCGAGCTCCGAGAAGTGGAAAGTCCCCCAATACCCCAAGCTGCAAACTAATGAAAAAGATTTCAATGGCCCATGGGTTAGCCTAACAGGAGATGGCGATCAAGGTGAACTCGATAAGCTTGAAGAGTGCGCCAAGAAGCTCATTCCCTGGAAGAAAGGCCCCTTCAAATTATTTAATCTTGAAATCGATGCTGAATGGCGCTCGGATTTCAAATGGCAAAGAGTTGAAGAACATTTAGTTGACCTCAAAGATAAAATCATCTGTGATGTCGGCTGTAATAATGGCTACTTCATGTTTCGAATGGCGGCCCATAGGCCAAAGCTTGTATTAGGCTTTGACCCCGTTCTTCATATGCAGGCCCAATTTGATCTTGTTCAGCACTATGCCAAAGAGCCATCGCTCCACTTTGAGCTCTTCGGGGTTGAACACCTTCCGCTCTTTCCTAAATTCTTTGATGTCATTTTTCATATGGGCATCATCTATCATCACCGTCACCCCATCCAGCAGCTTATTGATATTCGCGAGTCTCTAAAACCTGGTGGCGTCGTTTACCTAGAAACCATTGGCATTCCTGGCGATGAGTCGATTGCCCTCTTTCCAGAAGATCGCTATGCCCGCATGGGTAATTGCTGGTTTGTGCCCACTCTGCCTTGCTTTATTAATTGGGCCAAGAGAGCAAAACTTGTCGATGTTGAAGTTTTAGCCGATACAGATTTAACTGAAGATGAACAGCGCCTGACTCCATGGTGTCCTCCCCCTTTTCAAAGCCTCAAGGCAAGTCTTGATGAACAGGACCCCAGTAAGACCATTGAAGGCTATCCTGCTCCTCGCCGCTTTCTTATTAAAGCGAGCAAGAAAAAGGGAGCCCAATAAGTGGTAGCAGGAACCAAGAGAATACTTTTCATCATTCTTGGCTGGTTATGCCTCATTTTAGGAACACTTGGCATATTCCTTCCCATCCTTCCCACCACCCCCTTTGCCCTTTTGGCCGCTTACTTCTTTTCCAAAAGTTCAAAGACTCTCCATGAGTGGCTTCTTTCCCAAAAGCATCTTGGTCCCTTAATTAAAGACTGGGAGCGCTCTGGCGTTATCCGCACTCGGGCAAAAATACTGGCCACGGTTACCATGATTCTTCTCTTTAGTTACACGACGATTTTTGTTCAAGTCCCCCTTGGTATAAAAATTCTCGTCAACCTTATCGGCGTGGCGGTCCTGACTTTTATTTGGACAAGACCCTCTGAACCCCCCAAAAAGTCGTTAGAGTAGGTCACCTCTTCTTGAGGTCATGTTAAGCTAAACCATGGCCCTAATCGTTAAAGATTCAATTCAGCACTTTGAGCGCAAAGAGTGGAATGCGCTCACTCAAGAGGGAAACCCCTTTGTTTCTTATGAATTTTACGATGCCCTTGAGAAGGGTAAATGCTTGGGGGCTCAAAGTGGCTGGCATCCTCTCTACTTTGGTTGGCAAGAGAAAGCTATAACCTGTGCAGTTGTACTCTTTATCAAAACGGATAGCTATGGTGAGTTCATTTTTGATTGGGATTGGGCGCGGGCATATCAAAAATATGGCCTGAATTATTACCCTAAACTCACTGCGGCCATTCCCTACAGCCCCATTAGCGCTCCCAAAATACTCGGTGACTTAAATGTGGCAAAGACAAAACTTATTCCGGCATTATGGAATTTCTATCAAACAGAAAATGTCACAGGCCTACACTTTCTCTTCACGTCTCCTGAAGAAGGTGAAATATTGGCCAAATATGGCCTTGTTGAAAGGGACTCCTATCAGTTTCATTGGCACAGAAACGGCGAGAATGATTTTTCTGACTATCTTAAAAATCTCACAAAGAACCGCAGAAAGACCATCAAAAGAGAAAGAAGAGATATCAATGCTGTTGAAGGTCTCAGTTTTAAAATTCATACCAAAGAAGAACTTACACAAGAGCGTTTAGACTTCTTCTATGATTGCTACCTTCACACCATAGATAAGAAATGGTCACAGGCCTATCTCACAAAAGAATTCTTTAGGGAGTTTTGGAAGGAAAAGCAAGAGTGTGTTTATTTGATTATGGCCTATGAGCACGATGAGCCTATGGCCTGCGCCTTATACTTTGCTAGCGATTCAACTCTTTATGGACGTTATTGGGGCTGTCAAAAGGAAATTCCCTTTCTTCATTTTGAGTTGTGCCTTTATCAGGGAATTGAGTTAACTCTTTTTCTTAACCTACAAAAGTTTGAGGCTGGAGCCCAAGGAGATCATAAACGCCTACGAGGCTTTAAGCCGGTATTCACAAAGAGTTGGCATCACCTGAAAAACCCCTCTTTTCAAAAGGCCATTGAGGATTTTGTAGAGAAAGAAAGTAAGGCGATTAGAGAGTGGTTTGGAAGTGATTCTGACTAGGTATTGATAAGAGTCTTAACCCCTTGATGAAAACACCAGGCCTTACCGACAAATTGCATACTCTCCTCCGTCTTAATAATGCCCGAACCATCAGGAAGAGCAAAAATAGGATTTTTTGTCAGTCGCGATTGCTTTCTCAACTCCCTATCGTAGCGCAGAGAGTTTTTATAGTGGGGAAAGAATTCAAATTTAACAAGATTCATTCCCCTTAAGTTCGTCACCCCGTCTTCATTTTCATCACAGTCAAAATCAGGATAGCCCGCCGTCTTAATATTTGGGGTCATGATTATACCGCCTGCACTTAGACCACTTAGGACTCCTCCAGAGAGAGCGAACTCTTTAAGGAAGGCCAGGTAACCTCTCTTTCTCAAGCAGTTGAGAAAGTAATAAGTATTTCCCCCATCGAGGTGGATGAGGTCACTTTGAAAGACTTCCTTAAGAAGAACATTGTCTTGAGGAACATCGACGGGAAAGTAAAGAAAACGAGTGATACCAAAGGTTTGGTAGTGACGGACGAAGTGGCGAAATTCGTACTCACCATCATAAGAGCTACTGGGAATAAAGACCATTGTGGGATTGGGATTATCGAGCAGGTGCAGACATTCTTCGTCGACTTCTAAATTCTCTTCTTCTGTTCCACCACTATAGAAAACAAGATTCACAGACCCTCTCTGTATTCCCTAACAACTTTTAAAAACCCTCGCATCAATTGTGATTTTCGCCACTGATTTTTGTCAAGGTTCTTATCGGTGTCGGGGTCCAGATTTTGGTACTCCGAGAAATTGTGAAGAAGACGATAGAGTTTTTCAGGGGCCATCTTATCAATCTTCTCCATAAGCATATTGGTGATTGTGGTAATGGAGTCCCCTGTGACCCGATCATATTTATTAATAACCGAAGACCTCATGGTGATATCAAGAAGAACAGTATTGATAGTTGATTTCTTGATAGTTGCCCCGGCCTTAATGAGCTGCCAATACAGTACTTGAAACTCATCAACTCTCTTCTTGCGGTAGCTTGAGAGGGCCAAGTCCTCTTCAAGAGCGTAGGAAGACTTAAGGATTTCAATAAATTCCTCTCTTGAAATACTCTCCCCACGGCTAAGGTAAAGTTGAGGCAACTCTCTCAAAATATCCCGCATACAAAAGATAGCATCCCATGTGATACCGTCATTGACCTCTTTAGGTCCAGCAACAGACTTTGCTCTTTCAAAGTAGGAAAAGACTTTTTGGAAATCTTTAACAAGCTCGTAGTGCTTATCAACTAAAGCATCACGGGTCTCTTTATTAAAGCCAATTTTATAGAGGAGGTTTTTGAGTTTAGACATTTCAAAAACTCGATCAAACTCATTTGACCATCCCGTTTGGGCAAATTCCTTCAGAGGCTTTCTCTCCCCCGTTTTTAAGAAGTCAACAATTTGGGCAAAGTTTTGAACGGTGTACTTCGCCTTATTCTTTTGTTCAGTAATAGAGGTTGAATAACGATCATTGTCATCGAAGCGGTATTCGCTGTGAAAGAGACCAAATTGACGAACAGAACCGTAATCAATGATTCCTCCATCCATCAGCACATTATCTCCGTCCCAATCTAGCCAGCAAAAAATATACTCATCTTCAAACTTTGCTGCCGTTTTAGCAAAAACTTCTGTCTGCTTTTCAAGAAACTTATCATAGCGCTTATTCTTTTCTCGAGGCATGTCGGTCCATACCCCATTTTTTTCTTGGCGCTCAATATAGTAATCAACCACCATCTTCAGGGCCTCGAGGTTCCCCTGCTTAAGGTGGTTAAACATATGACTTGGTCTTAATAAATTATTGTGGGCCCGAATGGTAATAGCGAACCCGTCCGGAAACTTGAGTATTCCAAGAACCCTTTCAGTGGTCACCTGATTCTTATGAAGAATTTCTGAGAAGAAAAGAGTACTCACTCCTTCATCAAGCTCTGCATAGCCACAACCATAGGAAATACTCGGATCACCAGTTTGAAAGAACTTCTTTTGAATATGAGTTGCTGGGCTTAAGCAGGTCGCCCCAGTACCACAGCTTGAAATATCCCAAATACCATTCTTTGATTCCAGGTAACCATTCCAAATACTTCTCCCGTCTCCAGAAGTCTTTCCCTGCTTATTAGGGTGCTGCAATTGAAGGTAGCGCGTGGCCATATAGAAATGCGGCTTAATATCTTCTTTGGGATACTCGATATTGTTGATCTGGTCATATTCATTAATGATGACAATGGCGAAGGTATCAAGTATGGCGTCTTTGAGCTCATCCGTCATAACATTGGGATGATTCTTGGGAATGAGTCCCATCTCTCGAGCAAGGTCAAAATTGAAGGCAACAACCTCACCTCCGTGGCGTACACGGGCCCGGTAAGCAACGAAGGAATCCTTGGTCGCTTTTTGAAAGGGGTGCCTTCCATCAATGCGGTTGAACTTTGAATACGTACGAGAAGTTGGTCTAAAGCCGCCTTCTTCGGGTAATCGCTTGAGTGAATTTTTCTTTAATCTCGTCATAACCTACTAAACATTATAACATTGCCTGAATGAGAGGGTAGGTTGTGTTGAGCGGTAACAAATTTCCTGACCGAACTGCTTTACTACTCTTTTTTAAATGATTTTTCGAAGGGTTACCTTTTGACCAATAACAGTAATGACAAGAGAGTTTGGGGTAGCGGAGAAACCGAGTTTTTCTATCAACTAGACCCCGCAACAATTCTCGATCATATCGACAAGCTTGGCTACAAAACAACAGGTCGCTGTCTTGCTCTCAATTCCCTTGAAAATCGTGTTTACGAAATTGAAGTTGAAAATGATGAGGCCAAGACCGCCAGTGAGAACTTCGTCATTGCTAAATTCTATCGTCCCGGTCGTTGGACTCGTGAACAGATTCTAGAGGAACATCAATTCCTATTTGATCTTAAAGAAGCTGAGATCCCAGTCATTGCTCCCCTCAAATTTAATGGCGAGTCTCTTTTTGAAACAGAACCTCATAAGCTTTATTACTGTGTTTATCCTAAGAGAGGTGGTCGCAACCCCGATGAACTCACCGACTCAATGGCGAGAGACCTTGGTCGCCTTCTCGGCCGCATGCATATGGTGGGAAGGAAGAGACCTTTTGAACATCGAATTAAACTAGGACCTGATACATATGGCGATCAAAACCTAGAGTCTCTATTGGCCATGAATATCATCCCTGAAAGCTTTAAGCAGAGTTATGAAGTTCTAGCGAAGCAATTTATCAATCTTATTAAACCCCACTTCAACAATATCCCCACCCAGCGAGTTCATGGAGATTGCCACTGGGGAAATATTCTCTATACCGAAACAGAAGGATTCTTCTTTATCGACTTCGATGATGTGGTCCAGGGACCGGTGGTCCAAGATTTGTGGTTGATTATTCCGGGGCGCGACCAAGAAGCCGCAAGACTTAAAGAGCTCTTTATGGAGTCTTATGCCCTTTGGAGCGACTTCCCTCGCAATCAATTAAAGCTGATTGAGGCCTTAAGAGGCTTACGCTACCTTCACTTTGATCATTGGATTGCCAAGAGATGGCCGGACCCTTCCTTTCCTCAGGCCTTCCCCCACTTTAAAGATGAACGTTATTGGGGTGAGCGCATTAATGATTTAAGAGAACAGATCTCTCTTTGCGAAAGCCTTAATCATAACCCTTATTATTAAATAAGTTAGAGCGAAATTAGCTTCTCTACCTCTTCATGACTTACTGGCCTCTCTTGAGAGTCAATATCGACAACATAGAGTAAACCTTTTAAGCGCGCTTCATTAGCATAAGAAACAGAAAACCCAGAGGCCTTCATCATTTCATCGAGGAGATGGCGTTGGTCGTGATACTCAATTCCATCATACCTATTTTCTCTTGAAGCGATACAACCAGAAGTTGGAAAGAACGGATACCAAGAAGAGGCCGGGTCCGTATTGATAAGACCTGTTCCATGAATACGCAAGAGACTACGACCCACATCACGGGCCACCATGCCTTCTTGCCACCAGCTCAAACCTTGAGTTCCTTTCGGCATAAGGGACTTAAAGTCTTTTTCTTTTCTACTCTTAGGGATGAAGTTCAAAATTAAGCGGCGATACTTGCCAAAAACTAGCTGGCGATTGGCCTCAGGCATAACAGAGTCGATAGTGTAAATTCCTTGAGGCGTATCCCCATTGGTCTGATGAGCCGGTAGGCCATGACGAGAAAGACCAAGCTTAGGCTGAGACCAAAGCTTTCCTTGGGAATCAAGATGCCATTTACCTCGGGCATCCTTCATGACCAGACGACAAGGGTGCTCGTGATTGTGGCGACAAAACATGTAGAGCTTCACTGTCCCCTTATAACCTCTTAATCGACGGCGCCAATTAGGTTCAAAAGAGAGAAGGCTCCTCTTTTGACCTTCAGTCCATTCATCTTTATCTAAGGCCTTCTTAAACTCCCATTCCCATAGAGCGGCATCCCCGCTTTTCATATCTAACCCGAATTCTTCAAGGTATTGAGAGTAATTTTCTCTCAAGGACAGATAGGTCCAGTAATCAGACTTCTTCCACTTTGTTTGTTGGAGATCTTTCTCTGAGAGGCTCAGCACTAGG
>JAUIBX010000032.1 GCA_030427595.1 Bacteriovoracia bacterium | reverse complement strand
TTCGCCATTCCAATAGTCAGAAAAAATATAAAAATCTCTTCCAGTTATTTTACAAAGATTGATAAAGTTAAGCAGTGTCTCGTTATCTCCCTTGGGATCAATATAGACCACAGGTTTTCCCTGTTTCATATCCTCATACATTAAGGCGTCAAGAAGAACCGTCTTTCCTGAACCACTGGCCCCAATAATGGCCGTGTGAGCAGACTTATTTAGCTCTGTTCCCAAAATATTTCTTTTTGAGGTAAGTGAATAACCTATAGCTTCATCTAGTAAGGTTCTTCGATTATTTTTTAAAGTATTACGGTCAATTTTTTGTATTTCATCCGTTGGTAAGCGCTTAAAAACATACTTATTTAATCCAAGATGAATGCCTGTTGCCATTAAGTCCATTAGCTTCATGAGAGCTAAAGACAATAAATCCATGACTGGAACGATAAATTCACCAAGACCAAAGTCACCTGAGCTTTTTTTATTTTTCATTTTCTTCCCCCTCATTATTTTGGGCCGAGTCAGGAGTGCTTCCGTAGGCATGTTCATAAACGTCAAAGGCCGGAATATAAAAGGTCTTGCTTCCTTTTTTTACATACCGCTCCTTTGATTGATACTTAATGAGATACTGTTTATTAACTTTCCCTTTGAGCTTTTCCGGTAAACTTTTAACTGGGACTTCATAGGCCTCCTGCTTGTTTAAATTGGCGTCTATCTTCAAGTTACCAAGCCCAATTTCTAATTCATTTGGGTTAAATTCAGTCATAGGCTTCTTTTCATCTAAAAGCATATTGTCGAGCTTGTAATTTCTAGGATCGTCCTTATAAAGAGCATATCCAGCAAGAGCAGCGACACCAGCACCAATGAGACCAAAAACTGCTGCATTTGCTCCCTTACTTTCTTCATTGGGAGATAAAAGAGCACCGGCCGTTGCTCCGGTCATACCACCAGCCAAGGAGCTATAAATAATTGTTTTCTTCATCGTTGAGCATGAAACCATATTCACACAAAGAAAAAGGCAAAATACTATTGTTAATATCTTCTTCATACTAAACTCCATTACTCTTCTTTGTTTAAGTTGAGAGATTTATTAAAAAACACCAAAACTTCTTTTCCTGAATTCACATAGGAAATCGTTAGATTGCGCTCTCCTGATTCCATAATCTTTTGTTTGGCATTTTCTGAGACGCCCAAAAGACCATCCATAATTTTATTTTGTGCCGTATTTTGAGTCACCGGCCCAAACGGTGTATTGACTCCACCTTTGGCCACAGAGAATGTAGCTCCAAGAAATGACGCGAAAGATGAGGTTAAAAATGTTTTCTCTTCTCCTGAATAGAAATAATCTGCAATAATTCCTTCTGCACCGTCTAAATCCCAGATATCAACATCGACGCTGAACTCTTCATCTTCTAAAATCATCAGATCGCATTTGGCAGGAACTCGTTTTTCAAAACTAAAGCCAAGGCATCGAAGCTCTGCATTTTCAATGTCATGATGAGGGTCAGTAATGCGAACAATAAACTTTGACGGTTTAATATTCATGGCTAATACAGAATTTAAAAGAAGGCCTCGAACTCTAGTCAAGGCCAAAACTTTATTATCACGCTTTCTAACGATGACATTCTTTTCTTGTTTCTTTAATAAATCAAAAATGGCCTGATCTTTTTTCAATAGTTCGTCCAACTCCTTTGAAGAGGAAGCTTTTTTCCTTCTTCTTTTTACTGTTTTGGGTCTTTCCTTTTTTGCTTCTTTATATTCGTACAACGAATCATTTGAGACTTCCTGAAATCCAGCAAAGGCAATCCATGGAATAATGAAAAAAATGAATCCTTTCATAGAGCACGACCTTGATAGTAAATCAATTGTTCCCCAAGATAGATGGGAGGCCCTTTTGAAAGATAGCTTTTATCCTTTATGGTAAGTTCATTAACTTTTACTGGTTGTTTTAGCTTGTTGATAAAAAATAGAGACTTGGGACATTCAAATAATTGATAGGTGCTAGTTTCTTTTAAAAGAGTAAAATAAGTGCAAACTTCTGCCTTTCTAATTTCAATATCTTTATTTGAAAGGTCTTCTTTGTAAGTTAAGTTAAAGTGATATTTTCCATCCTTCATGAAAGTGATGAAATTTCGACTAAATCCTTTTTGCTTTGGTTCAAAGACAAGACTTCTTCCTTTATTAAGCTCGTAAATTTTAAAATCTCCCTCTTGGCCACCGACATAATCAGTAATTTTGTTTGGGAAATTAACCGAGGTAAGATGGGCCATGGAAAGAAATATTGTAAAAATATGCCCTTTGATTATGTAGTAAAT
This sequence comes from Bacteriovoracia bacterium, assembly GCA_030427595.1. Taxonomy (GTDB): domain Bacteria; phylum Bdellovibrionota; class Bacteriovoracia; order Bacteriovoracales; family Bacteriovoracaceae. Next base: position 21,048 of record JAUIBX010000032.1, on the reverse strand, counting down.
CATAGTTCATCCTTCCACTGATAATTTGAAATGATCTTTTGTCCTTTCACATCAGTGATTTTATATAAGTGGGGAAATTGAGAGTTTCTTTCAAGTTTAACTCGATAACTTCGATGCCCTTTGTGATCGACTGCAACTATATCGCAGTGATAGTCACCAAGAGTTTTAATAAGACTTATATTTTCAATTTCAAAAGTATGCTCTTTTACGTCATTTAAAACCGACTTATTAAAGAAGCTCTCCTTTGGTGAGTTTGAAAAAAGACTCTTCATTCCTTGATAGCAAACTTCCATTGGAATCATAGGATTCTTACTTTCTCGGTTTAACATGATTCCGGTTCCTAGAATTAGAAGGTGCGTGAGTGCGCTTATGAGTGCGATGTAAATCAGAGGTCTTTTTAACTTGTCTATGGACTCCGCCATGCTTTTGTATTGTTCCATTATTCCGGCTCCTTTCTTTATTTGATGAAGTGTTTTTATTGATCTGGTGAATCTGACTGGCCTTGTAAGCAGGATTCTTTCTCGTTGGAGCAGAGATAAAATCCACACCTGATGATTTTCCAAAATTTTTGGGGTTCTTAAGAGTCACATATTCCGAATCATTTACATGAGGGGGAATATGTCCTCTTATAGGTGTTCCCCCAACACCTTTAGGTTTGGCTTGTGTATGTTCTTTTGATGAAAAAGCTGAACCATGCGAATTTGATTTAAACCGATTACCAAGACCTGAGATATTGGCCATTTTTGCAAGTTTATAGCCACCTTTTGCAAAGTTCTTAGCTAATGTGGCCTTTGGCCCAAGAGTCCCACCAGTCATAAGCATGGCCGCATTATTAACGGTATTTTTGGGAAGATTCATGACGTAATTGGCACCAATACTGGCGATAATTCCTCCTGCTTGTGAAATACCGCTTCCATTTAAAATCATCGCCCCAATCAAGGGAGTGAAAGCTATAAAAAGCGTTAAGATAAATAAAAGTGCAGTGCCTACCATAGAGCCACCAATAATCTGTCCAGATACATATCCTTTATTAATTTCAGTACCAATCATTGAAATGATGAAAACGAGAATATGGGGAATAACCAAGCACCATAAAAAACTAAGAATCGCCCCTCGAAGTACATTCCCCATGCTTGGGAACAAATAAATGAGGCAGGGAATTCCAATCAATCCATAGCCAAGGTAATAAACCAATGAGTAGACGACCTTTAATATGAGAAAACATAGCTTGGTGATAAAAAATATTGTTACCGTAAACCCATCATTAACGAATGAATCAAAAAGGTGATACTTTAAAAATGAAAGCGTTCCCCAGAGAATATTTTTATCTTTATAAAACTCTTTTGCCTTTAAATCTTTATGCAGATTATCCCAATGCTTAACACCGTCAAACATATCCATGAGCAATATATTGCTTTGCTTTTGAGTGCGAAGAACTTCATCGGCCGTACTCATCGAGGCATCAATGGATTTTTGATAAAAAGTGGTAATGCTCGTAAGAATTAAGACAGATATAAAGGCCCTTTTAACCAAAGTGAAAGGTTCAAGCCTGTCCAGATACTCAATAATCACTGCTAGAATGAAAACACTCGGGAGAAGTCCGACAAAAAATAGCCGATACTCTTCAATCAGGTTTGATAGATCAAAACTTTGAACTAAGAGCAAGTCTTTCATGATGCTATTCATAACTTGCCCTCAGCTTCCACAAATGGATCAATGCTTTTATTGATTCCAATCCAATTGCGATAAAATTCTTCTCTTCTGAGTTTTTCGACAGAATCACTCTTTTTTATACCAAGATCAATCTTTTGATATTCAAGATTATCTCTTCTAAGTTTGGTAATGGCCTTTGTTGTTAATGCTGTGTTCATAGCAGTATTTTGAACATGCTTACTCATACTGCCTTCACTCGCGCTAAGAAGTTCTTGATTATGAGCTTCTTGCTCATCCTGCATGGAATTAGTCACCTTATCCCAGTAGCGATCTACAAAGTCTTGGGCCTCAAAGACATCTTTGGCCAAAAAATCAATATTACTTTTTAACCCTTGTAAATTAAGTTTAAGTCTTAGTAGCACTTGATTAATTTCTTGCAAGCCTTTTGGTTTCATCTTTTTGGCCTCAATAATATCTCGGACATGCTGTTCGATTCTTCGAGCTATGAAGTAGCGTCTCATGGCGATAAAGTTATACTTATCTATTTGATCGCTAGTCTTTTTTGCAACCTCCAAAATCTTAAGAGTATTCGTAACCGTTGATGCCGTATTGGATACCAGCATGATAAGTGCCGCTGTATCACTATCAGGCATGAAAAGGGTACTCGCTCTGACTAGAGTCATATTCATTAATAAAATAAAAATGATTATTAATTTCTTCATTTTTTAACCTCACATAAGCATCTGTTGCTTCCTTGTTAGAGTCGAAAAACTCCCTAAACTGCTCAAGAAAGCGTTGGTACTTTTTGTCCATCCCTGCCTCAGTATGAAAAAGCTGTAGCTCCAATGGACTTAAGTAATTGCGAATTGTTTTTCTAAAACGATTGTCAGTGGTTTTTAGGTAACATTCTGAAAAAACATTTTTTCTGAACTTTAGATTCATGATGTTTTCAACATCAAAACTTGAAATATCGTTTTGAGGCCCAATCTCTTGAGGGAAAAACACCTTAAAATAACTATTATTTGTAATGGAAGAAGCAAGGTCATTGTTTAGACTTGAAAAATCACTTAGTGACTGAGAAATTGCAATGGGAAAGGCCCCCGTTTTCCTAAAGGTTCTAAAACATTCATCTATAAAGCTTGTGTGCTCTTTAAGAAAACTCCAACATTCATCAAAAACCAGAATTTTTTCATTTGATGAAAGTCTTTTAAAATATTCCAATACAAAAATAATTAAGGGGGCAACGATTCCCCTTGGATAATCTTCGATATCAATATACAAAATACTTTTTTGATCAATCTCCTCGTTGTTGAAAAAATGATGAAACTCTTCAAAGTAGAGATCAATATTTTCAAACTCATCTTTTAGAGATTCAATTAAATCAGCAAATGAATCACATGAAGGAAGATTACTTTTTATCTCTTTTAAAAGTCTTCCTCTTTCAAGCTTATCAAACTTATCGCTATCCACGATTGAAAGGATAATTTCTCTTAGAAATACGGGATCTCTAAACTGAAAGGGATTAAAGCCTGATCTTAAATAACTTCCACCATGATAATCAGTAATCTTTCTAAATGATCCCCCTTTATCCAAAATTACAGTTGGATGGCGATCAATAAGCCCATGAATAATTTTATTCACGAAAACAGATTTGCCACCCCCTGATAGTCCAGTAACAAGCATATTTCTGTTTTTTATGTCCGTGGTAAAAGGATTAAAGAAAATTGGATTATCATTTATATCGTGAAGTTCAATTCCACTATCCATGAGCTTACTTTCATGAAGTGGAAGAAGAAATCTCAAGTGGCTCGTTTTATCTGGCAAGATTCTTAGAGTATTTTTTGGGTAAACTCCAGGAATCAAATTATTAAAGATACTGGCAAGACCCGTCTTTACTTTAATAAGGGATTGTCCCTCAGAAAAAGTCTTAATTCCATGAGAATTCATTTCAATCACAAAGGCCTTGGATTTTTCGTTAAGATCAAAAAGAGAATCGGCCTTTAGTAAGAAAAATATCTCAATATGAAATAATTCTTCATGCCCATGAATGATATCTGCAAGTAATTCTTCCGCTTGGTTGTAGGCACCTTCACTTGTAATATCTCTTTTACTTTTTAAAAAGCTTGATAAATGCCCTGAACGTACTCGATCTAGCTTTGCTACTGATTTATCCTTGCTCTTTCTTCTTACATGTAAAACATAATCTAAATCGGTCGCCAGTAAAAAAGGATAGGCTTCATCATCGGAAAACTCTAATACCGAAAACACTCTGACATACTGTCCACAATAAGAGAGGTAATCATCATAGATTCCAATATCCGAGTACAGGAAACGTCCCCCAAAAAAGACTTGTAGGGGGTCTTTTTGGGGGCAAAAATCGATTGATGAAAAATCAGGAAGGATTTCACTATTTGTATCTAAGTATGAATCTGCTCCTAATTTATAAAACTTATAATACTTGTCAGGATTTAAATGATTAAGTCCGCTTCCAATAGTATCAAAAAGGTTATCCCTCTCTTGAAGGGTAAGTTGCTCCAAGTCTGGATTTAAGAGCTTATAAAAATAAGAGCGATTCCCATCAATTGAAATAATTTCATTTTCCTTAACTTCAATAATTGGAAAAGTCGATTTAATCATTACATTCCTCCTTCAAAAGAAGTTTTTGAATGTCATTTGTTTTCAAGAGAGATTCACTTCTCAAGTTTTGAAAAAATCCTCTTGGCACTTTTCCTTTTATGAGTTTTAAGATCAGCAAAAGAATGGCATTAATCAAAAGAGAGTAAATACCTGATACTTTCATCCATGAAAGAATCAGGTAACTCACCCCGACAACCACAAGATCGTAACGGGTAAGGCTTCCAAGCATTGTGGCCCGTTTATTTAAAAGTGTTGGGTAACAATTCCTACTCATAGCATTTCCTTAACTAAAGCTTTGAATCAGGCTTCTGATTATTTCTAGGCCCGATCCTGCAAAAATTGATAAAATGGCCACATTTGCTGCTTTCTTTTGGTATTCGTCTTGTTTGAAAAACGAGAGAGTCACAAACAAGATGAATGAGGCACCTGCAACCGCACCGGCCAAGGGAATTAAGTAAGTAGAGGTTATGGTTTCAAATCCATTCTTTAGTTTAGAAAAGGCGTACACATTGGTGGGGGCGAATAACGCCCCTCCCAAAGTAAATGACCAAAACCACGCTGATATATCTATAAAATTCAGATTCTTTTTCATCGTTTATTCCTAGTTAAAAAGGTTTGTAATGATGCCAATGACTCCAACCGAAAAGTTTTGAGAGTAACTTTTTCGATCCCCACGGATAACACGACTCCAATTGGCCTGATGTTGCCATTTTCCAAATTCCTTCGAGTCAACTGAGAGAGGCCATTTATTATGTCCAGCCACATTGATGGCAACCCCAGGGCAGAAATACCAATCACGGCCTGACCAACTTTCCAGTAGAACGCCGTTATAAGTTGTTTCTGACTTTGGAACCAGCTTGAGGGCCATGACATTTTCTTCAATTTCAGTGATTTTCTTGATTGCTAGGATATCTTTGATATCAATATGAAGATTCTTATTGACCCAATAGAGATCAGCTTTCTTTTGCGCTACAAGTTCTGCCAATGAAAATTCATCTTGATTGATAATGAGCTTAATTCTTGAGGCTTCACTTGATAAATCAGTATTAAAAGAGAGCTTTTGGTCTAGGGATTCAAAGATATTGAATTTAAAATTGCAATAATACTCTCTACTAATACAGTTTCTTCCACAGCTTCCCCCCGGAGAAAAAATTGTATCCTTCCAGTGCTTGATTTTTTCTCCCCAAAGCCTTTCTGGCCTAAACTGTAAGTGCACTCTTGAGTTGGGAGTTACATTACCTAGGGGATATATCTTCATTTGGTCTGTAGAATCAGCAAGACCTCTATAACTGAATATCTTTTCGGCCTTTTGAACGGCCAATATATTTCCAGTAATGTAGGAAAGAGAGACGATATCGCTTGGTGCAAATTTATGGTCTAAATAGTGCTTTCTTAACTTATTGGTAAAAACAAACCATTTACCTTTTTTATCGTGCTCTTTTATTTCCGACAAATAAGTAAAATCTGGAAGATTATTCTCAAATTGATTAATCTTTTTCAGTTCATTTTGCTCAATGACGGCCTTACTGCCATAGAGAGTATTTAAAATATCAGCAAAACTCGCACTGGCCCCATTTATTCCCACATAGGTCACTTCGGATTCAAGAGGTGTGTTGTATATGACAGGAATGGACTTTGCTCGAACACTTGTAAGTAGCGTTTTATAAGTTAGCTCCATCTCTGGGATTTCAAAATCTCCCAGCTCTGAAATAATAAATTCACCTTTTTTAAAATAGTTCTCAGAAATGAGATTTACCGGAACATTTTCTAAAACGACGTCAAAGGTTTCATTTACCCCTGCTTGAAAATGCCTTTCAACAAGTTTTGTCTGGATAAGTTCAAAGGACTCTTTCTCATAATCATAATAGTAAAAATTGAGGCTCAAATTTTTGATATCTTTAAAGCCATCATTACCTTTAAGTTTAACAGAGTTTTCTAGGCTGACTGTTATATTTGTAATTTCATAAGCATCAGGGTTGAAATATTTTTTGTATTCAAGAACTTTATCCGAATAAAAGCGTGGATCGGCTTCGGGGTAGTTAACCCAAGTTAAATCATGCTCATTAATATCGCCCCATGTGTGAGTGGAAAACTTTCCAACATTGGCCGCCGTATTAAAGCTTTCATTTCTAATAAAGATTTCACCTACACGATACTTAAAGTCTGGATTGTCTTGATGGGTCTTTGTATCAATAACAAATTCACCTTCATTGCCATCTGCTAATGATTTGTAGTGAACAGTTATTTTATAATTTTGCAAGAATCTCACCCGAACATTTGGAATATTGGCGATATTTGGATTTCTCCCAATATCTAGTTCATCTTTATTGCTCATGAGATCGCCGTCAAAGTCCTCATTTGGAGAGGTACTTGGCTTTAGTGGATCAACTTGGCCCACTTGAGGTTCACCACCTGCCTCATCTGATGAATTAAAGCCACAACTGGCCAATAAAAAAATTAAAAGTGTTGATATTAAAAATTTCATAAAACTCCCAATTTTGAGCAAACGAATCCCCATTGAGACATTTGCTCAATTTTTTTGTTAATAAATTTGTTTCGATTTAGCCTTTAAGCATCTTCTTGTTTAAGTAGCGAAGTGCAATCGAGCGCGAGACATCGTTAGATTTTTCGCTCACTCGCAGACCTTCCATACTTTTTAAAAGAACCTTTATTTTTCTTTTTAGCTTGGGATTTCTTTTCAACTCCCTTTGACTAATAGATTGAATAAAGTTATTTATTTCCATATAAATAGATTGCATATTTCCCCCTTATGCAGTTTTTAAAAATAGGTTGTTAATTAGCTCCGCTCGAAGAATTAACTCTCTATTTTTCACGATTTCCTCAACGGATAGTTCCCCCAGAACAATCCTAAAATAATGTTGAATTTCCTTAACTGAACATTTCATTTTCAAACTCCTTTTCTTGAACGGCCTCAATTAATTGCGCTTTGGCCTCATCTAATTCCAATTGAGGAAAAGATTTTATATAGCCCTCTAAGAATTTAATCTTGGCCTCTCTTGGATTCTTTTCTTCTGCTGCTTGAAAAATTAAATCAACCAAAGTCTCTGAACTTCTTTTCATGCGACCCAAAACACAGCCATTTGAACTTCTGTAATCAAAGGCTAGCATGAATCCACATTCGATCATGTAGTTAAACGGATCACGAACGAGCTGGGTGGTTTGTTGATTGAACGCAAGATAAATCGTCATTTCGATTGAGCTAAATTCGTCGTTGTAGTGTGAGTAAAGTTCCACATCACGAAAAATATTGCTGAACAAATCTTGAATTCTTATTACTTCAAAATCTTTTCTGACCATGTCCTTGCACATTCTTTTTATGGCGATCTTTCTGGTATCAAGTTGTATTTTTGAAATAAGATCAATAGCTCCACTCATTTTCTTCTCCTTCTCTTGGTGTTTTTTAGTGGGATGAAGCTAAAATAAAACGTGTAAAAATTTCAAGAAAAAAGCTGGTGATATCAAAAGGTTATGATTCATGAATAATAGGTCTCTTATTCACGGAAGGCGTAAGAATTTAAAATTATAAAGAGTTATTCATACATGAATAATTCACCGTGAATAATGAATAGATCAAAAGTCAAGATGAATATTTGACAAATCTTGTCGTCGAATAATATGAATAACTAGATATTGTCTAATGAGGGCTTTGGGGATGGCTGAACAGCTACAGGAAAACATTTCAAATACTGTTCTTGCTCGCGAATGTGTTCGGGAGTTAAAAGCAAAATATCCAAATTTTAGTTCTGCTCAAATTGCAAAACAGATTGGTATGAGTCAGCCAACTTTCAGCCGTATTGAAAACGGTCAGACTAATCCAAGCTTAAATAGTATCAGTAAACTCCTTTCTGCTATTGGAAAATCCCATAAGATTTCAGAGGCAATAGAGATTGCAAATCCAAGTCTTGCTTCAACTTTAAAAGAAAATCTCTCTCACAATATTGATACGCCGGTGATGGGTGGAGAGCTTGCCAAATATTTTTCAAATTCTGAATACAGAAATATTTTACTCTTGGCCCTTTCACGCTCAGGAACGACCCGAGATGAAGTCCAAGGTGAATATGGTAATGCTGGTATAAAAAAGCTGGAAGAGATGCTTATTTCGTCTATTTTGGTCGAATCACAAGGCATTATTAAGGCCAATGAAGAGAAAGTGACCTTCGACCAAGACATACTAAGAGATTCTCTTTTAAGCTGCATTGCAGAAAAATACGACGTGGAGAAATTTGGCCAGGATGAGAACTGGCTCTCTTTTCAAACTGAGTCTGTTGATAAAAAGAAGGCCATGGCCCTTATCCGTTCAAAATTACAGAAGACATACAAGGAGATCAAAGAAGAGATTCTATACTCGCCAGACTATTTTGGTAATGATAAGGTCTTTATCGGAATGGTGGCAGATTCTTTACTAAAAGAGCAGTCAAATTCCTTGGAGGTAAAACAATGAAAAAATTATTTTTTACAATTCTTTCATCATCAGTGATTGCCTCTACAGTTATGGCCAATGAACCATTTGACTTGAGCAAGCTTGTTTCTAAATCTCTTAAAGAAGTTCAGCTTCTTGACGGCAGAAAACTAGATTTCAAAAAAGAAGTCGAAAGACTTCATTTATACGATAACAAAATTGATTACCTTGAACTACTCAATGGCGAGATCGTTGACCGCACCGATATCCAAACCCTAAGGCTCCTAGACAACCACACGATGATTCTTCGTGCTACTGGTGTTGATGGAGGGGGCTAGAAGCTACTTCAAATTCTTATTTTATCTTGGCAAATTATAATCAAAAATAATATCTGGCTTTGGTTTAAATTTTGATAGGTTTTGGTCAGTCAAAATATTTTTGTAACTTTCATAATCATCTACCTGAATAATATAAATTCCAATATTTTTATCAATCATTACCTGCTGGGTACTGTAATTTCGAATTTTATCTTCTAATGCATCGATATTTCTTGTTTGAAAAAAGATTTCTCCTGACAAGACTCCTATACGTCCGTCTTTAATTGCAATTCCAATATTATTTTCTTTAAAAGGAGTATCATATATATAAAAACCGCCAAAGGTTTTTATTGGCTCTTCTTTTCGCTTCACACTCTCAGCAAACAAACCATTAAAAAATTCTACTCCATCATCTCCTATAAACTGACTTTGAGAAAGTTTTCTTAATTCAGAGATTTCTTTTTGAGTTTTGTTCTTTATAGACTTAAATGTACTTGATAATGACCTCGCTGGCCTCTTGCCACTACTAGCAACCGACCTTTTTATTAGCAACGTCTTTATTACCTTAGTCTTTTGAATTTTATTAAGTTTGGGCTGGGTAGTGTTGAATTTTACTACTTTTTGTTTACTCTCAATCTTGTCCGTTGGAACATTTACATAAGTTGCTTTTTCATTATTCTGTATAAAAAAATATGTTATCCCTACAACTGCAGCTGTTAAAATTATTCCTATTAAAAAATTCCGTTTTTTCATCAATTATTCCTATTAATATATATTAGAGCTTATCACCTGGTCAGAATTAGACACACTATTAGATTTACCATCCCCTCTCTGGCCATAGGTATTATCTCCCCAACAATAAGCATCATCACCATTTGTAATCATACAACTTGTATCCCCACCAGCAAAAATGAAGTGTGGAGTTATAAATGGAGCATTTGATGGAGTAAATGAAGTAGGTTGATAATAACTGAATCCATTTGTTTCATTCCCCATTTGACCTTCAGAATTATCTCCCCAACATTTTATTGTATCATCAGTTAACTTTACACAGCTGTGCTGTTCACCAAGTGCTAGGCTTTCAGCCCCAGAAGAGATTCCAAACACACTCTGCGCTGTGTTAAAACTACTATTACAAACGCCATCATTATTTCCAAGGGAGCAACTGTAATTACTTCCCCAACACTTAACTGCTCCGGATGTATTAATTCCACAAGCATGCCACTTTCCGACGTCAATATCAGTTACATTACTGATGAGACCTGAAACATCTGCAGGAGTTAATGCATCAGTATTGCTAGCATTACCAATCTGGCCATAAGTGTTTCCTCCCCAACATTTCACACCGCCTGTCGAAAGAAGAGCACAGGTGTTCCAACCTGATGCTACAACTTTATCAACACCAGACGTTAAACCAGAGACTTCCACCGGGATATTACTATTTGTTGTACTATTATTGCCTAGTTGTCCTCTAACATTATTTCCCCAGCACTTAACTCCACCAGTGCTAGTTAGAGCACATGTATGATACATTCCAGCAGTTACATCTGTAATATCTGAACTCAAGCCAGTGACATCTACAAGACTAGATGAATGATCATTCGAACTATTACCTAATTGCCCTGAAGTATTGTTACCTAGACATTTTACAGCCCCAGCTGTGGTAACGACACAAGTGTGTAATGCTCCAGCAGCAACTTTTGAAGCAGATCCTGAAACACCTGACACTTCAACAGGATTAGCAAAGCCAACAGAATCTGTACGACTACTGTTACCGTCCCCTAAGCGACCATAACTATTTGATCCAAAACAAAATAATTTATTATCTTTCGAAACATAACAAGTATGATCTTCTCCTACTGACATGCTAGAAGCATTAGCATCGGAGTTCTTTACCATGTATTTGTCACCACTCGTTGGTGAAGACCATTCATTTCCATTAACACTACCTGTTTGTCCAAGCGACTTCATTCCTCGACAATAAATTCTACCATTGTAATGTAAATAACAATTCATACTATGACCGTTCAAATGAGCAATAGCACTAGAGTCAGAAATTTTGGGAGTATCAATTTGAACAGATGTTGAGTTCAATTGGTTAGCAATATTATACCCCCAACATTTATTAGTATTATCGCTTAACCTTGCACATGAATTCCAATCTCCAATACTTAACTCTTTAATTCCCGAAAGAATTGAAACATCTGTTGGTGTTGAGCGATTTATCTTAGAACCATCACCAATTTGGCCAAATTCATTGTTCCCCCAACATTTAAAGTTGCCTGAGGATGCAACTTTAGCACAAGTTGTATAAGCCCCAGTGTATAAATAATCAACTCCACTAGTAAGCTCCGAAACATTCACAGGTGCATTACGATCAGTTGTTGATCCATCTCCTAATTGACCATACTTGTTCATACCCCAACATTTAACGCCCCCACTACTTAGCAATGCACATGTATGATAAGCTCTTGTAGAAAAAATATAATCAACTCCACTAGAAAGTCCGGATACATCGACAGGAACTAAACTATCCGTATTAGTTCCATTCCCTAATTGGCCATAACTATTGTCTCCCCAACACTTTACTGCTCCGGTCGTGAGTAATGCACATGAATGTACAGAACCTGTCACTACATACTTAACTCCAGAAGAAAGACCAGATACAGAAACCGCGACATTACTATCTGTCGTTGAGTTATTTCCTAGTTGCCCTTCAGCATTGAATCCCCAGCATGTAACAGCACCACTACTATCAACTGCACACGAGTGTGAGTACCCAGATGAAATAGTTTTAATATTATTTGAAAGGCCTGAAACTGAAACTAAACTATAAGAAGTATTGTTTGAACCATCCCCAAGTTGTCCATAACCATTCGCTCCCCAACATTTTGCATAGTTATTCTTATCAACTAAGCAACCATGGAAATCTCCTAGAGATGCATATAAATTACCCTTAGGAATAAAAACAAAATTTTCTGTAAATGACTGTGAAATTCCATGAGTGGAATCAGTAAAAGTATAAGTAAGAGTTTCTGAGGAGACCTTGTCACCACTGAAGCTTACATTTACTGAAGTGTTTCCAGAAGTACAGCTTCCACTGCTCACCGACAAGTTTCCTGAACCACTAAAAGAGTAAGTACCTAATGTCGTATTACATGGAACGGATAAAATATTCCCATTACCACTCTCGTCTATATCCACAGAGTGTACACTTGCAAAGTCTAATTTCAGATCACTACTCGTATCGAAGAAATTAGCAAAATTTGGAACAATATCGGTACAATAAGAAATTGAGTAAGCCCCTGTCCCACAAATTCCTGTATCCGTATAAGTACAATTCACTGTGTCCGCACAAGTTACAGTTAAAGTATCACCTGAACCATTCAGCGTTTTAGTACATGCCCCCAATGAACTTGAGGCAATAAAACTATTATACTTACTCAAGCTAATTGAGCCTGTAAGATTTTGTTGAACTCTTACTCTATCATTTGCCCTGCAGAATTGAGCATTACCAGTATATCCACTTGGATCTGTTGAACTATCCGACTGGTGAATATAATAGCTCATATTAACTTTAATTATCCCTTCTGGAATCCACCCTGAAGAAGTAACAACACTAGATACATTCTCATTCTCATCAACAACTCTAACATTTACAAAATAATCTTCACCGGCTGTAAGATTTAGTGAATCAAACTGAAAGTTATTTGTTACGATAGTCCAGTCTTTAATATCTGTTGCACCAGATGTAGATCCTAAGGAGGCTTCATACCTAATAACATCAGATGATCCACTTGCAGTAAAACTAACTACTGGAGTTTTTGTTAGAGATATATAACTTGAATTATGAGTTAAGTTTGTTACTGGGTCAGGAGCTATAGTGTCTGTTGGATTGACTTTATGGCCATAGAAATTTATTTTCCAAGAAACTAATTGTCCTACGTTACCTGCAAGACCATCGACCAAATTTAAAGTCCAAGTTCCTTGAGCTTCTTCCATATAAAAAGCATTTGTTAATAACTTAATTGTTTTATTTCCCGACTCTAAGATATTGCTGTTAATCCAAAGGACTTTACTTTTCGTTCCAGAAGGAGAAACTAACTCTGCACCAATATCACTGATCCAAGGGTGATTGAATTCGAGCTCAAGCTGAACAGCCTCTAGTTCTAGGTTTGAGCTATCCAAACTTAAAGTTTTACTAATACCAGTTGCATTATTATCCGTTACAGTGGCATTTATTGTTCCGGACTCAATACTTCCGGTGTAAATTGTACCAAGGTTTACGTTATAACTTTTAGCCATATCAACAGCTGCTTTGGCATCAACAACTCCAAAACCAAGAGAGTTATGAAACTTGTACCCTTTTGCGTTTGTTACCCAACCATAATCATAAACATGTCCTGCTAGATCAAGTCCTTCGGGGTGAGACTGATTGGCCGTACTATAATTATAGATTTTTGCAGTCGAGGCTAATATATGTTTAACATCTCTCCATGTAAGGTTTGGATTAGCCTCTAAAATTAATGCGACAACCCCAGAAACAATAGGAGCAGCTGAACTTGTACCATTCATTGCTGATGTATAGTTACAACCGGAGTTTAGTCCATTTGTATTGTTATCAAAATCATTAGTAATAGAATCAGACTTCGAACTTCCCTTTGTACATCCTTCTAAGTCTGGCGCAATTATAGCCGGAGAAGCCGTAATCATATCTAAGCCATAACCAGTAGGATCAAAGTCATAACCAGACTCTCCTCCAGGACCACTAATCCAAACATTAGAGCCAGGAGTTGAATATGTACTTTGAGACCCTGTAGAGTTTATTGCACCTACGGTAATAATATAAGGATAAGCTCTAGACTGATCCATATTTGAGTTCCCATAGTAATTGTAGCCATCTAAAGATGAGTTTCCAGTGCAGTGATTTAAATTGTTTGACTTATATAGAGCATCAATATACTCGTTACCAGCAGATTGAATGTAAATTGCTCCCTTACCACTTCTTAAATTTGTGACTCCATTTATTAGAGTTGAAATATATGTCGATTCTTCAGGAGCTATTAAACACTCGGTTTTTCCATAAGAATAATTAAATACATCTAGGTCATTCGAAGCTTGGTTTAGATATTTTGAAAGACTATAGCTAGCACCCAAAAAATTCATTCCTGCAATTTTAGCATCATAGGCAACACCTCTTGAGCCTTTCCCGTTGAAAGCCTCGGCTCCAATTATTCCAGATACTGATGTTCCATGACTGTCAGTATCATCAGAAGTTGTTGGAGAACCAGTATATGGTGATGAGTAATTGTAATTTCTTGATTTAGAAAGAAGCTTATTATTTGTTATATCTTCGTGGTATAGATCAATTCGCCCATCAGAGACACCAACTTCAATTCCTTCTCCAGTGTATCCCATGCTATAAACATCAGTTACATTAATATCTACATTTGCAGAAGCACTTTGATGAGAAAATGATTTTTGACCAGTGTTATTTAAATACCATGCGTATTCGTACAGGGGGTCAGAGGCCACGGGAGATGTAGGGTTACTAGGAGTAGAGTCTCCTCCTCCTGAAGTGCCGCCTCCGCCTCCGCCTCCACCACAAGCTGTGAGCACCAGAAGTGTCACCAAGAGAGAAGTTCTTCCAATATTTCTATAGATTATCATAGACGTCATATCGGAATATTTTACCAGTGCCTTAATCGAAACCTGTTTATATAGGAACTTAAAGGCTTGTAATTATGGACATTTAGACAGTTTTTCTCATTAGTTCGCCAAAGCGAACTAGTTGAAATTATTGCCATTTAAACTTTATTTGTGACTAAAAATTTAAATGATGAAAAACTAATTATTCTTGGCAAAAGAATTCAAAACTTGAGAAAAAAACAAGGCATTACTCTTGAGGGCTTAGCCTATAGTGTTGAACTTAGTAAGGGGAATTTGTCTGATATTGAGAATGGTAAAAAAAATCCTACTTATTTAACAATGAGCAAAATCGCCGAAGGATTAGAAATTAGTCTTTCAGAATTTTTTAACTTCTAATGTTCTCAAATAATTTTTATTATAAACAACTTTGACTTTGTAGTCCTCAAAATAGATATCCCTTTCGATTTTCATACCAAGAGGAAGTCTGGTTGATTCAAGTTCTCTAAGAGAGAAATAGCCAAACTCTTGTTCATGTAAATCAACAAGGCCAAAGAAGATAAAGTCGTCTTCTTTTTCTTCGCCTTCGATGACGTACCAATTTCCAGAACCAATGGGATTGAAGAATTTGCAGATGATTGGCTTTTCTTCAAGAGGTATGGATTCAGTGGCTTAAATCTTAGGAAGCTTTCTTTTAATTGCTTGAGTTAATAATTTCATGTTTAGGTCTCCTTTTTAAAAGTGATTGGTTGTGATGCTTCTTGGGGTAACGAAGTCTTCCTGCAATCAAGAAAAAATTTGGGGGCAACCTTTAGGGGGAGCCGAATCTTTTCTTGATTGCAAAGGAAGCGATGTGGACACTGAGCATTAAACAACCCAAATCACTATTCTTAAAAAGAGCCTCATGAAAAAAATGAACAGCAGGAGTAATAAAATTCCCAATGATTGAGTCAATATCCATTTGCCTAAAGATTTCATTTTAGAAACTCCCAAGTAGATTTTTGACCAGTCCAAGCTTTGAATCATCAAGCTGATTGATCTTATCTATGCAAGTTTCTATGATCTGATCTCTGAGTTCTTCCTGATTAAGATTGTTCTCAAAGTCCTTATATTTATAGCCGTAGCTTTCTATAATATGTCTTATGCGCTCATTTGAAAGCTCAATGCGACCATTTTCAATATGGCCAATACTTGGCCTTGAATAACCACAAAGAAAACTTGCATGATCCTGTGAGAATCCTTTTTGTTTCCTCATGGATTTTAAAACCCGACACTCCTTGGTTATGAGTTTTTTGTAGCTTCGCCGTAAATTGTTGCTGGTCACAATTAATTCACGCTTAGGTTTTAAAAGTCCTTTTCCTTTCTTAACTCTGGTGAGGTCTGATTTTTTTAAATTCAGGGCCTCTAGAATTTCGCTCAGTCTCTCGGGGCTTAAATTCATGCGACCATTTTCAATTTTTTCTATGGTCTTGTTGCTAATTCCAAGTTTTAGCCCTAATTCATTACGCGTGACTCCGCAGAGTTCACGCGCTCGCCTGATGGCCTTTACATCGGCAGGTAATTTAATTTTCTTGGTGTTGTTCATAATAAAATCCTTTGTAAAAAGTTTAAGTGCCAGTGGACGCTCTCCCTTTAAAAACAATAGGATGACTACGAAATTGCTACTATCTGTTGCTACCATTTTTTGGCCTGCTACCGCCGTAGCACAAAAAATAGTAATCCTAAGCAAATCTAGGAAATGCTGAGACATCTAAGGAAAGATTTCAGAGGATGAAAGCGATACAAGTTATTGATACTGCTTTCGAGTGATTTTAAATACTTGTTCTTGGGTTTTTGTAGTTTGCTTTTTTGACTGTTAGAAATTTGGTGGACCCTAGCGGGATCGAACCGCTGACCTCCTCGCTGCCAGCGAGGCGCTCTCCCAGCTGAGCTAAGGGCCCTTATTTGAGAAACAATAAAATAGGAAAAATCACTGCTTTAGGCAAGGAAAAATAATCTTTTTGCGCCGTGCAATCTATGAGGCACGACTCAGCCCAATAGGAAACCTCACAATTAATGCGCTCCTCATTGGGTACACCTTGAGAAATGATCTTCGCCGTCTTCAACTCCTCAACCACAATGGTAGCTGGTTTTGCAAAACCAAACATAGGGATACGAAGATCAAAGGAATTCAAAAGCTCACGAGAGGCATTGCTAATAAATTTCACCCTCTCCATACCTGGGAGGTCCTTTTTATGAGCTATCCTTTCTAGGGAATCCTGCAAGGATTTCATCTTCTCTGTGGTGACGATCACCATATTATAGTCATGCTTATCTAAAGAGTCGAAGACTTCAACCATATGGGCGATATGCTTCATGCACATAGGACACCACGAGCCTAGAATAAAATTGAGAATCACTGTCCCCTCTTGGAGTTCACTTAAGGCCTGAAGCTTTCCATCACGAAAGCCTAGGACTTGTTGACCTTTAAGAAGATCGACCGTTCCCTCAGTAAGAGTAGATGTGGCGTATTCTGGTTTCTTCATAGACCCTATTTTCACCCAAGCCACCAACCATTCCAAAAATTTCTAATTTTCCATACCTTACAAATTTAAATGTGAAGATTCTGGCTTCTTTATGGTCAAAAAGCACAAATTTTCGTCATGATTTCAAGTAAATACGTCGTATTTAGAAATATGAAGCGCAGAATTTGCCCCTCAAGTATGAAACGCTTTGAAAGGCCAAGGCCTCATTCAGCCCTGCCGATGGGAGGGTACATTCAAACTTAAGGAGAAATGATGTCAGGAAAATGGACCGCCCAAGTACAAGTAAAGTGGAATAAAGATGCCCCTCAAGGAGACAACTGGTCATGGTTAAAGGACTGGAGTGAAGTGAAGTGGGCATGGTCAACGATGGGCGATTGGGACATGACCTTATGGCTCGATGTTTCTTCTCCAGAAGAACTAGAGAACTTTGTCCACACCCAACTTCGCGAAAAGAAGTGGGTGGAGGATACGAAATCAACTTGGACCAAGGAAGTTTGGGCAGCTTAGGCTCCTCAAACTGCTGGATAGAACGCCGGGGTATAAAGGCGATCAAGGTCGATCATCTGCCCCGGCGCCTCTCTTACTTTTAAATTCCGAAAGCCACATCAAAAGCGCCGGCAAGAAGAACATATCTATTAAGAGCGCTCCCGTTAAAACCAACGCACATAACATCCCAAAATTCTCATTGGGAATAAAATCACCAAAATAATAAATTCCAAAGCCAGAAGAAAGAATAACTGTCGTCACCACTAAGGCCGAGCCAGTGTAAGTAAAAATGGTCCCCATGATTTCTCTTTCGGCCATGCCCTCTTTCTTAAGACGATAGTAGTTACTCAAAAAGTGAATGGTATCATCCACCGCAATTCCCAAACACACTGAAAAGACCAGAGCGGAACCGATATTGAGATCCACTTTTCCTAAAACCATAATGGCGCCACCAAGAACAAGGGGTAAGACATTCGGAATGAGAGAGATCAGACCAATTTTAAAACTTCTAAAAATCACAATCATAAGAAGGGCAACGAGGAACATCGCCATGGTGATGGACTTCACAAAGGTTAACACCACATAATCCATCATTCGTTGAAAGAGATAGAACTTCCCGGTCGCTTCAATTTCTAGGCCCATATCACGGCCCATTTTTTCAATTTCTCCAATATGCTTTAGCCAGCCTTTAGTATCATAAATGGACCAAAGGACAGACATGCGCATTTTATCCTTCTTTAGGGTCATGCGGTTATTAAGGTCCATGCCCTGAGGTAGACTCATAGAATAAAGAAAGAGCTGTTCTGCCACCTGATTTTGAGTTTCAGGTAAGCGGTACTCACTCTCCTTGCCGCCATAGAGGTTCTTATTCATATCTTTGACGATATCGATAATATCAACGGTCTTATTCACATAAGGAAGCGCATCGACTTTATTTTTGAAGGCCTCGACCTTCCTTAAAAAAGCGGGGTCTTTTATCCCTTCGTCCTTACCGCTATCAATAATAAACTCTGGACCGGTGTTGCCCCCAAAGACCTCTTTAACAAAGTCATTGGCCTTACGAATGGCCTGCCTCTGATTGAAGTATTCGTAGGGATTTGAGTTGATATTAATCTTAGTAGAGAGAAAGAGAGAGACCACGGCAAAGACCACCATCACAATAATCATCTTACCTTTGTTAGCATCAATCTTATCGACAAGCTTGGCGGCATAAGGGTTTACCCCATCTTCACTCTTTCCTGTCAAAGACTTAAAGTGTTTGGGAACTTTAAAGGGAATCCAAAAGAGCATGGGACACATAAAGAAGATAGTTGTTAACCAAGCAAAGAAACAACCAATCCCTGCAAGAATCCCTAGCTGACGTACAGGAACCAGTTCCGTTAAGGTCAAACTAAAGAAACCAATCATTGTAGAAACACTAGTGAGAAAAGTTGGAATAAGGTTCTTATGAAGAGCGTAGTAAGCTGCATCCTCATTGCCCATGCCACCACCGCGAAAATTAAAATAGGTCACCAAGATATGCACACTATCTGCAATAGAAATGGCAATGAGAATCGCCGGAAGAATGGAAAGGATGTTGTTGTAACTAAAGCCCATCATGAAAGCGAGCCCAAGTGTCGTGACGAGAGAGATGATCGTCACCCCAAATGGAAAGAGCATGGCGACAAAGGAACGAAAAGTTAAAAGAAGATAAATGATGATAAGGGCAAAGAGGCTTGGAAGAAAAATGGCCGCATCAGAGTTGGCGACACTTCTAAAGGCATCATTGACAGCGGCCTCACCAATAATATGAAGTTCAATATCTTTACGCTCTTTATATTTATCGACAAGCTCCTGGGTTTTCCCCACGATCACTTCATAATTGGGTGAACCATCAAGAGTCGGAATAAGCCTCGCAAAGATCATCGCAGCTTTTCCGTCTTCACTCACTAAGTAGTTGGGCATCACTTTATGAGACAAGGCCTTTTCCTTGCGGTCATTGAGATAGCTTTGATCCATCTCCTCGCCAGGCTCTAAGAAAAAAGGCTCCACGATAATGTCATCATCAATGGCGTAGGTGTAATTGTAATTGGAGAGACTCTCCACCCGAATCACTTCTGGGACTTTCCACATCTCTTCAGTAATTTCTCTTAGAGCTTGGGCCGGCCCAGGAGTAAAAATTCCTTCAGGAGCGTGCATGACAACCACGACACTTTCGTCATTTCCAAACTGACGCTCAAAAGAATTAAGCGTCTTTATGAGAGGATCAGTTTCACGAAACCAAATACGTACATCATACTTTTCTGAAAATAAGCGAAGTCCAGGTGCTAAGGCAGCGATGAAAATCAGGGAAGTAAAAAAGGAGGCCTTACTATACTTCTTAATAAGGTTGGTGAAACGAGTCACAAACCCATCTTCTATCTGATAACTCATGGAGGTGTCTTCCTTGACTCTACTCTATTAAAAGAAGCGAGTGAGATTGATAAGGAAGTGGTGGGCTCCATCTAGAACTTCTAAACCACGGGCCACTGTCCCCTTCTGTTTAGCATCATAGATTCTTAGCCCGGAGCTGATCTTCCAAAGGTCACTCAATCTTCTACTATAAGAGAAATTGTATAACCTTTCGTTATCTCTTTCCAGATCATGGATCATGGACACAAAAACTTCTGATCCCATCACATCATTAAAGGCATGACGCACACCAAAAAGGACATCTCTTTGGAAGGCACCTAGGCGTGAGCGCTCAAGCTGAGTCGTTCCAAGAATGGTCCCCCCTTCAATGAAGAGTGAGGTGTCGGCACCATCTAAGCTAAAAGGCAGGGTGTACTCAAGACCCAAGGCGACTTCTCCGTGATCTACCGGAGACTGCAGTCCTCGGGTGGAAAGGGTTTGAAGCCCGGCCTGAGCTCCTTCGGCCGTGAGTATTTTGAGGTCATCTTGAAAGACACGATAGGCCCCTTCGAATTTGATGAGAGCATTAGAGAGGGCGTATTGAAGAGTACCGCCCACTTGAGTCTTTCGAAAGTAATAGGGAGTGGGACTATTTCTAAAGGCCGCCACATCATTGGGAACCAGCTGACCGGGAGAAACAGTTGTGTAGCGATGGGTCCCCACAATAGGAAAATTGCGATCAACATGATGAATGAGATGAAAGCTTACGTCTCCATCATCCATTGTGTATCCCACACGAACCCCACCTTGAAGGGCCCACTCATCACCGGTTTCTGTCCCTTGAACCGACTGAGGACGAGCAAGGTCGGTACCAAAGCCAAGCCTTGAGCGATCTCCAGGAAATTGTGGTTTTTCAAAACGTGACCAAATCCCTGCGTGAGGGTCGGGAAGAACAGTGGGATGAGGTGCATGAACATATCCAGCCTGCGAAACT